>CAZISZ010000011.1:0-22198 GCA_964542035.1 uncultured Ruminococcus sp. | reverse complement strand
GAGTACCATACCTGCAAGCCGCACTCTTTTTGGGATGGGTAGGAATTCATATGTATGCTCACAAAAAATGCATCCGGGTACTCGCGGGCGCATTCAAGCCTTGCTGCCAGATCCTGTATCTTTTTTTGACCGTGATAATCGCCGGAACGGTCGTAAAGCAGTACGTCTTCGGTGCGTGTCATTATCACATCGCATCCGGATAAGCGCAAAATATCGGCAAGCATCAGCGAAATCACAAGGTTTATATCCTTTTCAAGAGTGCCGTCCGTGCCCACGCACCCGCCGTCCTCACCGCCGTGACCCGGATCGATTATAAATCTCGGCATTGCGGTAGAGGTGATAGCGGCGGTATGGGCTTGGTTTTCGCCTGTCTTGTATATTGTTGACGGAATAAAAAGCTTCTGTAAAAGCCATGTGAGGACCGGGGAGAGGACGGAGAACATAACAATAACGACAATACATATCGCCAAATTTCCTCTCTCCCGATCTACACGGTGACGTATATCGGTCTCGCCGGCGTTTTTAACATTGTTTTTCTTTGTCATATCGTAGCCCTCCGAGCGTGTTATGTACTATAAAATATACATTGTTCGGCGGATATATGACGGTATTTCGCGGCGTCGGAATATGAAAAAAGCAGGACGAGCGTAACTCTACCCTGCTTTTTGTTTAAATGTAACGTCGCGTAAGGAAAATTCTTTCGCGCTACCGCACTGATCCGATGATCTCAGTTTTTGCTTTGAAGTTCCTCAAGATATTTTACGACATCGCTGACGGTAACAAAATTGTGAATGTCATCGTCCTGAATGTCAACACCAAATGTCTCCTCACAGCGCATAACAAGCTCGGCAAGCTCTATAGAGTTAATGCCGAGGTCATTGGACAACTCAGCTTCGGGTGTAATTTTTTCTTCTTCTACCTGAAGCTCATCTATGAGCAGTGCTTTGAATTGTTCAAACATTAAGAATGCCTCCAAGATAATAGTGGTACATATATAGTTATTATACCGCAAAATTGTGAACAAGTCAATACTTTTTTTGCGTATTACAAAAAACAGTGCATTACAGTGCTTTTATATCAATAGTATCTGCCGTGTTTTCGGCGGTGAGAAGCACGTAAAAAAGCGCGTATCGCGTAATAAATGACGGTAATTATCACCGCGCTGACAACGGTGGCTATAAAAACACGGCTTTGTGAAAAACGTCGTATTTCCTCCATCTGTTTCAGTAGTTGATTGCAACTGACCGAAGTCTTTGTTACAAGCGGCAGGGTAGCTATTTCCTCTCCGAGATATGAGACTGTAATAAAGCCGCAAGTTGTACCCGCGCTCACCGGCGCCTCAAGCGATTCAACTGTAAGCTTGGGTGTGTAGATGATATCCGTTCCTATGACCGCACTGTTGGGGAGGTAGTATGAAAAAGAAGTCTCGGGAATCAAAAGCACCGAGTCGGCATCTGTGGCGAGTGTTACGGGGATTTCCGCCGCGATGGTGGCGGGAGTTATGATTTCACGGTAGCTGAAGTTTTCGTATGCCCAAGCTATCAGCGCGTTTGCGGTGGTGTATGCGGTGTTGATGTCGTCATCCGTCTCGCGTCCGCCGAGGATTACGCAAATGTATGTGGTGCCGTCGTCCTCGGCAATGGTGGTCAGCGCATATCCGGATTCTTCTGTCATTCCGACATTCATTCCATAGCATATAGGATTATAATACTTGCCGTGAGCCGCACCTGTTTTCATTACAAGCTCGTTGCGGTTCGCTACGGTGTACTGCTTTTCACTGCCTTGCAGGGTATATTTCGGCTCGGAGGTCATGCGAAGGTAAAAATCGTTTTTTTGCAGTTCTGCGGCAAGTTTGGCAACATCGGCTGCAGTGGTACGCATAAGTCTGTCATGCATACCTGTGGGATTGGTGTAATGGGTATCAAGCATACCGAGTTCTTCTGCCGTTGAATTCATGGCGGATATAAAGGAAGTGAGATCTCCCGATGCTAATCGTGCCAAAGCCATAACGGCGTCATTATAACATCCCGCAAAGGCAATGTAGAACAAATCTTCTATAGTTACCGTTTCCCCTTCGGTAAGACCGTAGCGCGTGCCGGTGGTACCGGATATCATCTCCTGCGTTATCGTTATCTTTTCTCCGAGGCGATCGTAAAGCAGGGAAAGAGAGACGTATGCCGCCATAAGTTTTGCCGTCGAGGCGGGGTAGAGAAGAGTATTCGGTTCTTTTGAACATATAAGCGTGCCGCTGTCAAGATTAAAAAGATATGCCGCGTCCACGCCGTCAAGGGAGGGCGGCGAAGGCACGCTCGGCGCGGTTGCGGCAGAGTCGAGCTTCTCCGCAGTGCTGCCTACGTCGGCTTGCGCAGCGTGCGCTGTTATGATGACAGCAGGAGAAAATATGCTAAGGATAATTGCCAATATAAGGAGCCCCGCCGTTCTGCATTGGCGGGTATGTGGATTTTTCGGTATCGGCATAACAAATCGCCGTGGCGGCGGTCCTTTCGTTTTATCTTGTTTTTCTTTTCGGAAACAGAATTCGCGGCGGCGAGTTCACGCCAGCCCGAAGAACGCGCGCGCTTTTGCAACATCGCGCGCTATACTGTCGGTAAGTTCTTCGGCAGACGCAAATTTTATTTCTCCGCGCAAACGGTGCAAAAGCGAGATGCGCGGGGACGTACCGTACAGCGACTCGTCGGGAGATGCCAAAAGGTGAGTTTCATATCGCAACACTCCGGTTTTGTCTATTGTGGGAGCGGTTCCAACATCGGTGATGGCAGGCAGACATTCACCGTCCCGAATCTCCGCGCGGCTTATGTAAACGCCGGGGGGAGGAGTCAGCATCCCTGCTGACGGCAGTTGATTGATGGTGGGAAAACCTAACTTTTTGCCGTCGCCGCGGCCGTGTATTACTTCGCCGCATATCGAAAAATCGCGGCCGAGCAGTTTGGCGGCACTCTCCATGTCCCCGTCGTTTATCAGCGAGCGTATGCGGCTTGAACTTATGGGTTTGCCGTCGATAAGTTGCGGCGGCAATACCTTTGCGCTATCATCGCCAAAAGCATGGCAGAGTTCTGTCGGTGTGCCTGTGCCACCGCGACCGAAAGTAAAATTAAACCCGCAGGAAACGGCGTGGCAGTGGCAATGTTCGCGCAGTACCTTTGCCGTAAAGTCGTCGGCGGTGAGGTCTTTTATAGCATCGAGATCGGCAACAAAGGCAATATCTAACCCCGCTGCGGCAAACAGGCGGCATTTTTCGGTAACGTCCGTTATCATCGGTACAGATTTGCCGAAATACGCTGCCGGCGGTTGGGCAAAGCAAAATGCACCTGCAAGCATTTGCGGTCGAGTTGCCGCAAGTTCGCGTGCCGCACGAGCGATTGCCGCGTGAGCGGTGTGAAATCCGTCAAAGCATCCAAGCGCCAAGGCGCATTCAAACGAGTTGTCCGCGCAACATTTCGGCGTGAGGACGAAAAGTTCCACGCCGCGCATTATAGTTACGTGTCTCAATCCGATCAAACTCCGAGATAATATTTTACCAATGCTTCAAGCACTTCGTCGCGATCAAAGCGGGTAATAAGCGTGCGCGCGTTTTTGTGATTGGTAATGTACGTGGGATCCTCCGAAAGAATATAGCCCACAAGTTGACTCACGGGATTGTACCCTTTTTCTGCGAGTGCATCGTACACGGTCTTAAGTGTTTCGCGAAGAATATTTTCGTTATCTCCGAGACTCGGGAATTCTCTTGTTTCGCGGTTAAGTTCTTTTCCTATTATCATTTTATATACCTTGTTTCTGCCTTAAATATACGTGCAAATTTCCTTCCATAATAATTATAACCCATTCCGTCGCGGTTTGCAAGAGCTTTGTTGAGGATTAATAAAAAATTAAAAGTTTGGGGCGAAGTTTTCTCGCTCAAATGTCAAAGCGAAAAAAACTATTGACGGATATCAAAAATCATGATACAATAATATATTAACCAAATGCTTTTCCGGCACGCCGTGATACCTGCGGCGCAATGTGAGCCGGAAAAAGGAGCGTACTATGGATATTCGGAATATCAACGGCGAAGATAAAGCCTCGCGGATGAACTCCGAGCGAGAGGATGCCGACAGCTTTTGGGACATTGCGGAGCTGATGCCTCGCCGCAGAATGCACGGTACTCCCGCACCGCGCAGACAGACCGAGGCGGTGGAGGTGAAATTCGCTTCCCGCGACGAATCTGCGGCGACGGATACGGAAACCGTAAAGATCCCAACGCATGGAAGTACCGATGCGGGTCGGAATTTCCATGGTATTACGGAGCAAGGAGTGCCGCAAAAGCAAGAAGACAACAAACTTATTGAGTTGATATATGAGCCGCAAGGTGGGCTGTTGCATCGTGTGACCGTTATGCGTTGGCAAACGGGATATTCATATTACGAGCAGTTTTTGCGTAACGCCAAAAGATTTGAAAACTCCGCCGCCCCCCCTTCTTCTCATGTGCCGTTTTTCTCCTATATGCCGCAATATTCACAGCTTGATTCGACACAGCTGGCTTTTTATATTTTTTGGCGCGGCGAGATAAGGTCCGGTCGTGCTCCGAGTGCGGATTACAGCTATATACTTTTGTATATCTACGAACTTATAAATCTTTATTCCGGAACATCGCATTCCGAAATGGCGTTGGAAAGACTTTGTTTTTTGTGGCGATCCTATCGCGAAGAATACCCGAGGCTTGATATTCAACTTGCCGATTGGGTGAGGGATTTCTGCCTTGTAAACAGGCTGCCGGCTCCGCTTGAAAAACTTGACGGTATACCGGTTGCCGATTGCGCGGATCGAGATCTTTTGCGCGAATTTTATATTGCAGGCTCGGACAATGAGATCGAAACGGCGCTTATATCCTATTGCTCAAATTATGATTGGCATCGCAGCAAATATGCTGTCGGGGACGTGTTGCCGCTCTACCGAAAACATATGGCTGCGGCGGGGCGAGCCGCGATTCGTGCCTTGGGATGCGAAAACGGTATTCTGCCCGGTATGCGAGACTGTTGTGTGACACGAGATGCGTATGTGGGTGCGCTGTGCGCTCCGTGTGCCAAACGGCGTATGAAGATAGAGTACTGCTCTTTTACTCGCTCGCACGAAGTGAGGGCTCTTATTACCGATATCCTCAAATATTCCGAAAACAAGCTTCGCGCGGCACTTGGCATAAAATCAAGGCTGTCATGTCGGGCGTTTCCATCTGAGGCGCGCAAGGCGGTGGATGAGTATTTCGCAAAGGAATTCCCACCCGCGGCAATTCACCGCCAAAGCAAAGCGGAGCCGCCGCCCGAATATGAGCGACTGTACGAACCTTTGCCCGAGAACAATACTTTGTCCATTGAAAACGCCGCTCGCATTGAAGCGGAATCATGGGGAACGACCGATCGCCTGCTTGATGCTTTTGCCGATGACGATACGCTGCCGACCGCAGCATTCGCAACCGATATAACGAATGCGGAAAATATTGTCGCTGATTTCGACGATATTGTCGAAATCGAAGCCGTTAGCAATACCGAATGTGATATTGATGCCAACGGCAATACAGAAATTGCCGAAAACTCCGAACTTGCCTTGGCGCTCGGTGAGCTTTGCGAGTTTGTCTTTTATGCTGCGGACGGAGATATTGCGTCCGAGCGTCGTATGGCATCTCGCTGTGGAACGGTAGCGGACGCTATGGCGGATCGTGTCAACGAGTTGGCGGCGGAGAATTTTGGCGACATAATACTTGAGGAGCGAAACGGCGCTTGGTGCGTCATTTTAGACTACTTGGACGAAGTGCGCGAGGCGCTTTCGCTCTATAAAAAAGGATAGTGATGAAAATGGCTGAAAAAAACACACAAAAGATACCCAAACGGATACTCGCCTCGCTGCTTGCTTCGGTTTCGGCAGGTGTTGTGCCGCGCGAAGGGGCTCCGTATATTGCCATAGGGCGCAAGGATGAGATAGATGCGTTTCTGTCTGATCTCGAACTTGTAAATGACGGCGGGGGATCAATGCGTTTTTTGGTTGGCAGATATGGCAGCGGTAAGAGCTTTCTTATACAGTTGATACGCGGGTATGCGCTTGAGAGGGGGTTTTTGACCGCCGACGCCGATCTTTCTCCGGAACGCCGACTCTACGGCAGCGGCGGTGCCGGTGTGGCAACTTACCGCGAACTTATGAAGAATTTGGCTTCCCGATCGTCACCCGATGGCGGCGCACTGCCTAAGGTGATAGCAAAATGGATAGCCGGATTGCGCGCCGAATGTCCCGATGGGGACGGCGATGCACTTCTTGTGGCGGTGCGCGAGGAATTGCGCGAGCTTGAATTTTTGGTGGGCGGCTTTGATTTTGCCCGCGTTATATTTGAATATTATCTTGCCGCCGAACGAGGGGACGATACTGCATGCGCTTCCTGTTTGCGGTGGCTTCGCGGTGAATATACCACAAAAACAGAAGCGGAGGATGAGATGGATTTCGATGTTTCTTTGGTTATATCCGATTCCAACTGGTATGATTTTATAAAACTTTGGGCGGCGCTTTCCCATAAGTTCGGTTATCGCGGACTTATTGTGTTTATAGACGAGTGCGTGAATTTGTATAAGATTCCAAATCGTGTGGCGCGCGAAAACAATTATGAAAAAATACTTGCAATGTTTAACGATACATGCCAAGGACGCGCGCCTTATCTTGAGATAGTCATGGGCGGCACGCCGCAGTTTTTGGAAGATACTCGTCGCGGTCTGTTCAGCTACGAGGCTCTGCGTTCACGTTTGTGCGACAGCCGATTCGGTGCCGTGGACGGAATAAAAAACACCGTCGGTCCCGTGTTGCGTTTGGCAAGACTCGGTGATGATGAATTATTGGCATTGATAGTCAGAATGACTGCCTTGCACTCGCAGTATTACGGAATCACCGAGCGCATAAGCGGCGAGGATCAACTTAATTTTATGCATATATGTATGCGTCGCGCCGGTGCGGATATGATGATAACCCCGCGCGAGATGTTGCGTGATTACATGACGGTTCTTAATATCCTTATGCAAAATCCAAATCTCAGTTTTGCCGATGTTGCGGGTGGGATTTCGGACGGAGGTGCGGCGGTTGCGGGGGAAGATGCCGAAACCGCAAAGAAACGTGACGACGCTGATGGTGGCGCAAGTGCCGAGGGTGCGGGCGACGGCATAATGCTCGGCGGCAACTCAGCGCGCGATCATGCCGGGTTTGATCCGAGCGATATTGATTTTTGATTGACGCGGGAGACGAAAATGAACGGTAGCGAAATATTTGAGCACTTTCCCGATTTTATCAGAGAATATATCTATACACACTCGTGGGATGAGCTTCGCGAAATTCAAGTTGCGGCGGCAAAGTGTATATTTACCACCGAAAACGATTTGCTTTTGACCTCTTCCACCGCATCCGGAAAGACTGAGGCGGCATTTTTTCCAATACTTTCACAGTTGTGGGAGGATGAGCCACAATCGATTGGCGTGCTTTACATTGCGCCGCTTAAAAGCCTTATAAACGATCAATTTTCAAGACTTGATGAGCTTTTGGATATGACCGGCATATCAGTTACGCACTGGCACGGCGATGTTGCCGCTTCGCATAAGCGACGTATGTTGGATAAGCCGCGCGGTATTTTGCAAATAACGCCGGAATCGCTTGAAGCTACGCTTATAAATCGCTCAAACGATATACCGAGAATATTCGGGGATTTGCGCTACGTGGTCATAGATGAAATACACACACTCACAGGTACCGATCGCGGGAATCAGATAATCTGTCAGTTATGCCGCATTGCGGGGCTGATAGGACATTCTCCGCGCCGAGTGGGGCTTTCCGCTACGGTGGGGGACCCGCAACTTGCGGCGGCATGGCTTTCGGCGGGGAGCGGACACAGTGTGGATATTCCCGAAGTACCGCCGCAAAAATTGCGTTGGCGCTTGGGGCTTGAACATTTTTTTATTCAAAATACAGCCTACGACCAGACTGCCGAGCGCTCGCAGGATTCGCCGTCGACAGCAGACGGAGAGGTAGGTGCCGAGCGCGCCGAGACGGATGCGGGATACGAGTATCTTTACGATTGCGTGAAGGATAAAAAAGCCCTTGTGTTTTCCAACTCGCGCGAGGAGACAGAGTATGTTACCGCAACACTGCGGCAGATAGCCAAGCGGCGCGGAGAGGCGGATATTTTTCTTATTCACCATGGCAACCTTTCCGCCGCTTTGCGCGAAGAGGCTGAACTTAAAATGAAAGACGACGCCGTTCATGCGGTTACCTGTGCTACCGTTACAATGGAACTCGGTATCGACATCGGTCGCCTTGAGCGTGTTGCGCAAAACGGCGCGCCCAACAGTGTAACAAGCTTTTTGCAAAGGCTTGGGCGTTCGGGACGGCGCGGTCAACCTCCTGAGATGATGATGGTCTTTCGCGAGGAGGACGCACTGCCGAACACGCCCCTGCCGCAACTGATCCCATGGGAACTTTTGCGTGCGATAGCCATAATACAGCTTTATATCGAGGAGCGTTTTATCGAGCCGCCGCGGATTAAAAAAATGCCGCTGAGTCTTGCGTTTCATCAAACGCTCAGCGTTTCCGCAGCTATGGGTGAAATGCGTCCGCGCGAGCTTGCCGAACGCGTACTTTCCTTGCCTCCGCTCTCTGCCATTTCACGCGAAGATTACAGAGAACTTATGATTTCCATGTGCGAGGGTGATTATCTTGAGATCACCGAAGAAAAGGGAATCATTATAGGGCTTGCCGGGGAGAGGTTGCTTTCCTCGTTTAAATTTTATGCGGTATTTAAGGACAGTGAGGATTTTACCGTGCGGAGCAAATCCGATGAGATAGGCACTATTACAACTCCTCCCCCTGTAGGCGACCGCTTCGCGCTGGCGGGCAGAGTATGGGAAGTTGAGGAACTTGATATTCGACGCAAACTGATATACGTCCATCCGGTAGAAGGGAAAATGGAAATATCATGGCCGGGCGATTTCGGGGAGATTCATACGGCAATACTTTGTCGTATGCGTAGAATACTTGAGGAAGATACCGTTTATCCTTACCTCAAACCTAATGCTGCCAAAAGGCTTGATGCGGCACGTCGTCTCGCGCGCGGTACCGGTATGCTCGAACATTCTATAGTTCATCTTGGCGGTTACAGTTGGTGCATATTTCCATGGCTCGGAACGCGTGAGTTTAGAACTTTTAGGCGATACATTGCGCAAAACGCCGCAAATTATCGCATAAGCGGACTTGAATATGAAGGGTGCTATTATATTTCATTTAAAATGGAGGGGACCGGCGATTATGAATTGGCACGTGGGCTTGCTTTACGCGCATCGCGTGAAGGGATAGACCCGCAAACACTTGTGGGCAGCGGAGAATGCCCGGTGTTTGAAAAATATGACGATCATATACCGCCGTCGCTTTTGCGTCGTGCATACGCTGTGGATAAACTCAGTCCGCAACTTACAGAACAAAGGATCATCGACATATTCCGTGAATATTCGGATGAGCCATTGACCCGATAGACACTCGTAGGAGTGATATCGTCCGGGATAACACAAAAAGGCTGTCCTCCATGCTTTTTGATGGGCATGGAGGACAGCCTTTCGGATTTTTTGTCAGCTCATCGCGATCCGATGAACGGTACGTATTATTGGATCGTCTCGCTGTTGTTTAGCACAAGTGTGCTGTAGAGGAACAACACATCGCAATTTTCAAAGTTAACGAATCTTCCCACATAATCGGGTAAAAGATAACGAATATCCACCAATGTTACCTTGGCATATCCCTCTGCAAGGAGCGGGGAGATGCTGCTGCCGAATGAATCGCGGAAGATAACAAGCTCGCGGTCGGTTGTAGCGTTCGGGTTCTCTATTGTCAGCAGAGATACGGAGCCGGATAAAAACATTTCATAAGGGTCTCGTCCCGTGGCTTTATCCATATTGTAGATACCGCCCACGGTGCCGTCCTCCATGTTTGTAACTATGAAGTTGTCCAAAGTATCGTTTGTGAGATAGTATATCGTTTCGGCCTGCATTGGAAGAGACGCTTGACCGTAGTATACGCCGTAAAAAGGATTGTCGAGTGTGTTTTGCTTGTATTCACCGGAGAGAGTGGCTCCCATGGCACCAGCAATTGTTGCGGCGGTGTCGGTGAGTTTTTCCTGTCTCCAGTGTGTATCTGTCTTATAATAATCGGTAATGTCAAGTGTGCCGGTTATATCAATGTAGGTGGCAAAGTCCATTTTTTCACGCATGGTGGTGAAAAGCTTTTCGTAGTCCATGGCAAGATACCCGCCCTCGTCTGCAAGATAGTAGCTCTTGTCCGGAACGATGGAGAGATAAACATTGGCGTTTTTGTTTTTTATGAACTTGTTATATACATACTCAAATCTCGATGCGGCGTGATCAAGCTTATCCTCATTCAAGGGGTATTCAAGTTTTGCGGCGTAGCCGTCCTTGATATATATACCGTTGTTGTCACTCTGACCGAACATATAATATACCGCCATGGCTTTGATAGTGCGCATGGTATCGCGAAAGGGAAACTGATCCTGAGTGTAGCTTTCAAATTTGCTCATAAAAGTGCCGTCAAGCAATGTGGAGATCGAAAGAGTGGGGAATTTTGCAAGCTCGCGGCGCTCGCTGTCCGAAAAATCGCGTGTGGGAGCAACCCATGCTGCAACAGTCATTCCCGCAAAGACCACGGCAACAAGAGCGAGGCAGATAATGTTTTTGTATTTTGTCATTTTATCTTTTATGCCTCCTTAAAATCTGAAATAAAGGAAGGGGTTATAGGATCCGTCAACAAGATAGGCGGTGCATATGATAAGCAGAGCGGAGAGAGCTATCGGCTCGGCAAATGTCATAATGTTTTGACCTATGCGTCCGGATGAGAAACGTTCCCACAGTTTTTTGGGCAAAGGAGTTGCTCCGATAATCGCGATAAGCAGAACCATACCGTAACTGCGCAGGTAGTAAAGGAATTCGGAAGAGATAAATGAATATCCGCCCGCTCCGAACATAGCTCCGATGTAGGAAAATGCCTGCCCCATGCTTGATGCGTCAAATATCACAAATGAGATAAGTATAAGTATCAAAAGGTATATGTGGCTGAGAACGCGGCTTTTTTTGAGGTGTTTCAAAAGCCACACTTTTTCTATTATCAAAAGGATGGCAAAGTAAAGTCCCCATACAATAAAGTTCCATGCCGCACCGTGCCAAAAGCCGGTAAGCATCCAAACCACAAAAATGTTAAACAGGTGGCGCACGCGGCTTACGCGGTTGCCCCCAAGGGGAATGTACACATAATCACGGAACCATGAGCCCAGCGACATGTGCCAACGGCGCCAAAACTCGGTGGCGCTTGAAGAAATAAAGGGATAGTTGAAGTTTTCGAGAAAGTCAAAGCCGAATATTTTGCCAAGCCCTATAGCCATATCGCTATAACCGGAAAAGTCAAAATAAAGGTGCAGCGAGTAGGCTATGGCGTAAAGCCAAAAGAAAAGTACCGATTTATCATCAGACGCCCTGAAGTTGTCGCAAAGCTCGCCCAAAACATTGGCTATGAGTATTTTTTTGCCGAGCCCAACCAAAAAACGGCGTGCGCCGAGTACGGTTTTTTCTACAGTGTGAGTGCGGCATTTAAGTTGATCCGCCACATCGGAGTAGCGAACGATAGGGCCGGCTATAAGCTGCGGAAAGAGCGCTACATATGCGGCAAGGTCTATGGGATTTTTTTGTGCTGCAACATCGCCGCGGTAAACATCGACTGTGTAGCTTAGAATTTGGAATGTATAAAAGCTGATTCCTATCGGCAGTGCGATCTTGAGCAGAGGAACGGAAAGTCCGGTTACCGCATTGAAGTTTGAAATAAAGAAATCAACGTATTTAAAGTAGCCGAGCATTGCAAGGCTTGATCCTACGGAGAGGATTATAAAGAGCTTTGAAAGTGTGCGATTTGATTTAAAACGCTCGATAAGGAGCCCGAAAATATAGCCGAGCGCGATGGAAAGCACCATCCAAATAACATACCTCGGTTCGCCCCATGCGTAAAACATAAGGCTTGAAAGCAACAGTACGGTGTTTTTGAGGCACTTGGGTGCTATTATATACAAAAGTATCACGCAGGGCAAAAAGTAAAACAAAAACGGTATACTTGAGAATAACATTTTAAAATACCTATTAATTTATTTTTTGCGTCTCGCAGAGTCTTTTGAGGGTCGGTTTTAGGTGTCTCTACCGCTCTGCGGCATAATTATAGGGGTCGGGCGCATGCGCGCGACCCCATAACGGTCTTATTTATTTTTACTCAACCATTGCGGGAGCATCAACAAGTACTTTGGCGGATGCGTCCACTGCGTTTGCGGCGGCAACAAGATTATCGATATTGCCCTCGTGACCGAATGCGAGTATGAGGTAATTGTCAACGGAGATAACAACAACCTTGTCGGGAAAGCCGCACATCCAACGTTGACCCTGAATTACGGTCTTGTAGGACTCGGCAAACTCATCTGTTTTGGAGTTGTCGATGAGTTTTACAACTGCGGAGGAGAAGGTGTTGGTGTTCATCATGTGAATAAGTGTTGCCATATCATCGGTGTCTACCAGGTCAAGGAGTTCGTCGGTGATGTGTGTCATGAATCCCAAGGTAGCCTTGAGGTCATCAGCGGAGGAGACGAGCTGCGTCTCTTCGACATCGCCGTTCATAACGGTCTCATAAACGTCTCTGAGGACGAAAGCACCGGGACCCTCCATGTTTTCGTGGAACGCATCGCCGCCGCCGCATGGGAACTTGTTGTCCTCGCCGTAAGCTGCCCAGATCTTGGTATAAAGGTCAAGAGCAGATTCGTAAGCGGACTTGGGAGCTTCGGTTTCGGGGGTGGATGTGGTGTTTTGTTCATCGCCCACGGGCGCTACGGTTGTATCGGGGGTACCGTTGGTTGTGTCGTCTCCGTTACCGTTGTCGCAGGCAACGAGTAAGAGTGAAAGCAGCATGAGAGCCGCAAGGATAAGTGCGAGTGTTTTTTTCATTGTTGTGTGTTTTTCCTTTCGATAATGTTTGGTTTTTTGTTTTTTAAAAATCGACTTTTCAGTCAATGACGGTGACGATAAGGCAATTGTTGCCCGTGTTAACGGTTGCAATTAATTTTATCGTTTCGTCATCAGACCTCAGCGTGAGCTCGAAGCCATCCTGCGTGGATGGATCAACGACCCAGTACAGTTCGGTTGGTTCCGAAATTGTAAGGTCTCGGTGTTCTGTCTCGTCTTGGGCAATGATACTGCCGCCGTCGCCGGCGCTTGCGGTTACATTGCCGTGTTCCGGCGAGATTTGCAGTGTGATGACCGTTCCCGAGGCAGCGCGCGGCGACAGCGGCGCGGCAAGCGGTATCTCTATCGGCTGTGAGTCACCGCCCGCCGCAATCGCGACGCCGTTTATACTGACCTCGATGTCGGCGCTCTTTTGCATGGTAACAAGTACGGCGGCAAATACCGCAATAAGGCACGCAGCGGCTGCCGCGTATCTTGTAATCGTTGCAAAGGTGCGCTCTTTTTTCGGGAACGGTCGGCGCGCTTCTTCAAGCAGATCGTCGTCGATCTCACCGATGGCTCGCGCCATTAGCTCGTTTTTCATTTGTCGTGCCTTCCTTTCCCAAATTAAACGGTGATACCGTCCCGTTCGAGGTGCGCTTTCAGTTTGGCACGCATTCGAAACAGGAGTGATTTTACGCGGCTTTCGCTAATGCCAAAGCGCCGGGCAATGTCGGATATTTGATCGCAGTAAAAATATCTGCAAACAAATACTCTGCGGTCAAGCGATTTTTGCGTGTGCAAAAAATCGTTTATGCTTGCTCCGATAAGTCCGACTTGTTCGTCATTTACCACCGGTTCACCTCCGGGAACGCACTCGTCAAGCTCATCGAGAGAAACCGTAAACTCGTTAATTGCACGCTTTTCCGCATACTTCATTTTGTAGCGGTTTATCGAGAGGTTTCTTGTGATCTTTCCGAGGTAGGTGGCAAGATTGGACGGTCGCTTTGGCGGTATCGAGCGCCATGCGCCGAGCCATGTGTCGTTTACACACTCCTCGCTGTCAAGTTCGTCATAAAGAATATTCATGGCGATCTTGGTGCAGTACGCCCCGTACTTTGTTTGTGATTCGGCTATTGCCTGTTCATCTCTTTTAAAGTACAACTCAACTATTGCTTCGTCGTTCATGCAGTCACCTCATATCACTGCGTTCCTACCCTTATACACAGCGTTTTTTCGGGTAGGTTGCATTTTAAAAAGAAAAAAATAAAAAAATATAAATCAAAACAGCCGCCCAACGTATAGCCGGCGGCTGTTTTGGATACTGTTACTGTCACGCCGTTCGACTTCAAACGCCGAATGGGGAGATGCTATAATGTTATCGATATCCCGGGTACCACGTATTTTATTACCGAAAAGATCACTGTCGCCTGTATTGCGATCATAATCGGTATTCCTACCATAAACTTGGCGTGGCGTGTTTTGTGGCGTATGATAATCATTGTCAAAAGCATTGCCGCAGACCCTCCCACAAGGGAAAACGCAAGCAACGAACTTTCTCGTATCCTTTTTTGCGTGCGGTGTGTTGCCGCCCACTTATCGTATAACGTTACCGCGATTGATATCAACGATATCAGCGCAAGGTATGCCGCCGAGATCAATTCGGCTTTATTCGGCACCGGCATGCTGTGTTACTTTTTGGGAAAGCTGTCCTTAAGCCCCACTATGCGGTTAAAGGTGCCGGGATTTTTGGTATCTTTTACATAGTATCCGTTACGCACAAATTGGAACCGCTCGCCGGGGGCGACATCGGCAAGAGAAGACTCTACCATACAGCATTCGAGTTTTGTGGCAGAATTCGGGTCGAGATAATCGCCGTATGTTTTGCCCTCGGGCATGTCATCGATATTTTCAAGCGTGAAAAGATGATCGTACAGCATTATGTCGGCTCGTGCGGCGTCTGTGGCAGAGAGCCAGTGAATGGTTCCTTTTATCTTTCTGCCGTCGGTGGGGTTGCCGTTTCCCGCTTCAAGATCTGCTGTGCAGTGGATGGCGGCAATACTGCCGTCATCGTTATGATCGACGGATACGCAACGCACAATGTATCCGCCCATGAGTCTTACCTCGCCGTTAGGCTTAAGTCTGAAAAATTTGGGCGGCGGTACTTCGGCAAAATCGTCGGCGTCGATGTACAGTTCGCGTGTAAACGGAAGTTTTCTTGTACCGGCTTCGGGATCTTGCGGATTGTTGGGGAGTTCAAAGTATTCTTTTTGGTCGGCGGGATAGTTGTCCACTATGAGCTTTATGGGCTTTAATATCGCGATGCGTCGCGGTGCCGTGCGGTTAAGTTCCTCGCGAATGCAGTGCTCAAGCAGTTCTATATCGACTACGCTGTAAGCTTTGGAAACGCCGGCACGGTCAACAAAGTCAAATATCGCCTCCGGTGTATAACCGCGGCGGCGCAGACCGCAAAGAGTGGGCATGCGCGGATCGTCCCAACCGTCAACAAGTCCAGTCTCAACAAGTTGACGCAGATATCTCTTGCTCATTACGGTGTGAGTAACATTGAGGCGCGCAAATTCGCGTTGCTTCGGAACTGGGTCGAAGCCGCCGACGTTATCCACTACCCACTCGTAGAGCGGACGGTGATTTTCAAATTCTATCGAGCAACAGGAATGCGTTATACCCTCGAGAGCGTCCTGAAGCGGATGCGCGAAATCATACAGTGGGTAGATGCACCATTTGTTTCCCTGACGATGGTGATCTGTGTGCAGTATGCGGTATATTGCCGGGTCACGCATATTCATGTTGGGGGACGCCATGTCTATTTTGGCGCGCAGTGTGTGGGAGCCGTCGGGAAATTCGCCGTTTTTCATGCGTTCGAAAAGATCAAGGTTTTCCTCAACGGTCCTATTGCGGTAGGGGGATTCGCGTCCGGGCTCTGTCAGCGTGCCGCGATATTCCTTCATTTCCTCGGCGCTGAGATCGTCAACATAAGCTTTGCCGTCTTTAATAAGTTTCACGGCAAACTCGTAGCATTTGTCAAAATAGTCGGAGCCGTAATAAATGCCGCCGGTGGGTTCGCACCCGAGCCAGCAAAGATCCTCGTAAATCGATTTTACATACTCGTCGCCTTCTTTTACGGGGTTGGTGTCGTCATAGCGGAGGTTAAAAAGACCATGATACTTTTTGGCGATATTCCAGTTTATGCGTATAGCTTTTGCCGAACCTATGTGCAGATATCCGTTGGGCTCGGGAGGAAATCGGGTGTGTATCTTAAGCTCGGGATCGGCGTGAAGATCCTCGTCGATTATGTCGTGTATAAAGTTGCCGCTTATTTCCGAGGCGGGATCGTTTTTTATCACTTCTTTGTTTTCCATATCAAAAATACCTTTCAATTCGGTAGTTTAAAGTCTGTTTGTCATTTAAAGCGCCGCGCAAAGCTCACGCACGCGGGCTTGAGTGCGATCGGTACCGAGCAGGTGGATAACGGTGTAAAGATCGGGAGAGTTCAATCTGCCCGTGACTGCCACGCGTATGAACATGCTGACGTCTGCAACGCTTCCGCGGTAGGACGATGGGTCTGCCTTGTAAGCGCGCATGTCTGCGGCGTAACCGAGTTTTGAGGCTATCGCTTTTATCTTTTCAAACCATGCATTGGGGTCATCGTTCATATCGAGCGTTTCGGCAAATTCGTTAAGCGCGGCTTTTATGTCCGCGAGATCAAAACTGTCGGGGATGGTATCCTCGCGGGTGAACAACTCATCGTAAAAGAATCCCGCAAACCCCTTTACTTCGCTCCAAAGACCGTAATCTTTGCGCGGCTTTTTGCCGCCGCGACCTATCGAAAGTATGGCACGTGCATAGTCGGGGTCGCGGTCAAGCAAAGCGAAAAACTCCGGGTCGTATTCGCGCGCCCATGCCGAAAGTTGAGAATAGACTTCATCGGTACTCATGCGGGATACAACGTTTTTGGAGACATCTTCTATTTTCGCGCGGTCAAACAGGCAGCCGGAGGCGCACATCTTTTTAATGTCGAATTTGAAATCGGTAAAGGGAAGGTCGCGGTTTTGCATTCTCCACTCTTCAAAATTTGAGTTGAGAACGGTCAAAAGATATTCCGATACCGCTGCCGGCGCATAACCGTCCCGTTCATAGTCGTTCATGTTTGCGCCGAGGTCTCGCTTTGAAAATTTCTTTTTGTTGCCGCACTCATCAAGACGCATGATCTGTGCGGTGTGCAGATACTTCGGCAGACGGAAACCGAGATAACGGAAAAGCTGTATGTGCTTGGCGACGCTTGGTAACCATTCCTCGCCGCGAATCACATGAGTGGTGCGCATAAGGTGGTCGTCTACCGCGTGCGCAAAATGATATGTGGGGATACCGTCGCTCTTGAGCAGAACAAAATCCTCGTCGTTTTCGGGAATCTCAAGTTTTCCCTTTATAAGATCGGTAAAAGGTGTTTTCTTTTCGGGGTTGCCGTCGGCGAGTATGCGAAGAACAAATTTGTTGCCCGCGGCAAGATTTTTCTCCACATCTTCAAGAGTAAACTCGCGCTGACGGCGCATGGTCGCTTTTTGCTCGGCTTCCAGTTCGGGGGTCCACTCGCGGGATTTTACTTCCGCTTTTTTGTCTATCGCATCGAGCGCGGAAAGTTCCTCGTCCGTTGTGAAACAGGGATATGCTTTGCCCTCGGCAACCAGTTTTTTTGCGTAAACGTGATATATGTCACCGCGCAAGCTCTGTTTGTAGGGACCGTAATTGCCGCGGTCAATTATCTCCCCGTTATCTCCTATCGCCGCGCCCTCGTCAAAACGAATGCCGTAGCGTGCCAGTGTATTTATAAGTCCCTCGGCGGCACCGGGCACTTCGCGCTTGGCGTCGGTGTCTTCAATACGCAGATAAAAAACGCCGCCGGATTGGTGGGCAAGCCGTTCTCCAACCATCGTTTGATATACGCCGCCTATATGCACAAAGCCTGTGGGACTCGGCGCAAAACGCGTTACCTTGGCGCCCTCAGGCAGATTTCGGGGCGGATATTTTTTTTCAAGTTCTTCCGGCGTCATTGTAACATCGGGAAAGAGCATTTCTGCTAAACGATTGTGATCCATGTTGACCTCTTTTGATTTTTTATTGAACAAATTAATCGGTATGCCGCAAGTGTGCCGCAATAAGATCGGGAGTAAAATATTATTACATCTTATTTTATCACAAAAGGGTACAAATGTCTACACCAAAAAGCGCAAAACGGAAAAAAATGAAATAAAACCATTGTCGGGTGTCGCTTTTTACCATGTGTGACGATGGTTTTATAGTGTTTTTTCTGTTTGCGCTTTTGGTGTATCAAAAAAATTTTGCACGTGCTCGTATGGTGGTTCAAGCCTTTGAATGAAACGGCTCAAGATGACCGTTTTCCATAGAGAAGATTCTGTCTGCGCGTTCGGCTATCGACATGTCATGCGTGACCATGATAAGCGTTTGTCCCATAACTTCCTTGGTGCGCAAAAGCAGTTCCAATACCTCGTCGGCGTTTTTGCGATCAAGATTTCCTGTCGGTTCGTCGGCAAATACTACCTGTGGGCGGTTTATGAGTGCGCGCGCAATGGCAACACGTTGTTGCTGACCGCCGGAAAGTTCGCTCGGCAGGTGATGTAACCTGTCTCCTATATCAAGTGTGGCAACAAGTTTTTTCAGGTGTTCTTCATAGCTTACGTCATCCTTGTTGCACATGAGTGTGGGAATCAGTATATTTTCAAGCGCGGTAAATTGAGATATGAGATTGTGATTTTGAAATACCATTCCTATGTAGTTGCCGCGAAATTCAGCAAGCTCATCTGCCGACATTGCGGTAATATCGTTACCGCGAACCGTTATTTTTCCGGAATTGGGGCGGTCGAGCCCGGCTAAAATATGAAGCAATGTGCTTTTGCCGGAACCGGAGGTCCCGATTATCGCCACAAATTCGCCCTCGCGAACATCAAAAGTCGCGCGGTTTACAGCGGTGACCACTGTGTCGTATTGGCGGTATTGTTTTATAACATCCCGCGCCTCAAGTATTTTTCTTTTTTCCTGTTCCATGGCTGTATTGTTCCTTCAATATTAAAATAAGATATGTTGCGGTCATTCTCCGAGTTGTGCGCGTTCTTTGCGATTGCGATCTTTAATGTATTTTTTGTACGGTACATATGCCGAGGCAAAGCCGCAAACGGCACTGACGAGCAAACAGATCACACAGGCGGGGAGGGAAAGATCAAATCCGTGCCGAACTGCTTCGGTAAATCCGTATTTTGGCAAAAGATTGTCAAGCACCCAAAATGATAGCCAAGCGAACAGAGCTCCGAGCGCAACGCTCACAAAGAAAGAACATACTGCCGTAACTCCGCCGGAAAAGAGATGAAGCGAGCGCAGATCTCCGTCTCCCGCGCCGAATGCGCCGAGCATTTCGAATTCGCCGCGGCGTTTGGCAAAGAACATCGACTGTGAAAAGAACCAAACAAGGGGGGATAGAGCCAGAACGGCTGTAAGACACAGCAGGGTCACGCTGCGTATATTTGCGTGTTCGTTAAGTCTTTCCGCGGCATCTGCATTGGTGTCCGAAAGATTGTACCCGGTATACCCGGCAAATAGCCGGCGAAGTTCAAAAAACGCATTATCCGCCGCCTCCGCATCCACGCCGTCACAAAGATAGATATCGGCAACGGTGACGGTTGGCTCACCGCCCGTCAATTTTTTATAAAGTTCGGGTGAGACCGCAACGGCAAATACATCCTCGGCACTGCCCGTATCGATCACAGCTCCGACCGTCAGGTCAATATAAACGAACTCACCCTTTTTTATCTCCTGCTCGAGATTCAACCGCTCATCCGTGATGGTTGAATCGAGCGGTTCGGTGTTGCCGATGAACACAGCTGCCTGTATCGTATCTCCGACTTTAAAGTTAAGTTCACGACCGTTGTATATGTATTCGCTTACGGCAACGGTGTACTCGTTGTCAAGCACTGCCGAAAGATCTCCTGTGACTTTCCATGCGCCGCATTGTGTTGCCATATTCACAAGCGCCTCATCAAGAGCCATGTATTTTGCACTGTTTGTGGCAATGCTTTCACCGTCCTGCGCACGTGCGGTGTTGTAATTTTGACTGCCGGCCTCGGTGCGTGACAACACTATATGTCCGCGCATACCGGATATCTTTTGGCTGACATCCCACATGAGATAGTCAACGTTTTTTATTTCGGAGGCAAGTTCAAGATCAAATGTGTCTATGCCGTCCGGGTCTGTAACGGTAAGCGTATATTGCGGTGTAGGCGCGGAGTCGATATCGCTTTGTCTTGAAGAAAGAAACACACCGCACAGAAATACGGTTGAAAAGGATATTGCGCCAATCAGTAATCCGGCGAAATAACGGCGAAACCGGAACATGCCGTAAAGTTCGTAAACGGAGGGGAATCGCTTTCCGAATATAAATACCGAACGACGCGGTGATGATACGAGGTTGGAGTTATCCTCCGCCGTCAGTAGGGAAACGGGTATTTTTTTTGACAACACCAGTATCGGCAGTGCCGTTGCCGCAAAAACAACGCAAAGATCGAATATCAGTGCCAACCAAAGATCGGAGGTGCGCCATGAATATGCCGCTCCGCGCGGCAGATATATCAGGCTTACGCTCCCTATGCCTGCCGCGGCGGCGGGGATGAATGTCAGAACGGAGATCATAAAAAGCTCCCATGATGCGGTTTCAAAAAGCTTTTCAAATCCTGCGCCGAAAGACATATATATTCCGTATCGGAATTTGTAGTGGTTGGTGCGAATGTTGAAAAGTATTGTAAGCGACAATGCGGCAAAAACAGCGCAAACTATAAAAAACACAGTGCGCCCCATGCTGTCACGCGTGCGTGCGTCCTCTATCAGTGTTATGCGTTCGGTGTAGCGAACGTGAGTGGCGGCTCCGTTTATCTGATAATAGCTTAAAAAATCCTCGCCGCGCTCGCGAGAGTCGGTATCAAGCAGTATGTGCATCTCATACCTTTTTCCGCCGGGCGAGACGGTGTATTCTTCAAAATAGTAGGATTCGTACATCCGTTTTTCGGGGCTGAGTTGCCCCGCTATCCAAAGGCGACCGTTCTCTATCGCCGCGCGTTCGTCCGATGTAAGACCATCCACGATGATGTGACAATCGCTTGATGCATACGCCTCGCGCGTTGCGGTCTCAAGGCGCATGTCCGAGTATGTCATGCCCGCCCAAAAAATCAGTTGAAGCGCAAAGCATGCGGCAAAGAAAGGTATGTATTCGAAAAAACCGCGGGTGACCGAGCGGAATGCCGTGGTGAGGTTACGAAGCGAGAAGAACCGTCCGAGAAATCCCAAGGCGTTCCGAAGACGATCTGCCGGTTTGAAAACATACACTCTTTTGTGGTCTACGTATTTTTCTTCAAGCATTACGAAACTCCTTGTTAACATGATATTATATTATACAATAAATCAGCATAATTTTCAAGGGTGAAGCGAGCGCGCTTTGTGTGCATTTTGTATATCTTTTTGTATTTGGGTGCTATACGGTATTAATAAAATGTAACTTTTAAAATACCGCTTGCGAAAGTGATTCTTTTGTTGTATAATATTAACGAAAATGTTCTACCGGGGCACACGATCGTTATTTTTTTAACGATCGTGTCTTCAAGGCGCGGTCACTCCGCGGCAGGGTAGGGCGGATATTCAAAAATACCAAAGCTTAAAAAATTAAATCTTTTTAAAGGAGAATAAAAACGAATGACCAACAACAAGTACATTCTTGACTGGGTCAAGGAAATGGCAGAGCTGACCTGTCCCGATAAGATCGTCTGGATAGACGGTACCGAGGAACAGGCAGAGGCTCTTCGCGCCGAGGCTTGCTCTACGGGCGAGATGATAAAGCTCAACCAAGATTTGCTTCCCGGTTGCTATCTGCACCGCACCGCCATCAATGACGTTGCTCGTGTTGAGGGCAGAACTTTCATTTGCACTCCCACTAAGGAAGAGGCAGGTAACATCAATAACTGGATGGAGCCCACCGAGTGCTATGAAAAGCTGAGAAAGATCTACCGCGGATCCATGAAGGGCAGAACTATGTACGTTATCCCCTATTCCATGGGTATTGTCGGTTCCGACTT
>CAZISZ010000010.1:0-22904 GCA_964542035.1 uncultured Ruminococcus sp. | reverse complement strand
TGACGGAGTCAGAGTCCGTTGCCTTACCGCTTGGCGATACCGCTGTACTGCTATTGATAACATATCTATTATAGCAGAACACGGGAGATTTGTCAATACTATTTTTCAAAAAAATTGCGGTGTTTGGGGAAAATCGCGTGTTTTTTGTGTACGGATGTGTTTTTATTCACTTCGTATCCGACGCCGTTTCCGCTTTGTTGTCGTTTGCGCCGCAAAGTTCGGCTATCAGACGCATTTGCTCTGCGCTTGGTTGAAAGCGCACGGCGGCGCGCTCCTCGCGAGTTGCGTTGTCGGTTATTCCACCGGCGGCGTTAATCGCGGAACGCGGAATAAACAATGCGCTCTCGGCGGGAATAAGATCCACCCGCCTGTCCGCTATTAAAATGCCCTGCCGTGAAAGGTCGCGGGCGAGCTTTTTTGAGTATGGCTGTATCTCACCGCCTTTTATATCCACGGCATCCGTAACTTTGCCGCGCCGCTCGTCGATGACGATCAGCTCCGCGCCGCGTTCGCCTATGCGCACGGTATAGCTTACCGAATACACCGCAAAGCGCGCCGCCGTCATCAGCGCGGCAAGCGCCGCGGCCGACGACAGTGCAGTGAGCGGCACGCTAAGGCTTTCCGCTCCCGATATCGGTAAGATGCCTGCGCAGGCAATGAGGGAGAGCGTCAGTATCAGCGCCACCGCGGGGCGGCGGTCGGGACGAGGGGTGTATTTGGAGATAATCATTTTATCTCAGTTCGGCGATATCGTATATCAGCCGCTCTGTCTTCTCCCAACCGAGGCATGGGTCGGTGATGGATTTACCGTACACTCCGTCTTCAACCTTTTGCGCGCCGTCCTCAATGTAAGATTCTATCATAAGTCCTTTAACAAGGCGGTAGATGTCCTTTGAGTGGCGGGTGCTGTGGAGTATCTCTTTGGCGATGCGCACCTGCTCAAGGTACTGCTTGCCGGAGTTTGAATGGTTGGTGTCAACAATTACCGCAGGGTCTTCAAGACCGCTTGCGGCGTAAATATCGGCAAGTTCGGCAAGATCTTCGTAGTGATAATTGGGGAAGGATTTGCCCTGCGCGTCAACTCTGCCGCGCATAACGGCATGTGCGAGCGGGTTGCCGTGGCTTGTTACTTCCCAACCGCCGTAGCTGAACACATGCCCTGCGTGCGCCGCCTTGATGGCGTTTACCATTACAGAAAGATCTCCTCCTGTGGGGTTTTTCATGCCGACGGGCATATCGATACCGCTTGCGACAAGACGGTGCTGTTGATTCTCCACCGAGCGTGCGCCAACGGCAACGTATGAGAGCACGTCGGCAAGGTAACGGTGATTTTCGGGGTACAGCATTTCGTCCGCAGCAGAAAAGCCGGTTTCCGCAAGAGAACGCACATGCAAACGGCGAATTGCCATAAGTCCGCGAAGCATATCGGGGGAGGAGTGCGGGTCGCTTTGATGCAACATTCCTTTATATCCCACGCCCGTGGTACGCGGCTTATTGGTGTATATGCGCGGTATGATGAGTATTTTATCCTTTACCTTTTCCTGTACTTCGCGCAGGCGCATGATATAATCGAGCACCGCGTCCTCGCGGTCGGCGGAGCAGGGACCTATAACCAAAACAAAACGGTCGCTCTCCCCGCTGAAAACACGTCGTATCTCGGCGTCGTTCTCTTCCTTTTTCTTTTTCATTTCATCGGTCACGGGGTACATGTTCATAACGTCCCCGGGCTCGGGCAGTTTGCGTTTAAAATCCATATTCATGGTAGTTATTCCTTTCGGTTGAGTTTTATTTATCAAAATAGCGGCGGCGTTCGGTTGAAAGCCGCATTATTTCCTTCATTTTTGCCTCGTCTCCCTCGGCAAGGGCGCGGCGCAGTGTGGCAAAGTGATCTAAAAAAAGATCCATTTGCGAAAGCAGCTCTTCGCGGTTGAGCAAAAACAATTCCCACCACATATCCTCGTTTATCTTGGCTATGCGGGTAAGATCGCGAAATGAATCGCCCGTGTAATCTACAAGATGCCGCGATTCCTTGCAGGTCATAAGCGCCACCGCTATGCAGTGAGTCAGCTGTGAAAGAAAGCCTATCATCTCGTCATGTCTTTCGGGGGAGAGGCGGCTGATGTTAGAGGCGCCGATCGTACGTCCCAGATCCTCGCAAACAGCCGTTGCTTCTTCGGTGTTTCTGTCGGTCGGAGTCACTATAAAGTTGGCGCCGCAAAATAATGTTGGGGAGGCGTTTTCCACGCCGCTGACCTCACGCCCCGCCATGGGGTGCGAGCCCACAAACTCAACGCCCGCGGGCATCATGGCTTGCATCTTGTCGACTATTGCGGATTTTACACCCGTGGCGTCGGTCACAAGCGTGCCGGGGGTAAAGTATTTGGCGTAGTCGGGTGCCGCGCTCAGCAAGGTGTGAGGGTAAAGGGCAAATATTACGATATCAAAATCGGAAACGTATTCGCCTGCGGCGGTGTGGCCGTCCTTTATATATCTGTGGGAGAGGGCAAAGTCTATTGCCTCGCGCCGCGTGTCGGAGGCGTGAACCTCGTATCCCGCCGCGCTGAGGGAGGCGGCAATACTGCCGCCTATAAGCCCAAGTCCCACTACCAGTATGCGTTTATTTGTATCAAGCATCGTCGCATGCCTCCGTATGTAACAAAACGTTACCTCCGACGGCAGATAGATCTTCAAAAAAGTCGGGGTAGCTTTTGGCAACTGCCTCCGCGCCTTCTATTATACCGCCGTATCTTGTTGCCGCAACGGCAAGCGCCATTGCTATGCGATGGTCTCCGTGCGAGGAAAGTGGCGCACCCGGCGAGTGAAGCGGGGCGGGGAATATATCCACGCTGTCGGGGGATACCTTTATTATCGCACCGAATTTGGAAAGTTCCTCCGCCATCGCGTCGGCGCGTCGGCTTTCCTTTATCGCAAGGCGGCGTGTACCCGAAAAGTGCGCGCCATGCCCCTCCATGGCGGCAACCGTGAAAAGAACGGGAGCAAGGTCGGGAATATTCGAAAGATTCGCCTTTGTATATCCGCGGTGCAGGTCTGCCAAAAGCGGCAATATCGCGCGGTCGCCTTGCAAACTGTCGGGGTCAAGACCTGTAACGTTTACGCCGTCTCCCAAGGCGAAAAAGAACGCCGCCTGTGACCAATCGCCCTCGATGGCGGTTTGAAGCGGGAGATATCTCTGCCCGCAGGGGATCGAAAACTCGTTGCCGCGCCGTCCTATCTCCGCGCCTGCGGCGCGGAGGGCGTGGCATGTCATATCTATATACGAGCGGCTTTCGGCGGGAGTGGTTAAAATAATACGGCTTATGTTGTTGTCGCGCGAAGGCGGCAACAGCGGCAGTGCCATAAGCAGACCGGAGATGAACTGACTGCTCACATCTCCCGGCAGGCTGAAATCTCCCGCCGTCAGCCGTCCGCGTACGGCAACGCTCTCGGCGTTTTCGGTAAATTCAATGCCGCGCGTGGTAAACAGGTCGCGGTAAATGCCTACTCCGCGCTCCATAAGTCGAGCGGTACCGCAAAGCACCGCGCCGCCGAAAAGCAGAGAGGCGGGCAGTAAAAAACGCAGGGTGCTGCCGCTTTCAAGGCAATTGAGCCGCGGCGGGGAATTTTGCGTCGCCCCGCGTGCGGCGGGAGATACGCCGCGCACGGTTGCGGTGCCGTCGGATATTGTGATATTCGCGCCGAGCGCACGCAGGCACCCTACGGTTGCTGTCATGTCCGCGCTGTCGCATATGCCGCAAAGACGACTCTCACCCTCGGCGAGCGCGGCAATTATCAGTGCGCGGTGCGCCGCGCTTTTGGAGGGCGGCGCCGTGACGGTCCCGCGGGGGCGGGACGGTGTAATCTCAACTCTCATGGCGGCAGTGTTCTGCAAGATAGTCCATCGCTTCGGTGTAGCCGCCGAGACCGTGTCCCGATATCGTAATCAGAGCGATATCGCGCACGTAACTTACCTGCCTGAATGCTTCGCGTTGATCGACTGCGGAAATATGTACCTCCACCGTGGGCAGGGCTACGGCTTTCAGCGCGTCGGCTATCGCTATGCTTGTATGAGTGTAGGCGGCGGGATTTATCACAATGCCGTCGGTACCGTCAAAATAAGCGGCTTGTATCTTGTCCACTATAGCCCCCTCGTGGTTGGATTGAAAGGCGGTGCATTCAATACCGAGGTGAGCGGCGTGATCCTCTATCAGATGTAAAAGCTCGGTGTAGCTTTCGCAACCGTAAATATCGGGCTCGCGAATGCCCAGCATGTTTATGTTGGGTCCGTTTATTATCAATAGTTTCATTATTTTATTTCCTTTTTCGCCGTGAGCGGAGCTTGTTTGCTCTATTTTACCGTGGTTTGGTCAAGACGTGAGATCAACTTTTGCGCCGTTTCCTCTACCGTGCCGTCGCCGGGTATCGAAACATCCGCCGCGGAGGTATATATGGGGTAACGCCGTGCGTACAGCGCGGCAAGTGCGCGGTCGTTTTGCGCCAATGGGCGATCCGGCGTGCCGCCGAGCATTGAAAGCGGGCGATCGATAAAGCATATCACGCCGTTTTGCCTTAAAGCGCGCAGATTTTCCGCGTTAAGCACAGCGCCTCCGCCCGTTGCGATGACCGCTCCGCTCTCTTTCGCCGCTTCGGCTACCGCCTCGCACTCAATTTTTCTGAATCCGGCTTCGCCGCGTTCACGGAATATGGTGGGGATATCGTATCCCGCGGCTTTTGTTATCAGCTCGTCGGTGTCGATAAAGCGCCGCCCCGTCAGTTCGGCAATCCTGCGCCCAACGGTGCTCTTGCCGCAGGACGGCATACCGATAAGCACTGTGTTTTGCTTGCTTTGAAGCACACGCCGCCAAACCTCATCGATGTCCGAGGGGTCGGCTTCTCGCCCCAAAAAGAGAGCGGACGCGTAAACGGCTTGCGCCGCCAGCATGTAAAGTCCGCCCTCGGCGGGAATGCCGCGTCCGCGTGCTTCAAGCATCGGCAGGGTGCGCAGGGGATTATATATTACATCAGCCACTCCGCAAAGGCACGGAAAGCGGGAAATGTCGATGGGAGCGGCGCCGAGGTGGGGGAACATCCCCACCGGGGTTGTGTTTACTATCAGCTCGGCGTGCGAATGCTCGCGGTAAGCTTCGTCGTAGCTTATCTGTCCCGCGCCGTTCGGTTTGCGGGAAACGGTAAAGATCTCGCGTGCGCCGCCGTCTCGCAAAACAGCGGAGAGGGTCTTCGAAGTTCCGCCGCTGCCGAGTACCAATGCGCTGCGCCCAGCGGGATCTATACCCGCATGCTTAAGTAACGCCATCGCTCCGGCGTAATCCGTGTTGAACCCGTAAAGTCGCCCGCCGCGATTGACCACTGTGTTTACCGCGCCTATTCTTTGTGCTTCGGGAGAAACATAGTCAAGCAGAGGTATTACCGTTTCTTTGTAAGGGATTGTTACGTTTATTGCGCGAAAGCTGCGTTCTTCAAACAGCCGCACAACTCCCGGCGCGTCAAGCTCGCAAAGAGTGTATTCGTAGTCGGCGATCATTCCGTGTATCTCGCGCGAAAAACTGTGCCCGAGCCGCGCTCCTATAAGTCCGTATTCCATTCTTCACCTCAAAGTTTGCCGCCGCGCAAATATTCCGCGCCGTAACGGCTAATCAGCATATCGCATATCACGTGCGCCGTTATGCTGTCAAGCACCGGACATATGCGGCGCACAATGGCGGGATCGTGCCGCCCGGGGACGGTCAGCTCCGCGTCGGTCATATTGCGAATATCCACTGTTTTTTGCGTCTGCGCGATGGACGGTGTCGGTTTTACCGCCGTGCGGAATATTATCGGCATGCCGTTTGTTATCCCGCCCGATATACCGCCGGAATTATTTTGGGTGGTTACAACGCGTTCGCCCTCTACCCGCATCGGGTCGTTGGCTTCGCTTCCGCGCATATCCGCGAGCGCAAAGCCGCCGCCGAATTCAATGCCCTTGACTCCGCCGAGTGAGAATACTGCGTGAGATATGGCGCTCTCTATGCTGTCAAACCACGGTTCGCCGACGCCCGCGGGCATGCCGAGGACTACCGTCTCGCAAATACCGCCTACGCTGTCGCCGGCGCGTTTGGCTTCAGCTATCGCGGCAAGCATGCGCTCGCCCGCGGCTTCGTCTGTCACCGGGAGCGCTCTTTTCGCGGCGGCGGAGACAGCTGCGGATAATTCCGTTTCATTTTGCGGGAGAGGTGCGTCGTCGATTCCGGCACAGCGACAAATATGTGTGCCGACATTTATGCCGAGCGCGCGCAGGGTGGGCAAAAATATGCCGCCCGCGGCAACCAGCGCCGCCGTTATTCTGCCGGAAAAATGACCGCCGCCGCGCGGGTCGGAAAAGCCGTCAAAACGGCGGTGTGCCGTGTAGTCGGCGTGGGACGGTCGGCAAAGCCCCGCTATCGACTCGTAATCCGAAGATCTTTTGTCCTCGTTGGGGATAATAACGGTCAGCGGAGTGCCGGTCGTGCGACCGCCGTAAACTCCGCTTACTATGCGAAAACGGTCTGGCTCGCGCCGCGCGGTGTCGGCGGCTGTCGCGGGACGGCGGCGGGAGAGGATGGCGGCTATCTCCGCTTCGTCCACCGCAAGCCCCGGCGTAAGACCGTCTATTACCGCGCCTATCTCCGCGCCGTGGCTTTCGCCGAATATCGTAAGGGTAAGGTTGTTCCCGAATATGTTTTTCATTGTATTTCTACCAACCGCCGTAAATTCGGCGGTTCCTTGTTGTATTATTGCGATGCGGTAAAGGTTTCTATCGTTCGCCGTGCGCATTCGGCAACGCTCATCGCTTTAAATTCAAAACTGCCTATGTCATCCACCCAAACGGCGGTAACCGTGTTGCCCGCCGCTTTTTTATCGCGGGAGAGAAGCGCGAGCAGCCGCGTATATGCACTTTCCGTCCCGACGTCGGCGTCCAACAAATCCGTCGGCAGTTCGGTGGGCAGACCGTATTTTAAAAGCAACGCGCGAATTCGCGCGCGCGCCCGCTCGCCGGACATTGCAAGCATGCCGAGTCCCACGCATTCGCCGTGCAGCAGCCGCCCGCTCGCCATGCTTTCAACGGCATGTCCCGCGGTGTGACCGAAATTCAGTACGCGGCGCAACCCGTGTTCTTCGGGATCTTCCTCCACAACTCTGCGCTTTACGGCAAGTCCGCCCTCTATTGCACGCAGTATAAGATCGGGGGAGGCGAGCACATCCTCTTGTTCGATCAGTTCGAAAAGCTCGGCATTTGATGTTGCCGCCATTTTTATACCTTCGCAAAGTCCCGCCGCAAGCTGACGGCGGTCGAGAGTTTGCAAAAGATCCGGGTCTATCAGTACCCGCCGCGGAGGGTAAAACGCGCCAACTATGTTTTTTATCCCGTCCATATCCACGGCGACTTTGCCGCCGACAGAGGAATCGAGACAGGAGAGCAGGGTGGTGGGAATGTTGTAAAATCCCACGCCGCGCATATAAGTGGCGGCGGCAAACCCGGCAAGATCGCCCACCACACCGCCGCCGACTGCCAAAACGCTGTCGGCTCTGGTGAATCCGTGCGCCGCCATGCGAGCAAGCAGGTCGCGGTAGGAGTCAAGAGATTTGGAGACTTCCCCCGCGGGAACAGTTGCGATCTCCGCCGTAACTTTTCGCGCCTCAAGCGCCGCGGCAACGTTTTGCGCATAGCGGCAGGGTACGCCGCTGTCGGTTACAATCAGCGCGCGGGAACCGATCGGGAGCGGTAAATATTCTTCTGCCCGTGCCGCCGCGCCGCGCTCAAGCACAATATCGTATTCTCCGTTTTTTTGCTTTACAGGAATGATCATCTGAGGGAAACTCCGTTTTTCGATATTCTCTTTTTTATCTGATTATTTAATCGGTATACGCGCCGACGAGTTTAAGCTCACTGCAAACCGCGCCGAGTTCGTGCAGCATATTTTGACCGTCGTAGGACGCAATGTTTCCGTCCGCCTCCACGAGGAAATAGTAGCTCCAAGCGGAGCCGCGCAGTGGGCGGCTGCGCAATCCGCGCATGTTAAAGTTGTGTGCGCCGATGATGTTAAGCGGCCCCGCGAGCGCTCCCGCCTCGTTTTTGGTGGTAAACACAAGCACAAAGTGCTCGTGTCCGCTTTTTGCAGAGGGATCGGGCATTGAAAGCGAACGTGTAAGCAGGGCAAAGCGGGTGGTGTTTGCGCGCTCCGCGTTAATGCGCTCGGCCAAAGTTTCAAGACCGTATATAGCCGCCGCGTCCGCCGAGGCTATTGCGGCTACCGAACTGTCGCCGAGCTCCAAAACATGCTTTGCCGCAAGCGCGGTGTTGGAAAAGCTTATCGGCGTGATGCCGTGCTCTCGCAAAAAGTCGGCGCACTGCTCAAGCGCCTGCGGATGGCTGACTGCGGTCTTGATGCCGTCGAGATCCGCACCGGGCAGTCCCAGCAGACTGTGATCTACATCAAGCTCGGTTATCTTGTTGATATAAAGCAAGCCGGAAAAGATAAGATCCATCACCGTGCCCACATCTCCCGCGTAGCTGTTTTCTATTGGCAGCACGGCGCAATCGAACTCGCCCGATTCGACCGCGCGATATGCGGCGGTAAAATCGGGTCTCGGTTCCGGGGAGGAGCCCGGAAACAGTTTTAGTGCGGCAATATGCGCAAAAGCTCCCTCGGCACCGCCGTACACCACTCGCGCACCTACGGCGAGTCGCTTTTGGTAGGCGCGTGAGGTCTTCATAACGTCTCCGACAAAGCAGGTGTAGTATTCGCGCAATATCGGATCGGATACCCTCCGCGCCGCCGCCGCCGTTACCTCCGCCTCGCGCGCGGGGTCGCATATCGGCAGTGCGTGCGCTTGTTTATATTCGGCTATTTCGCGGCATACGTTCATGCGTTCCTCGAAAAGACTCGCCATCGAGTCGTCGATTCGGTCTATTTCACATCTCAGTTCTTCGATATTTTTCATTGCTTTTTCCTTTCTGTCGTTGGATTTATGCGAATCGGTATCTTCATAATAATTATAATTTACGGCAAAAAACAAAAAAGGCGATCCCGCAAAAGAGATCGCTCACATTTATGTGATCATCACGCCACGCGGGCGCTCCCTTGCGGATATGGATGTAAGCCGCGGTAATAATAAAAAAAGCAGTTCGCAAAAATGCGCACTGCGAGTATAAAGACAAAGGAAACCACTGTCGCAGCAGCGACATTGGCAGAATTATCGGACAGGGTAACGGCGCGGCAATCGGTTGATATTATTCGTTCCTGAACTTGCATGGTTGCCGCTCCTGTCTTTTTATCTGACGGCTCTATTTCACCTTCGACTTACATTTGGTGCGGTGAGGTCTCGCCGATAAAATTATTATACAACGTAAATCGAATTTGTCAAGCGCCGCGCGGCAATCTTTAAATTTTGTTCACAATTTTGTTTTCCGGTCTTTTGCAATATACTGCTTGACAAGAGTGCCGATTGTGTGATAAAATAAAATGTATAATTGTCACCATGCTATCGCTTTTTTAAACCTTCCGCCTAGCGGCGGATATATTAATTTTTTCGGATGAATGCGTAATTATGAATGTATGTTTATTTAACGATTCTTTCCCGCCGCTGATAGACGGCGTGGCCAATACCGTTGTAAACTACGCAACGGTGACACAGCAAAAATACTGCGCGGCTATGGCCGCCACGCCAAAATATCCGAATGTGACCGACGACTATCCATTTGAGGTTGTGCGGTATCCGAGCCTTAACACGGTAAAGATGGTTGGCTACCGCGCAGGCAATCCCTTTGACGCGCGCGCCATGCGCCGCATGAGCGATTTTTCGCCGCATATTTTGCATGCGCATTGCCCCATGGCGTCGCTTTTTATGGCGCGCGAGTTACGCAACTTGACCGACGCTCCGATAGTTTTTACATATCACACAAAGTTCGATATCGATATAAAGCAAGCTTTTAAGATAGGAGCGGTTTCCGACGCTGCCATTCGCGCGGTGGTGGATAACATTTCCGCCGCCGACGAGGTTTGGGCGGTCAACCGCGGCGCCGGGGATAATTTGCGTAGTCTCGGTTTTGAGGGCGAGATAAGAATAATGCCGAACGGGGTGGAATTTCCGCGCGGCGCGGCGCCGAATGCCGATGTTGCCGCCGTGCGAGAGGAGTTCGGTATTCCCGCAGACAGGACGCTGTTTTTGTTTGTCGGCAGAATGAAATGGTATAAGGGACAGCGCATAATTCTTGACGGACTTCGCCGAGTTCGCGACGCGGGCGGCGAGTTTTCAATGCTTTTTGTCGGGGACGGACAGGATCTTGGCGAGATACGAGACTATGCCGCCAAGTGCGGTCTTGCCGATGTTTGCGTATTTGCGGGAAAGGTGCTTGATCGCGATCGCCTGCGAGCTATATATTCGGCGGCGGATATGTTGCTTTTGCCATCGGTGTTCGATAACAATCCCATCGTTGTCAAGGAGGCGGCGGCATGCGGTACGGCAAGTGTGCTTGTGCGCGATTCAAGCTCCGCGGAGGGAGTGTGCGACGGTAAAAACGGTATTCTTATATCCGATAATGCCGACGATATGGCGCGCGTACTCGGCGCTCTTTGCGCCGACCGAGAACTTTCGCGTCGGCTCGGCGAGGGAGCGGAGGAGGATCTTTACGTCTCATGGGACGATATGATAGCGCGGGCTGTCGAATGCTACGGCGAGTTGCTGCAAAAAAAGGAACGCGGCGAACTTGAGCCGCGCCATGCAAAGCTCGACCGCGCGATAGTGGCTATGAGCGAGCTGCAAAACGGTCTTGACCGTGTGCACGACTTTTTTGCCGGCAACGGTCCGCTGTTTTAAAAGAAATACAAGGAAGATAAACACAATATGCTTGAGACAATAATCGACGCACTGCTTGACGCCGTGACGGACACGGCAAAGCTTTTACCGATACTTTTCGTTACATATCTCGCCATGGAGGCACTGGAGCATTACGCGGGAGAGCGCACATACGCATGGATAAAAAAAGCACGCTCGGCTGGTCCCGTACTCGGTGCGCTGATAGGACTTATTCCGCAGTGCGGATTTGCGGGAGGTGCCGCGGGACTTTACGCGGCGGGGGCGGTGAGCCTTGGCACTCTTATTGCCGTTTTTGTGGCGACGTCGGATGAGATGATACCCATACTCATTTCAGAGGGAATGGCAGGGGAACTGTGGAAAATACTCGGCATAAAACTTGCGGCGGCGGTGATAGCCGGTTTTGCGGTGGATATTTTTCTTCGCATTTGCGGGCGCGGAGCGGCACATGTGGATGTTTGCGCCGTTTGCGAGCGCGACGGTTGCGAATGCTGTGAGCATCACGACCACGGCGAACACGTTCACGCCCACGATCACAGTCACGGCGGCATACTTCTGCCTGCGTTGAGACATACGATAAAGATAGGGCTTTTGATACTTGCGGCGTCCGCGCTTATGGGTATACTTTTTTGCTTTGTAGGCGAAGAGGAACTTTCGCGTTTGCCCGTGCGTGTGCCGGTGCTTGGCGAAGCGATAGCGGCGTTGTTCGGGCTTATCCCAAACTGCTCTGTATCGGTATTGCTGACCAAGCTGTATACTTCCGGAGTGATAGGAATGTCGCAAATGATGGCGGGACTTTGCGCCAACGGAGGCGTGGGACTTTTGGTTCTCTACCGCCTCAGCGGCAACGCAAAGAAAAATGCGGCGATTACCGTCGCTCTTTGGGGAATATCGATTGTTATCGGGCTTGTGTTGAGACTCTTTTAAGGTCGTGTAAGCGCCTTGCCTATACGGAGAATAATTCGAAATTTGCAACCGCGAACAAAGATCGGGTAAAACAGGCGACATTCAACCGTGGTTGGACGTCGCCTGTTTTTTGTGCGGTTATTTAATTAAGCGGTGATCAACCGAAACAACAAGGAGCAAAAATGTCAACCTATTATATCGATTTCACAGACGGGTGTGATGAAAACAGCGGCTTATCGCCCGACGCGGCAAGAAAAAACTATACCGATCTTTCGCTGAATGCGGGCGACAGCGTTTTGTTTCGCCGCGGCAGCTTTATGCGCGGGATGCTTGAGACTCGAGAACAAGTTTACTACGGAGCATACGGAACGGGAGAATGCCCGACTTTTTGCGGTTCGATCGATGTCGGTTCGGAGCGGGATTGGCTGCCCACGGAGGATGAGAACATTTGGAAATGTACCAAAGTCTTGCAAGGGGACGCGGGGAATTTGGTTTTTAATACAGATGAGTGTTCGGCTGCGCTTCGTTGGGCAAAACATGATCTCTGTATGCAAGGCGATTTTTACAGTTGTCCCGTCGACGAAGAGCAAGCAAAGCTGGCGAGCGGAAAAAGAGAGTTATATGTTTATTCCGTTAAAAATCCCGCGCATGTATATTCGCATATTGAAGCGATATCCTACGGTACAAGATGTATTGTCAACTTAAAAAACGGTTTGACGATTGAGGATATTCGAGTTATCAACAGCGGTGTTCACGGTATGGCGGGACAAGGCAACAATATTACCGTTCGCCGATGTGTTTTTGAAAATATAGGCGGTTGTCCGTGGGACAGAAAACTGAAGATTCGTTTTGGAAACGGTTTTGAAATATGGCATCACGGAAACGACATTTTGATAGATGATTGTGTGTTCAAGAATATATACGACTCTTGCGTAACACATCAGGGTCCCGGTGCCGATACCGAACCGACGAACGGTTTTGTGTGCAGAAATTGTACCTTCGACACGTACGGTATGGCGGCGTTTGAGTACCGCGATAAGCTTCCCATCCGTTCGGTGTTTGAGGGCAATGTTTGCCGAAACGCCGGATGTGGATTTGCCATGCTCGGCGATACCAAACCGAGAAACAGCGAGATCTGGCCGCAACCGATGGGGCATCATATTTTCCTGTGGCGCATAGATGAACCCACCGACGGCGGAGGACTTGTAATTTCCGATAACGTGTTCGGCTCGGCACCCGAGGGGGCGGCAATATATTCCGTTATTTCTCCCGAAGCGGAGGCGCAGATCACGCTCGAAAACAATAAATACACTCCGAATAAAAAATTGCTGATCCGTTTCGGAGGCGTTGAATATACAAGTCTCGAACAATATAAAAAACAAACCGGTCGCGACGGCAAAAGCTCGTATTTGGATCCGACAAAAATATTGTAGTTTTATATGTCTGACTTTTTACCCGAAATAAGACTTGATCTTAAAAATGCGGTGCGTTTTCAGGTGCATGCGGCGTTTGATCGTCCCCGAGGTTAAATCGGGTATCTCCGAAACATTCCGATTATAAAATCGAAACGGGCTGCCGTACGGCAGCCCGTTATTTTAATAATCGGTTTGTTTAAACTCTGGCAAGCTTTTTGCGGTATTCTATTTCCGCTTCTTCGGTAAGACCCACGCGCTTTATCTTACGTGATGAATTTTTGGGGAACTCCTCGGGGCGAACGATATACATGGTGATACGCTTGTAGTGTTGTACCGTTTCGTTTACTTCATCCACCGCGCGGGTGAATTCGGCATCTATCTGACCCTGCGTGTAACCGCGACCGTAAGTTTCCAAAAACGCCGCGTCGTCGGGGTGGAGCAGGGCAACGATATCCCACGCGCCGCGCTGATCGTTAAAGTAGCCCACAACCACCGCTTCGCTTACGTATCTGTTACGGCAAAGATAGGTTTCAAGCTCCTCGGGGAAAATGTTTTTGCCGCCCGGGGTTACTATAACGTTCTTTTTACGCCCGGTTATGTGCAAAAATCCGTCGCTGTCGATGTATCCGAGATCTCCCGTGTAGAACCAACCGTCTCTAATGACCTCGGCTGTCAACTCCGGCGCGCGGTAATAACCCAACATCACATTGTCGCCCTTGTAGCGTATTTCGCCCGTGCCGTCGTCCTGAACGTCGTAAATGTCAAGCACGCCGCCCGGCGTGGCAAGACCCGCCGAATCGTCGCGGTAAAAGTCGTCTTTGTTGATGGCGGCAAGCGGTGCGCACTCTGTAAGTCCGTAACCCTGAAGCGCCAAAAGACCGAAATCGCGCAACCCGCGCATTACCTCGGGGTCGGCAGCCGCGCCGCCGCAAATAAACATTCTTATCCTGCCGCCGAGAGAGTCGTGTATCTCGGAGAATATGCGGCGCTTTATGCCCATGCCCGCGTGTGCGGTGAGTTTTATTGCCGTCCTTACCTTTTTTTCTATCCCCTTGCGGCGAATGTTTGCCCATATCTTGCGGTATACCGTTTCAAGCAATATGGGCACACAGCAAACTATGGTGGGGCGCACTTCCTGCATGTTGCGTGTGATGTAGCGAAGCCCCTCCGAAAAAGCTACACAACAACCGCGTGAGAGCGGGAATAAAAAGCCGCAGGTACATTCGTAAACATGGTGCATCGGCAGAATCGACAAAAACACTTCTTCGGGACCGATGTATGCCATGCGTGCGACCTCGCTCATGCAAAAGCAAATGTTGCGGTTTGAAAGCATAACGCCCTTGGATGTTCCGGTGGTTCCAGACGTGAATATAAGCGCCGCCATGGCGTCGGGATCGATGTTGGCACGCAGATATTCGCGTTCGCCGTCCTGCAAGCGACGGGTGCCGGATTCTATCAGCTCATCAATCTCGTCAAAGGAGAATTTTGCAATGCTGTCCGGCAGGCTTTCTACCTTGGCTGCAAGCCGCGGCGAATAAAATATCGCGCCCGCCTCGCTTATCTCGGCAACATTGCACAGCTCCTCGGCGGGGAGCTCTTTGTCTACGGGTACGATAACGCCGAGACCGGATACTGTGGCGATATAGACAGTCGCCCACTCAAGGCAGTTGTCTCCGGTAACTATTATTTTGCGCCCTGCGAGATCGCGTGCCCAAAGCTCGGTGCCCAGGGCTTCAAACATGTCGCGAAAGCGCGAGTATGTTACCGTGCGGTATTCGCCTTCCCGTTTTTGCATAAACGCGGGGCGCTCTCCGTACAGTCTTTCGCTTGCGCGCAGAGCCGAGCGTATGTTTTCTATTTTTCTGCTTTCGTGATATTTAACTTTTGGCATGGTTACCCTCCAAAGAGACACAGGGCCTCGTTGCATATAAACGGTCGCATAGCGGCGGTGCCGTTTGGTTTTTATGACTTGTGATTTCGGATATGGTCGTTATTATCTGTTCGTTGTCAGGAGCAAAGGTATTCAATGGCGCTCTCAAGTATTGTCGCCGCCGTGTCGGCGCCGGACGCCGCAAAACGCTCAAAACTTTCGGGCGCCGTGCCGTCGGCAAGATCGGATACCGAGCGCAAAACGGCAAACGGCGTGCCGAACGCGTAGGCGGTTTGAGCTACAGCCGCGCCTTCCATTTCGCAAATATCCGCGCCGAACGCCTCTCGTATATCGCGGCGCGTTTCGCTGTCGGATACAAATACATCTCCCGAGGCTATCACGCCCGCGCGGCACTTAATGCCGTGCTCTGCGGCGGCGCGAAGGATCGCCTCGCGGATCTTTTTATCGGTGGGAAGCATTTTTATCGATTCGCCGTCGGGATAAAACACTTCTCCGCGTTCGTCTCCCAACACGCCGTATATCAGATCGTGCGTACAAAGCGACTCGGCAACGATCACCTCGCCCACGGAAAGATCCGGGGCAAGTCCTCCTCCTACGCCTATATTTATAAGCATATCGGGGCGGTAGCGCTCGATTATGACCGCCGCGGCAACTGCGGCGTTTACAAGCCCCACGCCGCAACGCGCCAGCACGCAATCCCTGACGCCTATCGTTCCGGTATGATATGTGTGTTTGCCTATGCGTTCGCTTTTTACATCCCGCATTTTGGAAAGCAGCAGGGTGATCTCGCATTCCATGGCTCCGAGTATAGCTATCATTGTGGTTCCCTCCGTGATTGGTTCGCGGCGGCGCGCAAAGGCGCGGCCGTCAGTCAGATATATTTAAATGTCTGTTCGCCGTTTTCAAGTACCGCAAGGTAGCCGGCGGCTTCGCGTTGGGCGGAGGCGACGGAAAGCGCACGGTAATTTCCGCATTCGCGGCGGCTCGCTCCGGGCATTTTGCCACTGTGCGATATTATTCCGCCAAGCGCCGTCTTGAGAGCCGAAAGCACGGCGGTATTCATCTCATCTTCTCCTTCGCCCGCGTCGCGAACGATCAAGTAAAAACCGGTACGACACCCCATGGGACCCACATATATCACGCGCGAACCGAGTTCGCCTCCGCGCATATAGGTGGCAAGCATATGCTCAAGCGAGTGCATGGCGGTGGGGGTAATGTAATCGCCGCAGTTCGGACGGCGCATGCGAAGGTCGTACGTTACGGCATCGCCGTCGCGGCGGCTTACGTATATGCCGGGCAGGAGCGTGTCGTGATCGACTGTAAAACTGGCTATGCGCGGCATATCCGCGGTTATTTTATCGGTATTGTTCATTTAAAATCTCACTCTCGCCATTACCGTGGCGCGCGGATTGTAATAGCGGCATATTTTTTGCATGTGTGACGTCGCCTCAAAGTAAAACACGCACCTGCCGTTTTTATCATCTTCAAACAGCATAAAGTAGCCGTCTTCGGCGTCTTCCGAAGAAAGGGCGCTGTAGCTGTGTTCGGGAGCGAAATCTTTTATTTTGGAACGACCCACGTCGTCAAGCGGCGCTATTACTTCGGCATCCTTTATCATAAACTCAAGCATCTTTTTACGTGAGCGCCCGCCGTATATCTTGCAAAAAGTCACACGGCCGGATACCACCGTGTATTCGTATTCTATCGAAACATACCGCCATGTAAAAAATACAAGCATCCATGTTGCAAGCGCCAAAAACGTGCACATTGCCGCAAGCAGGGGACCGAGTGCGGATGTTGCCGTTATCACAAGGGTTACGATCGGAAACAGAATGTAAAGCGCTATCAGCCCTGCCCGCCGCCGTTTCAGTTTTGGGGTGAGCTTTTCCGCCACCACATATTCAAAAGGAGAGGTTATGTCTTGCATTTTCGCATCCTCCGTTGGTTGATTTGCGTTGTTTACGGAGCAAAATAATATCTTTGCCGATTATCATATCATTATACCCCAAAAAGCGTGGGCGTGTCAACCGAAATTATTTGAATTATTTATGTATATTACGCATAGACGTATGCGGTGAGCCCGGTGCGGGCGATATCGCATACGGCGCGTGCGCATAAAACGAAGATCCGCGGCGCGCTGATCGAGAGCTTATATTATTTCCTCGTAAAGCTCCAACAGGCGTTCCTCTATCTCGGTTATGCGTTCGGATATTTCACCGGCGCGTTGATAATCCGCTGCCGCCGAGCCGTAAAGTTCGGTGTTGAGCCGGTCAAGTTCTCCTTCAAGTTCCGCAGCTTCCTTTTTCATGCGTTCGAGCCGCGCCGCGGCGCGGCGCGCGTCCGCCGCTTCCTTTTTGTTTTTCAGGTACAGCTCCTTGTTGGTCGGCGCAGATGACGCGCTTGTTTCCCACGCGTGGGTGTCCGCGCCGACAGAGGCGGCAATTCTCGTCCGCTCGGCGCACCATTCATCCCACGCATTACCGGCGTTGTGCACCGGCATGCTGTATAGTTTGCCGGCACCGTCGAATCCGAGTATTCGCGTGGCGGTATTGGCTATAAATTTACGGTCGTGCGAAACACAGATGAGCGTGCCGTCAAATTCGCCGAGAGCCGTCTCAAGCGCCTCGCGAGAGCCTATATCTAGGTGGTTTGTCGGTTCGTCGAGTATTAAGGTGTTCATTTTCGAAAGCATAAGCTTAACAAGCGTCAGCCGGGCGCGCTCTCCGCCGGAGAGCACATCCACCGTTTTAAAAACATCGTCGCCGCGGAACAAAAACGTACCCAGCGCTCCGCGCGCCTCATGCTCTTTCATGTCGGGATAAAGGGACCAAAGTTCCTCAAGCACGGTGTTGGAGTCGCAAAGTTTTTGGTTTTCCTGATCGTAGTAACCTATTTGTAGATTGTGTCCCGCGTCGAGCGCGCCCGCGGTGGGGCGCAGCCTGCCGAGCATTATTTTTATAAGGGTGGATTTGCCGCAACCGTTGGGACCGACAATAAACACGCGCTCTCCGCGCTTTATAAGAAAATCAATACCGCGCAGCAGCGGCGTGCCGCCGGGATCGGCAAAAGTGAGTCCGCGCGCATTCATGACCTCGTTTCCGCTGGGCAATCCGCATGAGAATTGCATGCGTACCGTGCGCTCCTCGCTTTGCGGCGCGTCAAGTCGCTCCATCTTGTCAAGCATCTTTTGACGACTCTCGGCGGCGATTATATTGCGTTCGCGGTTCCAACGCCGCTGCTGCGCAATGTATGCTTCCTGCCGCGCTATCTCTTTTTGTTGTTCGCGGTAGTGTTTTTCGTAGATCTCACGATCTTGACGGCGCTGTTCCGATGAAGCCGTGTAGCCTCCGCGGTAAAGTTTTGCCGTGCCGTGCTCTATCATCAGTGTTTTTGTGGTTACGCGATCGAGAAAATAGCGGTCGTGCGATACAACTATCAGGCATTTTTTGTATGCGGCAAGGTAGTTCTCAAGCCAACCGAGAGTTTCGGAGTCGAGGTGGTTGGTGGGTTCGTCGAGTATTAAAATATCCGGTTCGCGGCAAAGGCGGCGCGCAAGCGCGAGACGTGTGCGCTGACCGCCGCTCAGTGCGTCTATCGGCAGTTCGGCATCCTCGCGCGAAAAGCCCATGTGCCCGAGGGTAGAATCGCAGATCGAGCGGAAAGTCAGTCCGCCGCCTTTTACGTATTCTTCGTGCAGGGCAGAGTATTCACGCGCGCGTCGCTCGTATTCGGGAGATTCCGATTCGTCCGAGTGTGCGTTCATGTATTCGGTCAATTTGTCAAGTCGCGCCTCGGCTTCTGTCAATTCGGGGTAAGCGGCAAACATTTGTTCTCGCACACTGCCGCCGCATTCGGGATCTATATTAAATGCGCTGTCCTGTGCCAAAAGCCCGAGGGTTGTATCCTTGCTTATAAAAACACTGCCGGCTGTCGGCTCGGTGCGTCCCATTATAACGGAGAGCAGGGTGGATTTGCCGCAACCGTTGGCACCGACTATTCCCATGCGATCGTTTTCGTTGAGCGCAAAGGACACATCGCGCAATATATCGCGAGCGCCGAAGGACATACCGAGCCCGTTTATGCTTATTATCGTCATTTTGTTCCTTTTAAAAATATTTTCAAAGTTTTATTTTTATTTCGCAGGCAACGCCGAGTATACGCGCATCGCCTGTCTCAAAATCTATCATTGACAACGGAATTGGGGAATAATCCGGGTTTTCGGGCAAAAGATATACCGTTTTGCCCTTGCGGTGAAAGCGCTTGACCGTTGCGGATTCGCCGCCCACAAGACATGCCACTATCTGCCCTTCCTCGGCGTATTGCTGTTTGTGAAACAGCACAAGCGAGCCGTCTATCATTCCGATATCTTTCATGCTGTCCCCACGCACGCGTAGGTAAAAATATTCGTCGGCGTCGGGAATATCCGCAAGCTCGTATCCCATAAGCGTTTCGTTGGTGATTATTGGGCTGCCCGCGCGTATTTCGCCTATAACCGGTACCATTCGCTCGGCAAGAGCCGAACCGCCGGTGCGATCGGCAATAGGGCGTTCGCCGCCCATAAGATCTTCCACCGGTACTCCGAAATGTTCGGCAAGCAGACGAAGTTTGTCGGGCTTGGGAGAGCTGCGACCGTGCTTCCAATCCGAAAACGAGGAGTTTGAAATGCCCGTTTCCTTGGCTACCCTGTATGCGGTTGTTTTATTTGCGGCAAGCAGCCGTTCGAATGCCTGATAATCCATTTTTCGGCGATCCTTTTTGCGGGTTGATGAAATATTACGTTTTTACGAAATAATACTTGACAGTATTACGTAAATGTGATATAATGCTGTCAGGACAAAAGCGAAAGCACTGTCACGACTCCTTTATTATATGATAAAAAGCCGCTTTTGTCAAGTGAAAATAAAAAAATAAGCGAATTTTGTCGAATCTCAAAGCGAAGCGACAGATCGCTTGAAAAAACGTAATATTTCGTGAATGCGAAATAATTTATAAAACGGAAAGGGATGACAAAAGAAATGGATGAAAAAACCAACTGTGCCGAAAAGTCGGAGGGACGTCTCAGGGTCGGCGGTCGGGCGCGCGATGACGGACTTGACGACGCACGGCGATATCTTGAAAGTTACAGGCACGGCGCGCGGATGCTGCGTGCCGACAGGTACGCGCGGGAATATTTTTCCGATCTCATAGAGGAGCGCGATCCGCAAGAGAAGGCTGCCGACGAGTTGGACGCGTCGCTCATACGCGCCAGACTTTGCGAGGTGCGCGGGTTCATTTCAGCTCTTGAATGCGGCGAAGACGGCAGGGCGTTGCTTTATTACCATTACATACGCGGTATCCCGGTGGCGGAATGTGCGGAGATGCTGCACATGTCGCGCGCGGGGGCGTTTCGCCTGCGCCGCGCCGCACTTTTTGAGGTGGCTGAGAAATTAGTGAAAAGTGAATAGTGACGGCGTTTCGCGCCGTTATGCGAGCGATGCAAAACTTGCAACTTTATTATTTTACGGACATGTGGAAATCAAAACTTTATTGTTTTGTGATCTGCTGTTTTTTACATGGCTTTGTGCCATGTGCGCAGGTACTTTGTCAGCCCTCTCAAACATGAGAGGGCTTGTCGAAGATCTGCTCTTTAACCGCGAACGCGAAATGTAAAATATTATTGTTTTTATCCGCCGTGTTCATACGGTTGTTTTGTGATGTTCCCGGTTTCGTACCATCGGGGTATAGATATCGGGTGACGAAAAAACGCCACCCGTGATTAAAAAAACCCCGCCGAGCCGTGTGATCGCCGTGTGGAAACCCTGCCGAGCAAGGTGGGCTCCTATCGCGGGCTTTACTGCTCCCAGCGTCCCCGAACATCCGCGAGACAAGTCTATCGGGGTATGTCGGGGGAGGTCTGCAAACCACCCTTGATTTCCTGTTTCGGATCCCTTAAAAGTAGTGTAGGTTCCGTTATGACGACCATCACGCACTAAGCAGGATGGTTTTAATTAATATTATGTTTTTGTGCGGAGTTATTCGGCGTCGTAGTCGTACTCGGCGTCGAAAGCGTCGTCAAAGGTAGCGGCAACGCGATCAAACTCCGCATCGTCCTCTATCTCGATAAGTTCTTCGCCGTCCTCGCCCTCAATACTCTTGAGGATAATGTACTCTGTAAATCCGCCGTCATCATCTGCGGATCCGGCGGGAATAAGCGCAAAATACTGTACGCCGTCCACCACACAGCCGCCTATGACTTCAAATTCTATCTCGTTGTTATCCTCGTCAAGGAGAGTAACGATTTCAGCCTCAAGCAGCTCGTTGTTTTCGTTTTGATTTTTGTTGTTTTCCATATTTCATCGATCCTTTCGATCACTAATATTGTACCCTATAGCGGGTGTTTTGTCAATGGTAATATTCAACGAAAATTTCATTCTATTCCAACGCAATGCCCAGATCCAGCACGCCGGAGAGTATGTAGTTTGAAACAAACATTCCGTTGGAGGTGAAGCGGTAGCTTTCGCCGTCGCACACCACAAAGCCGTCTTTGATATACTCGTCAAGCAGTACGCCGTATTTTTCCTTAAAGGAAACGCCGAAACGCGCGTCGAAAGCGCGCATATTTACACCCTCCTCAAGGCGCATACCGAGCATCACATATTCGTCCATGCTCTCGCGGGAGCGCAGCTTGTCGCAGGAGGCGATTATGTTTATATCAGAACCGATTATCTCCATGCCGTCGATGTAGTCGCGTACTACGCGGGTGGATGAGAATCTTTCTCGCCCGAAATAGGAATGCGCGGCGGCGCCCAGCCCGAGATATTCGTCACAGTGCCAGTATTTTAGATTGTGTTTCGATTCGTACCCGGGTTTGGCGAAGTTGGAGATTTCGTATCTCTTGTATCCGCGTGAGTCGAGGTAATCCACGGCGCGCATGTACATATCGTACTCAGCGTCCTCGCCCGGTAACTTTAGACTTTCGCGGCGGCGAGCAAACGGTGTGCCGTCCTCTATCTTCAGCGCATAGAGGGAAAGATGTTCCGGTGCGCGGGAGGCGGCAAAAGACAGTGATTGCATAAATGATTCAACGGTCTGATCGGGAATGCCGTACATAAGATCGAGGCTTATGTTGTCAAATCCGGCGCGGCGTGCGTCGTTAAAAGCGGATTCGGCATCGGTTACGCTGTGCGTGCGGCCGAGGAGCGTCAGTTCTCCGGGCACGGCGCTCTGCACGCCTATGCTCAGGCGGTTTACGCCCATGCGGCGAATTCGGCGCAGGGAATCGAGTTCCACCGTTGCGGGGTTGGATTCAATGGTAAATTCGGCACCGTGCGCAACTTTAAAGTTGCGGTATATGCCGTCAATTATTCTTTGCAGGTGCGGGAGGTCGAGGTATGTGGGCGTTCCGCCGCCGATGTATATCGTATCTATCTCATAGGGGCGGCATTTGTCGCGCCAATCTTCCATTTGAAGCAAAAGCGCGTCGGTGTAGTGTTCCACAACCGCGCTGTTGTTTGGCACAAAGGAGCAAAAATCGCAATATTCGCACTTGCTGCGGCAAAACGGAATGTGCAGATAAAGCCCCAGCGGCTTTTTTTCTTTTTTGCCGAATATGTCGGAGAGTGACATGGTTTTATCCTCCAAAAATAATCTTTTATCAGCCGAGCGCGCGTCTTTACTTGTTGTCGTCGCCAAGCTTGAGCACCGCCATGAATGCCTCGGGCGAGATCTGTACCGAACCGAGGCGGCGCATCTTCTTTTTGCCCTCTTTTTGCTTTTCAAGCAGTTTCTTTTTACGTGTTATATCTCCGCCGTAGCATTTGGCAAGGACGTCTTTGCGCATTGCCTTTACCGTTTCTCGTGCGATT
>CAZISZ010000009.1:0-23195 GCA_964542035.1 uncultured Ruminococcus sp. | reverse complement strand
TTATCTTTTGGCAAACGTTTCGCGCTTCGCTCATCATACCGCCGCGGTCGGCGGCAAATGCCTCGCGATTGATATTTATCGGCGGCGCCGGTGAAAAGCCGCTGCTTTTGCGGCTGTATGGATAAAGCGGCTCCATGGCGGACTCTATCTCCGCAAGTTCCGCTTCGCAAGCGCGAATAGCTACCGACGGGTCATACTTTGCAAGACATTCATCGGTGTTTGCGGGAGCCTCGTCAACATCAACACAGCGAAGCTTTAAAAGCCGCGATGCTACGGCATCCGCATCATCGGCAGACGCCCACACCGTCAGGCGCTTCATTACGCATGTAGACATTTTTCAACTATCTCCCAGTATATCATTTTGACCGCATCGTCGGCGTTGCGCGCAGCCTCCGCTTCTATTGTTGCCGCGTCACGCTTCGCCTTTTCTCTCTCGCCACCGACCAGTGCGTTGGCGCGATCGGAAATTTCATTGATAGCGGCTGCCGATTCTCTGTACGATTCAGCGTCCGCCGATTCTATCAGTTTTTCCGCTTGGGCTCGCGCGGCGGCAATGCGCGCGCGCACTTCCTCTTCGGCGGCGCGGCGTATTTCCTCGGCGCGTTCTTCGGCGATGCGTATCTCCTTTAATGACTCCATGGTCATTTTACCGTTATACCTCCTTTTTTATGCGGTTCTGCGTTTATCGACCGCGTGGTGAACTTGCCTATAAGCTTATCTTATAGGGCTCTCAGTGATCCTTTTTGTCGTCAAGGTACACATCTACAGCATTAATTATATCACAAATTAACCGTTATGTCGATGGTTTTCATCTTATTTTTGCAAATATTTTAGAAATCATTCCGAAATCGTAAATTGATTTTTCAACATTTTCGCAGACCTCGGAAAAGCCGGTATCACCTGCCGTAAGCTTTACGATATTACCTTCCCGCGAGATGTATTTTGTCTCGTTTGTTTTTATTTTTTTCTGCCACGGAATAAGACTGCCGTCCCGTACGCGCCAACATTCGGACATGACATGACAGCCCAATTGCTCGGATCCGTGAAGGAGCGCCGACACTCCGCGTACCGATATCAGTTCAGGCGAGACAAATCCCGGGGTGAAGTGCGCATATGCGAGGTAGCGACGGTGACGAAAGCGGCGCGCCGGATCAGGGTCGCTTTCATATGCGTGTTCGACATATTTCGCTCCGTGCGCGGAGCACCAATCCAAAAAGCGTGCGGCAAGTTCGGCGTAAAAAATATTTATTCGGTGTGCGGAGGCTTCAACGGAGAAGTCGAATTCGGGGTATATTGCCCTTGCGGTCAAAAGCGAACGCTCGCCGCACATCGGGCGGCGTACACTGCTGTGCATTATCACCCGTGGCGGTTCGCCCCGGAATAACTCATGTATATTCCATTGCTCCCCTTGCATCGATTTTTCCATATATATTTGCCTCCTCTTTTCGTTCGGATGTTGTCATGTGATCAAGCATTTATATCATATCACAGATCGGCGACTTTGAAAATAGCGAATACAAAACTTGTTGTCTTTTGTAAGTAAAAAAATCGCCGAGAGATTTTTTGTGTTCCTTAATTTCAAATGAATATACATAAAATAATATTCTCATCGCTATGGGCTTTATGCATAGCATATCATTCCGCAGATTCGTGACGAATGTGTTTCAAAACGCCGCCAACGATGATTTTGGGTGTATGGTTTGTGCAAAATCTTCCTAATAATTTATATGTTATAGGATCGAGCAAAGAAAGACCGCCGCCGCAAGTTTCGCTTGCGGCGGCGGTCTTTCTCGCAGTCATGCCGCGAGACGCAATTATTACTTTATGAATGTGATCTCGTCGAATATCACATAGGAATCGGCGCTGTAATCGTAGCCGTCGGTGTAGCAACGCATGTTATCGATAAATACGGTGTCGGTAAATGTATTTGTTGCGCTGTCCCAATAAAGACCGTCGGAGGTCTGCGTGAAGGATGATGCGGGAACATATACCCAACCCGCAAATCCCTGCGGTATCTGCAAACGGCAAGCGTTGATGTTGGTGGTTTCTGTCCAAATGCCGTCAAGGAAGTACCATGCAACGGCGGTGCCGTTTTCGCCGGATCCTTTGGAGCGAACCGAGTTGGTGTTTATTGTAACGGACGCGCACATCTCCGCGCCCTCTTTTACTTTAAGGTGCGAAAAATCAACATAAAAGAGTATTCCGCGTGCGCCTTCAACACATTTAACGGTAGCCGGAGAGATTTGTATTTCGCCGCGGCTGTCCTTGGAATCGGCTTTGCCGGCAAAACTTATTGCTTTGCCGTACACAGCGCCCTCGGATTCACCGACAAATCGAGCGCTGCCTTTTGAGTTACCTGAAATAGTGTAGTCATCCTCGTTGTCAAAACACATAAGTCGGGTAAGTATCTCAAAGTTCGAGCCGTCGGGTAGGCTCAGCGGCATGGCAAGGCGCAAAATATCCATCTCGGATGTGGAAATGTTATCTACGGCAAGCGGCGGTTCCGTTTCGGGTTCGGCGGTTGTTACGGGTTCGGTCTTGGCGGGGATCTGTGTTGTTTCGGGAGATTTTGTTGTCTCGGCGGTTTTTGAGGTGTCGGGCACGGTCGGTGCGGTGGTATCGGTTGAGGCGAGAACATTAGAAGTTTCCGGCAATTTCGAATCATCGCCGCCGACATTGTCGCAAGCGACTATGGATAAGATCAGGAACATAACTGCGACCAATGAAAAAATGCGTTTTTGAAATTTCATTTTTAAGTTTCCTCCCTACAAATCAATAAAAAATAATGACCTTTGCGATTTTATTATAGCATGCGAAAAAACCTTTGTCAACAAAAATGCTAAACAAAGTAACATTATTTTTGTGCAGAGTGATGCAACTGTAACATGTGAGAAAAAATTTACTTTTAAATCGCATAATTTTTTTGCTTGCACTTGTAAATCCTGCTTCGGTATGCTATAATAATTCGGTATGGTTGCGGTGCGGTTGCAAAATCCGCTACCGCTTTTCCGACCGCCGACGGTAATGAGTTGCGCGGTCGGGATGATTTAATTTGTTTTGTAAATAATTTTATATATATGTCGCCAAGCGGCGGCGGAACGGAGAATGTTTTGAAGGAATCGATCAAATTGCGCTCAGGCGCTGCGGTAACGGCTATCCGCGGTCGCGAAGCGCGAGCAAAAAACTATCTTACGCGCGAAGAACTTGATAAATTGCATCTTAAGCCCTCGGCTCCCGTGGCATATGAGGAGACCGAGTGCGGTTTGCGCCTTTGGTTTGATCCGGAGGGAGTCAGCGAGGCGGATCCCGAACTTTGGTACTCGCCGCGCGGAAAGCGCGAGACCGAAAAACTGCCGTCGGGGGACGTTATCGAGCGCATGAGCGTTCGACGTGCCGCCTCTCTCGGCTTTTATACCAAAGAGCGCTTGGTGGGAATGAAACTTGAGGTTGTTGAGATGCCGGTGGCGTTTGCGCGCAAAACGGACGGTACCGTGGTATATCTTTACGATAAGCTCACAACCGTGCGTATGCCGCTTATGTGCGTTAAGTGCGGCAAGGATGTGAGATATCGCAAAAAGCTTTGCCGTGCCTGCTATGAGGAAGAACTTGCCGAGCGCCGCGCCGAGGGAGACGCTCACCGCGCCCGCCACTACGGTATGGATCGTTCCCGTGTACTGTTTTTCGATCTTGAACTTACCGGATTTTACGATCGAGACGAGATCATTTCCATCAGCATATGCGATGCAAACGGTCAAATGATAATGGATACGTTGGTGCATCCCACCCATACGCGCAAGTGGAACAAGACCGAAAAGATACACGGTATTACGCCCGAAATGACGTCGGATGCGCCTACTCTTGCCGAACTTACTCCACGCATTAAGGAGATATTTGTGGGTGCCGACAGGATTATCGCCTACGGTGTTTCTACCGATTACAGCCACATCAAATACATATACGAAACCGAGGAGGAGCGCCGCGCGCTTTGGGCGAAAATACGTTGTTGTGCCAACGAGTTTGTAAGATATATCCACGAGTGTCGTCCCGAGGTTGAGCACGCCAGCCTTACGGACGCCATGGCTTGCTTTGAGGTGGCGTGGGACGGTGTGGCGCACACATCCGTTGCCGATACCATTGGATGCATGAAAGTTTGGGAGCGACTGTTCCCGAATTATTATATCGAGAGCGGAGAGGCGGATCCAGAGCCGGAAGAGAATACGGTAAAGCTTGATATGCCGCATTCCGGAAAGGGACGCCAAAAGCGCGGAGGAAAGCGTCGCAACTCGCGTACCTTGAAAAACGGCGGCAACCTTGCCGATGATATCGGGGACGAGCCGGAATTTCAAAGTATCGACGGTTTGGATTTTGCTAACGAATATGACGAAGATGAAGATGAATCTGCCGATATCGACCCCGCCGAGCGTTCAACTCTTTTTGATATAGATCTTTACGCATTGGCTGCCGATGACGGCTCAAATGACGCAGACGGAGAGGATAACGATGCCTAATCCCAAATTCAGAGAAATATTGCTTTGCAAATACGGCGAGATCTGCCTTAAGGGCTCAAACAGAAGCTTTTTTGAAACGCTGCTCAGCCGAGAACTTAAATATCGCCTCTCGCAGGTGGGGCATTACAAGGTTATAAAAGGGCGCAGTCTTGCCCGTATAGAGCCCGCGGATGATGATGCGGATATGGACGCCGCATGGAATGTTGCCATGCGCACATTCGGTATTATCGCCGTGAGCCGTTCGGCATATGCCGAAAAAAATATAGACGAGCTTCGCCGTACGGCGGTGGAATATCTTTCGGACACGCTCTTGCATGCCAAGACTTTTAAAGTGGAGGCAAAACGCGCCGACAAGAGTTTTCCGTTGCATTCACAACAGATATGCGAGGAGCTCGGCGCGGCGATACTCACAAATTATCATCATCTTAAGGTGGATGTTCATCACCCCGAGGTTACGGTATTGTGCGAGGTTCGCGAGGAAGGAGCATATATCACCGCAGGTCAACAGCACGCCGCTGGGGGCATGCCAGTTGGGTCAAACGGCAAGGGAATGCTGCTTTTGTCGGGCGGTATAGATTCTCCGGTTGCCGGGTGGATGATGGCAAAGCGCGGTATAAAGCTTGAGGCTGTGTATTTTGAGTCATTCCCTTACACAAGCGAACAGGCAAGGGAAAAGGTAGTGGAGTTGGCACGCAAGCTCACACCTTGGGCGGGCAGTATCTTTTTGCATGTTGTTTCGCTGACGCATATACAGGAGGAACTGTCCCGCGCCTGTTGTGAGGATTACTTTACCCTCCTGCTTCGCAGATACATGATGACCATCGCCACACGCATTGCGCGTAACTCCGAGTGCGGCTCACTCATTACCGGTGAGAGCCTCGGGCAGGTGGCTTCGCAAACCATGCAGGCACTGGCGGTTACCAATGCCGCAACCGATCTGCCGGTTTTCCGTCCGCTTATAGGTATGGATAAAGAGGAGATAATCGAACGCGCAAGGTTTATAGATACTTTTGAAACATCGATACTTCCATATGAGGATTGCTGTACCGTGTTCACTCCTCGGCATCCCAAGACACGCCCCGAACTTTCGCACGTGCTTGAGGAGGAGGCGAAGCTTGACTTTGCGGCATTGGTCGATGAAGCTGTGGCGTCCGATAACGTGATATATCTTAAAGCCGACTTTCGAGATTGAGGAAAAAACGGAAAAGCGAAAAATTCCTAAAAAAGGGCTTGACAAAGACCAAAGTATAGTGTATAATATTCTTTGTCGGCGTACGTGATGCAACTATCCGTCATGCCGCGCCATAACACCCTTGGAGATGTACTCAAGAGGCCGAAGAGGCGCCCCTGCTAAGGGTGTAGGTCGTGAATAACGGCGCGAGAGTTCAAATCTCTCCATCTCCGCCAAAAACGCACTTTTGTCGTTAGACAAAAGTGCGTTTTTTTGTGCTCTTCCGAAAGACGGCGGTATGAATCGGATAGCGGTTATGCAGCGTTATTTCGGAACGATGGCGTTATTGGTGTAGTATAGCGGATCGATCGATGTATCTTTGTCGGAACTCGGCACGGATGAACGGTTATTACGCATCCGACATCGGCACGCCGGAGATCAATGCGGGAAAGCAATCCGTATCGCCTATATCCACACGCGCGCCGTTTATGTGTACGGCGCGTGACTTTGCGTATCTGTAACTTGAAAGGCGGCGGTCCAATGCGTCGTCCGAGTGGGAGGCAACTAAAATATCGTTGCCTACGACGCCCGTGACGATAAGCGAGTGGTAATAGTCGCCTTCTTCGTTTGCTAACTGGATAACATCCCCGGGAACAACTGCGGTGTACGGACGACGGTCGCGCCGCGGCAGAAGATACCCAAACGGTCCCACCCCGCCGTTTTGTTCGGTAAAGTCGCGCGCGCCGGTGATGAAATCAAAAAAAAATTCCACGCCCGTCCATGCCGGTGCGCGATCATCGGGACTCAGGTAGTACCAACCAAAGTCGCGCGTATAGTTCATTATACAGCATCCCGCCAACACGCATTGCGAAACGAAGTTTGTACAGTCGCCGCCAAGCCCCTCAAAGTTGTAAAAAAGTGGATTGCGATCAAGCGCCCAGCATCGTGCGTACTCAACGGCATGGCCGCGATTGTAAGGTATTGTTGCAAGCATAAGGTTCACCTCCGAAAATTGTACGGTTACCTTAAAGTATATTCGCGGAGGCTGCTGAATATAGCCGAATCGCAATCGTTTGGTGAAAACGAAATTTTACGGTAAGGTGCTCGGTCTGTACATCTTGTCGGTGTATGATTATCTCATTTTCGGTGCGTTATGTTTGCGTTTAAATTGTACCCCAAAGCAAGCGGATGTTCAATGTTTTTTTCGGGAATAAACATCTGATTTTCTGTTTTTCAGTTGCGCAGGACGTTGCCGGAGATAAGCATCATCGGATAATCCTTTATCGGCAGGTTGTGCAATATCCATTTGCCGTCGCCGTGAGACTCGGCGATTGATTCGGGTATGGAATATATGTTTCCGTTCAGCATGTCGACAAGCTGTAATTCTCCATGCATACAAACCGCGTTAAGTGTTACCGTCGATTCATATTCTGTTGTCATGAGATCGGATGCATGCCGGTAAACATAAGCTTTTTCCGGGTCGAATACTCGGTATCAATCTGAATTATATAATATGTATGACGGGATGTTTTTAATTGAAGTTTCCGAATGTTCTGTTTTAACAATTCAACAAAAAACACCTGCATACCGTTATTGGTAAGCAAGTGTTTTTATATAAGATTGTAAGTCAAATGTAGGCAGTTCCCGAATTCGGAGACATCCCCTCCGGCTTATTGTTCGCCTATGCTGCCGAGTATCGGCAGGACCGTTCCGTCGCCCGACATATAATATTCCGGCAACTCACCGTTCCACTGCTGTGCGGTGAGATATTTTATAAGTTCATCGGTAAGTGATTCGGCAAGCTTTTTGTTTATCTCCGCCTGCTTTTCACCGGTGTAAGCATCGGCGTCCGCCTGTATCTTTTTCACTTCGGCATCCGCGGCGGCTTGTATTTTTGCCACTTCGGCATCCGCCGATGCTTGTATCTCTTTTACCGATGCGTCGGCATTTGCCTGTATCTCCGCGCGCTTTGCATCCTGCTCTTGTTGCATCGTTTTTTGTTCTTCTTCGGTTTGCGTTTTAAGTTTTGTTTGCAGAGCAACCACCTTTTCTTCAACGGAGTTTGTAAAGGCGTCCGAAAAATCAATATTTTCTATCGATGTGCTGACAACTTCGATGTTATAGCGTCCAAGCTCATCGACAAGCGTTTCGGTGATCTGGCGCGAAAGTTCGTCGCGACTTTCTATAAGACTTTCGGCTGTGTATTTTGCAATAACGCTTTTTACCACTTCCTGAATGCGGGGTTCCATTACCGTGTGATAATAATCGGTACCTATATTTTTGTAGATGGTCTGCGCGTTGTTTTTGTCTATTTGATAGTTCATCGAATAGTCAACCAATACTTCTTGGATGTCGCTGGAAAAGCTTGTGAGCGACAGGCGAGCCACCTGAGTACGGTTGTCCATGATAACCACTTCCTGAAACGGAGATTTTATATGTACGCCCGCCTCAAGCGTTATGTCCTCCACTTTACCGAATGTGGTGAGAATACCCGTGTGACCCGTGGGGACGGAAGCTATCATTCCTCCGATAATTAACAAAAGTCCGAGCACGGACAGTATTTGACGGGGGCGGAGCCTCCACACCGAACGGCTGAAGCCGAGTAGAACAAAAAGAATAACAGCAGCGGCAATGCCTGCCAATATCCAACCCATGATAAATACCTTCCTTTATTTAAGTTAATAATAATGTTCGGCTTTGCCGAATCAACTATGATTATATTATATTATCCAATGACCGCTTTGTCAAGGGCTTTGAGCGCTTTTTTGAGAATATACTGTAACTTATCAAACTCTCGGGTTCGCGGACGGAGATTTTTCGTAAATATATTTACTTTTGCGCTTTTTTATGATATACTATTATACTGAAGAATTATCTTTAGTATATGTCTGTTTCAGATACATGCGGATAATACAAAAAGTCAAAGCAGACTTCCGGCGGTTTACCGGCAGCGTCGAGCGCGAATACAGGAGAATTTGCTTTGCAATTGACCGAAAATCGAAAATTCAAAGGAGGTAACCGTGTCCCAATGAATTCCGAAAGTGATATAAGAGCGGGTGGCACCGTGGGCGTACACGTACACGCGCCGTTTTGGTGGTCTCTCATGCCCGCGGGCGCTGTGGCGGCGGGTGTTGGAGCTGTAATGGCGGCGGCGTATTCTTGCGATGCCGCTGCGGGACTGTTTATGCTTACGTCGGTTTTGTTTATCTCCTTTTTCGCTCGTGAGCGCATGACCATGTTTGCCATTGTCCTGCCCGCTTGTGTAACGGCTTTCATGTCCGGAAGTTTTGCCATGCCCGCGCCGGTGCTCGGCTTGGTGGCGTCAATCGGGATCGGCGCTTTTTTGTTAAGGATCAACCGCGCGGCGTTTATGCTGACGGTCGCCGTATCCGCCGCAATCGGTTTTGCTTTCGGTGGTATCCCCGGAATATTTATCGGTATCTCCTTTATTCCTGCGGCGATAGTGCTGTCACTGTCATATCCGCGTACCACGGTGGGCGAAGCGGTCGGAGTCACAGCGCTTACCGTCGCTCTCTCGGCTGTTCTTTTCGGTACGCTTTTTGTCATTGCATCACCCGAGATATCAGTCGATATCATCGGCAGTTCGGCGGATATCGGCAAACTTTTATATGACTTTCTTGTCGATTACACCGCCTCTGCATACGCCGAGGCGGGGATCGTGGTAGGTAGCGGTGCTATTTCGCAATATGCGCTCTCCCTTGTGCGTATGATCCCGGGGGTAGTGGCTGTGGCGGCGGAAATTGTCACGTTTTTGGCGGCGGCGGTATGCGGTGCGATATTCCGTACGTTGGAGATTGAACCTCGTGCGTTTACATCCGCGCCCGCAAGATACAGGCTTTCCCCGCTTTGCGGAGTTATGTATTTTGTTGCGATAATAGTGTACATGTCGCTGACCGGCGGCGATGGAAGTGTGGTTGGCGGTACTGCGGCGGTAATATGCGAAAATATCATTCTCGTACTGGCACTGCCGCTTACGGCGTTTTCGGTCTCATGGTTACGGCGTATTGCCTTGCGGAGTGGATGGCGTTTTATCGCACCACTGATTGTTGCCGCTCCGATAGTATCAGTGCTTGCTTCCGGTTTTGGCGGACTTTCGTTGTTTGCGGCATTCGGCTGCCTCCTTTGTTTTGTATTGCCGATATTTGAGGTCTTTTCCGAGAGACGAAGACAGTGAAAAGTATTATTTTGCAATTTTGATTTAAAAAAGTACAGTTAAAAGAAAGGTTGGGCAATAAGATGTCAGATCGTAAAGATCCCCTACCCGACAATTTACCGCTTATTATATGTATCACGGTCGGAGGGCTCTTTTTGGCGGCGCTTACCGTGATATCGCTGTTTACCGATATACCGGTATTCCCCGCAACGCTTATTTTTCTCGTAATATATATCGTCGCCGTTGCAATCACGGCGCATATTGTGCGGTCGGGAGCAAACTTCGGAATAGCAGACGGAGAGCGCGCCACGATCGGTACCATGATTTCCTATGCCTTGCGAGATGTGGATGATCCCATTATAATATCTTCATTCGAGGGCAGGATAGTGTGGACGAACAGTGCGGCGGCATCGCTTATCCCCGGGTGCGAATCGCCCGCCGGTCTTGAACTTTCAGAGTTTTTGGGCGCTTCATTGGCGGAAATAACATCCGAGTCGGACGAGAAATCTCTGCGCGTTACGCCGGGCGGGGTACCGTACCTTGCGCGGGCATATTCGATGGAAACGCAGGAACGCAAATATTATCTTTTGATGCTCTCGCCGCTTGCCGAGCTGGAGGCTGCAAAAGCAAGGGTAGACGATGAACTTTCGGTTGTAGCTTACGCGGCGCTCGATAATCTTGAGGAACTTGCCAAATACGCGCGTGTTTCTTATCGTGAGTCCGCCAACCGCGCCGAAGAGATACTTCGCGCGTGGGCGGAGCGCATGGATGCGGTTATTCGTGAATGCGATAGGGATAAATTTCTTGTTATCATGCCGCAAAAGCGGCTTTTGGATGCTGTAGGCGACCGTTTTTCGGTACTGGACGATGTCAGAGAGGTCAAAGCGGGGGAGAGCGGAATGTCGCTTACCGTTTCGATGGGTATATCGGCATCCGGCGGTACGATCGCCGAGCGCGAAAGGGAGGCGGTATCGGCTCTTGAGACAGCTCTTCAGCGCGGCGGCGATCAGGTGGTGCTCAGGAGGCTTACCAATCAAGGTCAGATCGGATATGAATATTTCGGCGGTCGTACCAAAAGCGTGCGTGAGAGCACCAAGGTGGATTCGCGTGTGGTGTATGAGAGGTTGACGGGGATACTTGCTGGTGCCGGTAATGTTTTGATAATGGGGCATAAAAACCCCGATTTTGATTGCATAGGAGCTTCTGTGGGGTTAGCTCGCATTGCCGCATTATATACGGGCGATGTGAGAATAATCGTTGACCGAGCCAACCGCAATTTTTCCGTATGCACCGAGGGACTGAGGCACGAGCTTGCCAACGACGGGCGCGAGTTGTTTATAGATGCTGAGGACGGCATTGATATGATACGCTCGGATACGGTTTTGATAGTTACGGATGTAAATAATTTTGCTATCAGCGAATCTCCCGAAATAGCCGCAAACGCGTTTCACACTGTGGTAATCGACCATCATCGCAAGGCGAAAGATTTTCAAAACGAGCCGGAACTCGTTTATATTGAGCCATCCGCGTCGTCGGCATGCGAGCTTGTGGCGGAAATGCTCGGTTTTTCTCCTATAGGACAGCCGGGGTCGGGACAGGGCGGGCTTTCGCGCCGCGAAGCAGATATAATGCTTGCCGGCATTATGGTTGATACGCAGGACTTTACCCGTTCCACCACGGCGCGTACATTCTCGGCAGCGCTTTATCTGCGTGAGTGCGGCGCAAGTTCGGAGATTGCGCGTACATTCTTTTATGAGGATCTTTCGAGCTATATTACCGAATCAAAGCTCGGCTCTGAGATATGCATATATCGTTCCCGCATTGCCATATCGGTGGGGCGCGGTACGGCGGCGGATGTAGATCCGGATGATACGGCGGCAATGACCGCGGCGCGAGGCGCCGATCGCGTAACAGCCTCCAAGGCGGCGGATAAGATGCTGACCGTGCGTGGCGTGGCGGCTGCGTTCGTTTTGCTTGAAACAGACGGCGATGTGATGATATCGGCGAGATCGGACGGTAGTTTTAACGTCCAATTGGTGCTTGAACAGCTGGGCGGCGGCGGTCATTTCGACGCCGCGGGTGCGCAGGTCAATAACGGAAGTATAAAGGATGTGCTTACAAGGCTTAAGGGTTGCATAGACGAATACCTTGACTGACGCGCAAATTTAATGTACAAATGTAAAATAAATAAAAAACCAAATACAGAAACAGAGAAAGCCTTCGCCGCGGCGAAGATGGGTGTTTAAAATGAAAGTAGTACTTACCAAGGATGTAAAGGGACAGGGCAAAAAGGATCAGGTGATAAACGTTTCGGACGGTTATGCACGCAATTATCTTCTTCCCAATAAATTGGCTATCCCCGCGGATGCCAAGACCATGAACGAGATCAAAAACCGCGAGGCTTCCGAGCGTCACCGCATTGAAGTTGAGCGCACGGAGGCGACTCGCATTGCCAATGCTTTGCAAAGTGCACAGGTGAAAATATATGCCGCATCCGGCGCCGACGAGCGTCTTTACGGTTCTATAACCACCAAGGATATTGCCGAAGCTCTTGAGGCTCAACATAATATCACCGTTGATCGCCGCCGTCTGCAACTTGACCAACCTATCAAAGCGTACGGCAGCTATACCGTTCCCGCAAAGCTTTATACCGATATTGAGGGCAAGGTAAACGTACTCGTTTGCAAAAAATGATCGGCGCGGCTTATCTGTCGCCGTAAAGACGGAAAGCATCGGATCGTATCCGAAAAGAGGTAATTATGAATAACGATATTATCAAAAAAATGCCCTTTTCCATGGTTGCGGAGCAGGCGCTTCTCGGGTCGGTGCTTATTGATCCCGAGTCGATAAGAAACATTGCCGACTCGGTGTCGGACGCGGATTTTTACGTTGCCGAGCACCGTCAGATATTTGCCGCAATGCTAAGGTTGTTTTCAACCAGTAATCAAATAGACGTTGTTACACTGATAGACGATCTTGTGCGCGACGGCGTTTATGACAAATCCGGCGGCGAGGGATATATCAGGATGCTGATAGACAGTGTTCCTTCTGCGCTGAATATTCGCGATTATGCCAAGATAGTAAAGGAAAAAAGCCTTTTGCGGCGTCTTGTCGAGGCGGGTGAAGACATTGCCGAGCGCGCGTATTCCGAGCAGGATGACGTGGGCGATCTGCTTGACTATGCGGGCAATAAGATATATTCGATAGCGCAGGGTAGGGATGAGCGCAGTTTTATCAGTATTGAGCGCGTGTTGTTGCAGGTGTACGAACATCTGCATCTGTTGCAAACCGACCCGGAGGCATCTCAGGGTACCAAAACGGGTTTTTCCGATCTTGACGAAGTATTGGCAGGCATGGGTAACTCCGACCTTATCCTTATCGGCGGACGTCCCGGAATGGGTAAAACGAGTTTTGCAATGAATATCGCCACAAATGTTGCGCTTAAAACACACAAAAAAGTAGCCATTTTTTCGCTTGAGATGTCTGCCGAACAGCTTGCCACGCGTATGCTTTCAAGCGAGGCATTGGTAAGCTCCTATGCTCTGCGTACCGGTAATATAACAGACGATGATTGGACTCGCCTTGCCGGCGCGGTGGATAGGCTGAGCGGCAGTCGCATACTGATTGACGATACGCCCGGTATTACCGTTACGGGAATGAAAGCCAAATTACGCAGAGAGGGCGATATCGGTCTTGTGGTGATAGATTACTTGCAGTTGATGCAAGGCGACAGCCATACTGATAATAGGGTTCAGGAAGTTGCCGAGATCACGCGAGGCATGAAACTGATGGCAAAGGAACTTAACGTTCCGGTTATATGTTGCGCCCAGCTCTCGCGCGGACCCGAGTCGAGACAGGTCAAAAAGCCTATGCTTTCCGACCTGCGTGACTCCGGATCTATTGAGCAGGACGCCGACACCGTTTTGTTTGTGTACCGTGATGAGTATTACAAAACCGATGAAGAAGCGGGGCCCGATAAAAACAGTATAGATATAGTTGAATGTATAGTTGCAAAAAACCGCCACGGCTCTACGGGGTCTGTCAAGCTCTCATGGAGCGGTACGTACACGCTCTTCCGCAGTATCGACAACAACGCCCCGGATCCGTCTGCCGGGTATTGAACGCAGTACGGTAAAACGGAATACAATCATGAATGAACAAAATACTCCCCCGCTGCCGCGCGGTTTTGTGCAGCCCGGAGATCTGACGGATATTGAGGACGGCGAACGTTTGCTTTTGGCGTTGTCCGGCGGCGCGGATTCCGCTGCCCTGCTTGATATGCTTTGTCGATCGGGATGCAGGGTCGAATGCGCGCATCTCAATCATATGATACGCGGTGACGCGGCTGATCGTGACGAGGCGTTTTGTAAAGCGCTTGCCGAGTCGCGTGGGCTTGTTTTTCACTCCGCGCGGGTAGATGTACCGCGTTCTGCACGTGAGCACGGCGAGGGTATTGAGGCGGCGGCGCGGAGAGAAAGGTACGCCTTTTTGGAAAATGTCATGCGCGAGCGCGGTATACGGATTCTCATTACGGCGCATAACGCCGATGATAATCTTGAAACCATGCTGTTGCGTTTGGCGCGCGGATGCGGTGCGCGGGGAATGTGCGGTATACCGACGATGCGTACGCTTCCCGGCGTAGGAACGGTGCTTCGCCCAATGATAGGCGTAACCAAAGCCGAGGTGCTTGCTTACTGTCGCGAACGAGGAATAGCCCATGTGACGGACGAGACCAACGAAGATATCGATTATGCACGCAATCGTGTGCGCGCCAAGGTGTTGCCCGAGCTTTGGATGATAAATCCCGCCGCATCTGCCGCCGCCGCAAGGCTCGGCGCGGAATTGCGTGAGGATTGCGCATATCTTGATGCGCAGGCGTGGCAATTTATAAATGAGAATACCGAGGCAGATGCGGACGACCGCACAACTTTTCGGCATAGAAACGTGTCGGCTGAGTCTTTGGCGGCGCTCCCGAGACCGATAGCGGTGCGGGTGATAAGGATGTTGTACGATGGCGCGGTAGGGGGCGTAATGCTGGAGGCGCGTCATATATCGCTCCTGCTTTCGCTTGTGTCGGATGCGGTTGAGAGGGGCAATATTACAGTTCCGCGTAGACTTATGTCTTTGCCGGGCGGCGTTTTTGCGGTCGTTTCGGGCGGTCGTTTTATGATCTCCGCAACTGACGAATGTCAAATGAGAAGCGCTGTTCTGCCCGATGGCATATATCCGCTTGAACCGGGAGAAAACCTGCTTCCGGGCGGTTGTACGGTTGTTATTGCCGAAAATTCGTGCGAAGATGGCGAAAACGGCAAAAATATAAATATAATTTACAAAGTCGCTACAAAGGCGCATCTTTCTGCTGATAAAATTAAAGGTACTTTGTATGCACGACCGCGACGCGCAGGGGACCGTATTCTCATGGGCGGGATGCATAAAAGTCTTAAAAAGCTTTTGTGCGATCGCGGAGTGCCGCCTGCCGATCGCGCGAGTTTGCCCATCATCTGCGATGACGACGGTATAGCAGCCGTTCCGTTTGTCGGAGTGCGAGACGATCTGCGCGTAAAACGTCCGGGCGATGAACGGTGCGTCACGATATATCTCGTGTACACGACGGTGGGCGTCGAGATTTGAGCGAAAGACGCCGAAGCAATTTTATTTTAATAATTATTTTGATAACTGTTTGGAGGATTTCATTGTGATAAGTGAGACGAACGACATAGCATACAAACTCGTCACCGAAAAGGAGATAGAGGCTATAACGACAAGGATAGCGGGCGAGATAGATCGTGATTACGCAAACAGTCCGCGCAAGTTGTTGTTGCTTTGCATCCTTAAAGGTTCGGTGGTTTTTATGGGTGAGTTGATGAAAAAAATCAAGCGACCGGTAGAGATAGACTTTATGAAAGTCTCGTCCTACGGTAGCGGAACATCCACCAGCGGCAGAATAAACATACTGTTGGATCTTCACCGCGGAGACCTTGCGGATGTTGATATAATCGTTGTCGAGGATATAGTGGACAGCGGCAGAACGCTTTCGTATCTTGAAAACTATCTGCGCCTTAAGGGTGCCGGCAGCGTTGCCTGCTGTACTATGTTGGATAAGCCCTCCCGCCGCCAGGTGGAGTACACGCCGAAGTACATCGGAGTTGAAATACCCGATGCTTTTGCGGTAGGCTATGGTCTTGATTATGATGAGAGATACCGTACCCTTCCTTTTGTCGGAGTGCTCAAGCCCGAGGTGTATGGTGCTCCGTCAGCCGACAAATAAAATAAAGAAAGGCATTCTTCGATAATGAAAAAGAATCAATCAAGCAATCTGCGAATAATCCTGCTTTATTTTGCAGTTATCGCCGTGATAATTTTCACGGTTTCTGGGTTACTCGGAGGTGTGGGCGATGATCCCGCCACATATTCCACCGTTGTTTCATATTTTAATAACGAACAAGTGGAAAATTTCACTGTCACTAAAAACGATGTTATAACCATGACCCTTAAAGACGGTAAGACCGTTTCCTACAGGCTCAAGGATGTGGATTATTTCCGCGATGATCTGGGTGAGTTGATACTCGATCAGTATGAGGCGGGGATCATTACGGATTTTGAATACGAGCCCGAAACAGTGTGGCCGTGGTGGGTGTCACTGCTCCCATATCTCCTGCTTATAATCATAGTTGTGGCTATGTGGTTCTACATGCTCAATCAAATGACGGGCAAGGGTGGCAAAATGAACAGTTTCGGAAAGGCTCGGGTCAAAAGCTCGGCTGATACCGATGAGAAAGATCGCGTAACTTTCCGCGATGTTGCGGGAGCGGACGAGGAAAAAGAAGAGCTGCGCGAGATAGTGGAATTTTTGCGCGATCCGCAAAAGTTTACAAAGCTCGGCGCCAAAATCCCGCACGGTGTACTTTTGATGGGCCCTCCCGGTACTGGTAAAACACTGTTGGCAAAGGCTGTGGCAGGTGAGGCAAATGTGCCGTTTTACTCTATCTCCGGCTCGGATTTTGTTGAGATGTATGTCGGCGTTGGCGCGTCGCGTGTAAGAGATTTGTTTGAAACCGCGCGAAAATCCCCTGCTTCGATTGTGTTTATCGATGAGATCGACGCCGTGGGACGTCATCGCGGTGCCGGACTCGGCGGCGGTCATGACGAGCGTGAGCAGACACTTAACCAGTTGCTTGTTGAAATGGACGGATTCGGTTCGCATGACGGTATAATCGTTATGGCGGCAACAAACCGCCCCGATATACTTGACCCCGCGCTTTTGCGCCCCGGACGCTTTGACAGACAGATAACCGTCAACGCTCCCGATATTATTGGACGCGAGGAGATACTGCGTGTTCACGCAAGAAATAAAAAGTTTGAGGACGAGGTGGATCTTGCGGTTATCGCAAAGACTACCGCGGGCTTTACCGGTGCCGATCTTGCCAACCTCTTAAATGAGGCTGCACTGCTTGCGGCGCGCCGCGGCAAATCTCTTATCGGTATGGCGGATATCGAGGATGCGTTTATGAAGATTTTAACGGGGCCTCAAAAGAAATCGCGCCGTATGCTTGAAAGCGAACGCCGCAATACGGCATATCATGAGGCGGGGCACGCCATTGTGGGCTATTACATGCCCACGCAGGATCCCGTGCACATGATCTCTATAATTCCCGCCGGACAAACGCTTGGCGTTACCGTTTCCATTCCCGCAAGCGATCGCTTCAGTGTTTACCGCAGTGAACTGCGAGAGCGCATAGCGGGTCTTCTCGGCGGACGTGTGGCGGAGGAACTTACTTTCGGAGATTTCTCCGGCGGTGCGTCCAACGATATACAACGCGCAACATCTATCGCACATTCCATGGTCACGCAACTCGGTATGTCGGATGAACTCGGTCCTATCCGTTACGGTTCCAGTCACGGTGACGATATCTTCCTCGGCAGAGATCTTTCCGCACAGCAGGATTATTCAGATACTACCGCAGCAAAGATAGATGCGGAGGTGCACCGTATCGTTACCGAGGCGTATGAAGAGGCAAAGCGCATTCTTACCGAGCATGCCGATAAACTTCGCCGCGTTTCGGAATATCTGCTTGAGCATGAAACTATGGACGGAGATCAGTTCCGTGCAGTGATGGATCATGACGCGGATGAAGCGGAGCTTGTGGAGATAGCCGAAAGCAAAAAGCGTCGCAGCGCCGCGGCAAATAAAAATCAGGCGGATGCGGATGCAAAGACACAAGAGGAGAAAAAAGCCGATTCCGTGTCGGAGAGCGATCCGAACGTCTCACTGAATACAGAAGATAAATAATTCGGAGCATAAACAATTAAATCCCCCGCGGCGGACATTTGTCCGCCGCGGGGGATTTTGTTTTGTATATATACGTTTATCTTATTTATCTGTATATTGGGGGGATCTCGGGATATTTAAATTTGTATTTTGCTTCAAGTGTGCGCATTACTTTTTCGCCGCGGAACCCGAGAGATTCTGTTTTTCGGGTTGTGTCTGCAAGAGACGCCGTGTCGGCGAGTTTGGCTTCGATTATTTGTTCGCCGGCTTCAAGACCTCGTAAAAGTTTGCGCCCGCCGCTTATCGCGTAATGCGAACCGTCGAGGGTCATGACTGTCAGTTCCGAGTCATCACTTGCCATCTCATCAAAGTCGGCTGTCGGGTATATAGCTTGCGGGGAAAGCAAAAGTCGCGGATGGGAATATCCGGTGGGATCGGCGTTATAACGTTTGAACTCTGCAAGTATCAATTCTGCAAGTGCCTCGGGGGATATAGTGGCGCTGTCAACTATAAGATCGAAATTGCGGTAATCGAGATTATCAACGCCGTATATACGTTTGTACCTTGTGTTTTCGGACATTGCACGTGCAAGCAGTTGGCGGCGTGCATCATCGATATCGGTGTATTTTTCAACTTCTCCGCGGTCATCGGCAATAACGCGGTGCGCTGCGATGGCAGGGTCTATATGCATAAATACCCTAAATGAGTCGCAGGCAAAGTGCCAAGCCATGCGAGAGTCGAAAATAAGTGTACGGTCGCGGTTCTCACGGGAGATTCGGCTCACCGCATCGTCTATCATATGGTCAAAACTGAGGTCTGTTGCCATTAGTTCATTCATTTCAAGTGCCGATATGCCTTTTTCGGCGGCTATGCGGCGGTGTATAGTTCCCGTGCTGTATATTTCGTATCCGTATTTATCCGAAAAAATACGGCAAACCGTGGATTTGCCGCTACCGAGTCGTCCGGTTATGGTAATGTGCATTTGCTGTCCCTTTCCTGCCTGTTTATATATCGGTTGATTTGAATTTTTTGTTTTTTGCATGTCATCCGGGATTTATGTTGCGTCGGCGCATGTGCGCATTTGTATATTACCCGCCGATCGTTTTACGGTCGGCGGGAATATGCATCGATTTAATAAATATTGTACACCATCGGACGAGTTTTGTCAATCCCCCGCAAAATATATTGTCAGTTTTTTGAGGCGTCTGTCGGTTAGTGGCACACTTTGGCGCGGCAATCGGCATCTACAATTTCCGCACGATCGAAATCGGGAGTGTATTTTTTATCTCCGGAAGACGGCGCTTGCATGTAACCGTCATACCCCAGCTCGTCTGCCACGGCAAGTACCGAATCGTATTCAAAAGCTGTAAGTCTGCGCCGGAGGGCGCTATCGTCACCGTGATAAAAGTTGGGAGTGTATTGGCTCATAAGGCTGAGTTTTATATTCGATGTGGGAAGAATGCCCGCAAGATGGTGCAGAAGGGATATAGAATCGTGGCGGCATCCCGGTAACACAAGGTGGCGTATTAAAAGCCCTCGGCGCATCACGCCGTTTGTGACAACGGCGGGACCGAGAATTTTATACATAAACGCTATGCATTCGGCGGCGCGGTCGAAATAGTCGCCCGCTGCGGAATATTTTGCTGATATGTCGGGGGAGAGATATTTTATATCCGGCATGTAAACGTCAATGAGCTCCGCTATCGTTTCAAGTGTTGCGGGTGATTCATAGCCGCCGCTGTTCCAGACAACCGGCAGAGTCAGACCGTCGCGGCGGGCGAGGCGTAATGCCTGTGCTATCTTTGGTGTAAAATGAGTGGGAGTTACAAGGTCTATGCAGGAAAGCCCGGAGGCTTGCAATTCAAGCATAGCGTCGGCAAGGTGCTTTGTGTCAAATATTTCGCCGGGGAGCCTTTTTTGTTGTGGGTGGCTTATCTCCGCGTTTTGGCAAAAAACACAGCCGAGGTTGCACCCGACAAAAAATACGGCGCCGGCGCCGCCGGTACCGGATATGCAAGGTTCCTCAAAGGAATGTCGCATTATGCGGGCAATGCGGCATTCCTCTCCTACGCCGCAAAAACCGAATTCGTGAAGACGGTCCGCGCCGCACCTGCGCGGGCAGATATTACAAACAGACATTGTGACCTCATCGTCGGATAATAATTCTTTGTCGGAATATAAATCATCTTACCACACAATCCGCGAAAAGTCAACAAATATCGCAAAATATCCCGGTTGTCGGTTTACAAAATTCGGGTGCGGTGATATAATATTGTTGATGAAAAACGCTGTGAGTGCGCCGCCGTTCGGTGTGTCGGCGTAAAAACGGGGGCGTTGGAGGCATTAATGTTTGGATCCGAAATAAAAAGAGCCGAGATCATCTGTGTGGGTACAGAACTTTTACTCGGTGATATAGTCAATACAAACGCGGCGTTTATGTCGCAACGACTTGCCGAACTCGGCATTCCCGTTTATCGTCAAACGGTGGTGGGGGATAATCCCGAACGACTGCGCGCTGCACTCGATGCGGCGTTTGAAAACTCGGATACCGTTTTTATGAGCGGAGGCCTCGGTCCCACATGCGACGATCTTACCAAGGAGACGGTGGCGGAATTTTTCGATCTCCCCATGTATCTTGACGAGCACACATTGGAAAAAATACGTCGCTATTTTGCCGATACGGGGCGTGTTATGCCGGAAAACAACAAAAAGCAGGCAATGATACCGACAGGAGCTGTGATATTTGAAAATGATTGGGGTACTGCGCCCGCAATGGCTTTAGAGGATGAAAAGAGAGGGCGCACGGCAATTCTTTTGCCCGGGGTGCCGATAGAAATGAAAAATCTTTGGCGCGAGAGAGTACACCCGTATCTTTGTCACCGTTCGGGTTCGGCGATAGTAAGTCATAATGTCCATATCATCGGCATGGGAGAATCGACTGTTGAGGAGCAATTGCGGGAAATGATGTCTAAATGGAAAAATCCTACTGTTGCTCCGTATTGTAAGGAAGGAGAGGTGCGTGTGCGCGTCAGCGCCCGCGCAAGCACGTCTGCGGAGGCTGACAGACTCTGTCTTTCCGCCGTGGAAGATATAAAATCCACCGAGGTGGGGAAATATATATACGGTATCGATGTGGGCAGTATCGAAGCCGCGCTTATCAATGAATTGCGCCGTCGCGATCTTACCGTATCCGCTGCCGAATCCTGCACCGGCGGGCTTGTGGCAAGGCGACTTACCGATATTCCCGGGTGCTCCGATGTGTTTGCTGGCGGGTGCGTGACCTATTGCGATGATGCAAAAATGAAACTTTTGGGTGTGAGCGCACAAACGCTTGAACGCTACACCGCAGTATCCGAGCAGACCGCAGCCGAAATGGCAACGGGAGTACGTAGAGCTCTCGGTACCGATATCGGGCTTGCCACCACGGGCTTTGCGGGTCCCGGTGGCGGAACCGACCGTGACCCCGTGGGAACGGTATATATTGCCGTGGCGGATGCGGATAGTGTGCGCACACGGCGACTCTCTATGTCACCGCTTCGCTCGCGCGAGTATATAAGATACAGCGCAGCCACGCAGGTGATGGGCATGGCGCTTGAAAAAACGTGCGAAAAGCCGCAATAACATTCGTTGCGGAATAACAAAGCTAAAAAGCTTGCCGATTCGACAAATTTAGTGTTTTTTTTACGTTTGCGGTATTGATTTTTTGTCAATAATAGTATACAATATATATGTATTTTTAATTAAACGCCGTCGCTCTGTTAAGGGCGACAGGCGCATTATCAGGAGATAACAAAAATGGCTGAATTTAAAAGAATAGGCGTTCTTACCTCCGGCGGTGACGCTCCCGGAATGAATGCCGCAATACGAGCGATCACCCGTCGTGCCATTCAAAACGATATTGAGGTAAAGGGAGTTATCGGTGGCTACAGCGGGCTTATCCATGATAACGTTATCGATCTCACCGCACGACGTGTTTCCAATATTTCATGCATGGGCGGAACTGTTATTTATTCCGATCGTTGCCCGGAATTTGCAACCGAAGAAGGTATGCAAAAGGCTATAGATACCTGCCACCGTCACAATATCGACGCTATTGTCGCAATAGGCGGCGACGGTACTTTTCGCGGAGCCACCGATCTTGCCATACACGGCATTCCAACCATCGGCGTTACCGGTTCCATAGATAACGATATTACCGCTACAGACTATACCGTCGGTTTTGATACTGCGATGAATACGGTGCTTGAGTGCGTGGATCGTCTGCGCGATACCTGCGAATCCCACGCTCGCTGTAACGTTGTTGAAGTTATGGGACGTGATTGCGGCGAGATCGCGCTTAAAACGGGTATAGCTTCCGGCGCTGTAGCGATAGCCATTCCGGAGGTTCCTTTTGATGAGGCAGCTGCTATTGAGCGCATAAAAGCCGCCAAGGCCGATGGAAAGCGCGGCATGCTGGTTGTTGTGTCCGAGGGCGTATTTACCGATGAAGGAAAGCCATACAGCGAGGTGCTTGCTAAAAAGATAGGAGCCGAGACCGGTATTGAAACAAAGTTTGCGCGTCTTGCGCACATCGTGCGCGGCGGTACTCCCACATTGCGCGATCGACTTACCGCCACCGAGATGGGTACCTTCGCGGTTGATCTTTTGCTCGCAGGCAAGAGCGACGCCATAGTGGCGGAGATAGACGGAAAGATCGTAAGCTTTGATATCCGCTTTGCTCTTACAACCGATAAGATGTACAAGAAAAAGCTCAAGGAAGGTCAGCTGGACGATTTCAGCGCAGAGCAGATCGATGCTATGAAAGCTATCTGTAATAAGCGCGCGGAGGATATTCGTCGCCTTTACGATATATCCCTCGGCCTTTGCAGATGATATCGGATTGAACGAAAATATAAAAATATCGCTCGAATGCGCATTTTGCGCACCGGGCGATATTTTGTATATAGAACACCTGCAAAGGAAAAATGTCAATGTGTGAAGTTTTAATAATAAAAATAAATCCGAACCAATTTCGACTAACGAAATAGTTCGGATTTGTTACGTTTGGTGACCCGTACGGGAATCGAACCCATG
>CAZISZ010000008.1:0-24468 GCA_964542035.1 uncultured Ruminococcus sp. | reverse complement strand
TAACGTGTGAGCCCGGCGCACCCTTGAGGTGAAACCATATATCCGAGCGATCGGCACGGTGAAATGTAAGCTCGTCGTTTTGCAGATTGTTTTTGCCGCAAAGCACCGTGTAACCGCCGGAAGTCAAAAATTCAAGCGGCGAACTTTTTACCTTTTTCGGGGGCGGTGTTTTTTGTTTGCCGGTATAGCCCGAACGCCAAAGTTCCTCGCGTATCTCCGAAAGTTCGGCACCGGTTTCCGCACGAGAGAGAGAATCAAGCGCCGAGCGCACATACAAAAGTTCGCGCTCGCCCAATTCTATCTGCTTTGTCAGTTCTCTCCGCGCGGTTTTTGTCTTGTTATATTTTTTATAGAGTTTTTGCGCGTTTGCGGACGGAGAAAGTCGTGCGTCAAGTTTTACCGTTCGCTCGGCAAAATTGCCGTCCTCCGTCATTTCGGAATAATCCGTCAAACGTACCATGTCGTCGCCGCGTTTTATTTTGTATATGTTGGCGGTAATAAGATCGGCATCGTGTTTGTATTCCTCACCGCGATCGCACTCCGAAAGTTCCGCGCGTTGCGCGTACAGTTTGCGGCAAAGTCTTGCCTCCGCCGCTCGCATTGTGCGAACCAAATCGTCTGCTCTTGCCTTTACAAGTGCGCGGCGATCGCGTTCACCGTAAAAGCTGTCAAGCAATTCGCCAAAGCTTTCATATTCTCGCAACCCTCCCTTACCGTATTGCAAAAGCGGCATAAACGAATATTCCGCAGGTGCGCCGTTTGCCAATGCCATGGTAGGGGTAAATTCACCCGAGCGTATCAGCTCCGTAACGGCTGCAAACTCACGCCACAGCAGGTATGGGGACGCGCCTCCGATGGTGGTATCAATATTGCCCGAGGCGCGATAAACTATTTCGCGAGCCACGGTCGGGGATATGCCGAGGTATGCGGCGTTTATATGCTTTGCCGCAGATCGTTCCTGTATACATGCAGATAGCAGTTCAAAAAAACCATCGCGCGTTTCGGTTAGCGGGTCACGCTTGTCCTGAGCCGGTGGCAACTCGTATTTCATACCCGGCAGAACTTGCCTGAGACGTGACGTGGTGAAATCCACTTGTCGCATGGCACCAAGTATTTTTCCGTCGCTGTCGGTAAATATCATGTTTGAGTTTTTGCCCATGACCTCGGCGTATATATACTTTTTGCAATCATAGCCCATTTCGTCGCGCCCGGCAAATTCAAGGCGTGCCACTCTTTCAAAGCCATGTTGCTCCGCACTCACAAAAACCGAGCCTAAAAAATGTTTGCGCATGAGCATGCAAAGTGTGGGTGGCGTTGCGGGATTATCCGCGGGTTCGTTTGTGTATGCCATGCGTGGGTCATTGGCGCCGCAACGCAAAAGTAAGCGGCGCGCCCCGGCGCGAGTTCTTATGCCGAGTATTATCGTATCGTTTTGCGGCTGATAGATCTTATCCACTCTGCCGCCTGCCGATGTGATATTGATCTCGTTAATGACCGCCGCCAGTAATCCGGCATCATATGCCATATTTGTGTGTCCTTTGTTTTTTGTTATCTTTGCGTTGGGGGTATTCAGTTGCCGAACATAACGGTATCAACTTCGTCAAGAGAAGGGAATACAAAATCGGGTCGCTCTGCCGGCGCGGCGGCATCAACGTCCGATTCGGTGGTTTCTCCGGAAAGAACGAGAACCGCTGTTACCCCATGCTTTTTGCCGAGGGCTATATCGGTGTAAAGACGGTCGCCGAATATGCACATGCGTTCACGCGCAATGCCGGTTGCCTCGCTTATCATTTCAACGGTTTCGCGGTAGGGTTTTCCGAAGTAGGTGGGCGTTTTGCCTGTGGAGGCGGTAACAAATGCGGCGATGGCTCCGCTGTCTGGTATAAATCCGGTTTCTGTGGGGCAGTTGAAATCCGGGTGAGTAGAGAGGTATTCGGCACCACCGCGTACAAGGCGGCAGGCATTGTCAAGTTTTTTATAGGTCAACGAGGTATCGAAACTTGTTATCACTATGTCGGCGCTCTCTTCGTCTCCTCCGAGCATGTTAATGCCGGATTCGCGGAAGTTTTCCACAAGTTCATCGGTACCGACAAGATAAACGCTCTTGTCTTGACGATGACGGCGGAGAAACTCTATAGTTACGTCACCGGAGGTCATTATTTCATCTTTTGTGGGAGAAAAACCGAGTTTGGTGAGTTTTTGGACGTAAAAATCGGTTGTGTGAGAAGCGTTATTGGTGAAAAAGAGAACGCGCTTGCCGTGTGCACGGAGGTTGTTTATAAAGCGAATGGCAAAGGGGAATACGTTGTATCCGAGGTAGATGGTGCCGTCCATATCAAATATGTAAAGCTCTTTTTCGTTTAAAACAGAAGTATCGGGATTTTTAAAGTTCATTTGCATTTCCTTTCGTTGCATACAATACTACATTATAATTATATCACCTCCTTGACTTTTTTGCAAGATGATGATACAATATTATTGCAATAAAATCGGCGGAGTCTGATAATGAATGAGAAAAAAGATAAAAAGATAAATAATATGACCGGTAAAACGATAGTTGGGATAGATGTTGGCGGCAGTACTACCAAAATAGTCGGTTTTGCCCCGGACGGTGGGCTTATCTCTCCCATTTTTGTTCGTGCTACCGATCCCGTAACCTCGGTTTACGGCGCGCTCGGTCGTTTTACATCGGAAAACGGTTTGACTTTGGAAAATATAGATCGCGTTATGATAACAGGCGCGGGTTCGGGCTTTGTTCCGCTCCCCATATATTCATTACCTTGTCATGTTGTAACCGAGTTTAAAAGCATAGGTCTTGGAGGTCTTTATCTTTCCGGGCTTGATGAGGCTATCGTTGTAAGCATGGGCACGGGGACGGCGCTCATTCATGCCAAGCGGGATGGTACGGGGGCACTGACCGAATATCTCGGTGGTACCGGCGTAGGCGGCGGTACTCTTGTGGGGCTTTCTAAAGAATTGCTCGGTATGAACGATATCGATCATATAGAACAGCTTTGCGATGGCGGCGACTTATCACGCGTTGATCTGCGCGTTAAGGATATCTCGCGCGAGGGGCAATTTTCCGGGCTGAACGACAATCTTACAGCATCCAATTTCGGCAGAGTGAGCGATCTTGCTTCAAAAAACGATATAGCGCTCGGTATCGTCAACATGGTGGCGGAGACGGTTGCAATGCTTGCTATCTTTGCCGCAAGAGGATTTGGACTGAAAAATATCGTTCTTACCGGAAATTTAACGCGTATAGCTCCTGTGCGTCGCACTTTTGAGGGGCTTTGCGCTCCGTTCGGTGTTGATTTTATAATTCCCGAACTTTCGCAATACGGCACCGTCATCGGTGCGGCATTACAGTAATTGCGGTGGAATAAACAACAACCCTCAAACATTGAAGGATATACTTTCAATGTTTGAGGGCACTTTTTCATTTTACTGTTTTTCCGTTTTGGCAAGTATAGTCCAACCGTCTGCGGTTGAAAAACAGGATATGACTCCGCTTGATGGGGTGGAGATATACTCATATTCAAACGGGATCACGATATTGCCGGAGGTATCCACAGCTCCCATGTCGCCGTCGCTTGTTCCTAAAATACCCAATCCCTCTACAAAGGGCATGGCGTAGGTATATATCGGTTGTGCTATCCAATGACCGTCGATATGATAGTATCCGTATCTGCCGTCGCGCTCAAGCAGAATCACTCCGTCCGAGTATGATACCAGTTTGTAGCCGGATGGAATATCAAATTCATTTCCCCAAGGGTCGATCAAAATATCATAGTCGGCGGTAACATGGTTTACAACGTCACCCTCTATCAATTCATGTTCTATTACTCGCACACGCATAAGACCATGGTCGAAATAATAGTAACCGAGACTGTATATATCATTGTATATCGGCTGATAGTAGGTTCTTACCATATATGTGTATCCGTTTGCGGCGTCGGTACGGTATTCATAGCGCAGCCGCGCCGTTATTTTACCGTGTTTGTTTATAACTTTAAGTACGCCGTAGTCATCGACAATGCAGGCATAGCCTTCAGAAAACGCATACGCGCGCGCGTATCCGCCGAGATCCGACTGTTCGGGGGAGGTACCGAAATAGTAGCGTGGGGAATCAAATGTGACGGATATATTCACTATCGGATCGTACGGTTCCGCCGTTGTTTCGGCGTCCGGTGCGGCGGTGCTGTCCGGAATGGAGGTTGTAACATCTTCCGCAGTGGTTCCGGCGTCGGAATCCGTCGTGCTATCCGGTGTTATTTCGTAACCCGGCAACGACATCTCCGCTTCCGCCTCGGAGGTTGTTTCGCCCGAAAGTTCTGCCGGAGAGGGCGCGGCGATCTGATAAGGTAGAGTATCGTCAGGTTGGATTGGGACGGTAGATTCGGCAGATACCTCCGTCGTTGCCGCTGCGGCTTGCTCGCGAGATATCTCTTCTTTGGCGCGGTCAAGCGCAAGCTTAAACGGATAATTGTAATAACGTCCGCTTTGTTGCATTACGGCAACTCGTTCGGCAAACACGGGGTCGGTTTCGTAAAGTACACGCGCAAGGCGAGGGTCTACGGCATATCTTGTGTAGTAGTTGTCGCGGTCGAGCGCATATTCAAGCGTTACCGCCTCTGTTTGCCAACAAACATTAAGTGAGGGATCGCTGTTTGTGCCGAAGTTCGGGGCGTAATCAAAAAGCAGTCCGCGGCTGTCGTTTTTACTGTCATAGTCAACGGTTACCATGTAGCCGTTTTCGTCGTAATAGTAATAGCCGTTATCATCGGATATCCAAAGCGGGTGACCATCATTGTCGCGTGTATATGCCGGTGCGGGTGAGTCGTCGCCTAATGTCGCTATCAGAGAACCGTCCGACTCGAAAATCAATATTTCATCATTGTAATCGACTATAAGATATCCCATATATGTCTCGACTGTCATTCTGTCTACGTTTTTTTCGGTATAGGATTCATACGGAATGCCGCCGTCTTCAAGAGTTAAGGGGGTCATGACGGATACGGTCTTTTTTCTGCCGCTGTAAAGGCTGAGCTGTGAGAGGTCTATGCCGTCAAGCGAAAATCGCGCAAGTTGCATATCATCGGTATAATCGGAATACGAAATTTTGTATCCGAGCGCCTCAAGTTCGGTAAGAGATACGTATTTTGGTGAAGTTGCGGGCTCGTCGTCGCTCGTGGTCTCACCCGAAACAGTGAGTGACGAATTTTTATTTGTCGTTTCGGGGGATGCCTCAAGACCTTCAAGGTAACTTTCGTATGCCAATTCTCCCGGAGTCTTTGTGCGCTCTGCGGAGGATGGACCTCCTGAAAAACGCAGTTTTATGTAGCCTGTTGCACTAAGTCCCACAAATGCCGCCAGTGATATAAAAAGCAGGGCGGTTGCAAAGTGTATGACGCCGCCCTCCGATAGGGCGATCTTTTTCTTTTTTTTCATTTTCGGATATCTGCCGCCTTATTTATGGTAGCGGGTCCCTTTTATTATATTGAAAGAACGGTATATCGCTTCAAGCAGTATAATGCGAAACAGTTGATGCGGGAATGTCAGTTTTGAAACCGAAAGCCGCATGTCGCATGCAGCTTTTACGCGATCGTGCAGACCGTGAGAACTGCCTATAATAAAGCATATACTGCCGTCCCTGTCTGCGGCGCGTCCGATCAGCTCCGCAAGTTCGCACGAATCAAGTTCACGCCCTTCTATGCAAAGGGCGATTTTGTAGGAGCGTGAAGGAATGATGGCGAGAATGCGATCTGCCTCATCTGCCAATGCCGCCTGTTCCAATGCATACGAGCCATCTTCTTTGACTCGTGTTTCTTTAAGTTCCGTCATTTCAAAACGGCAAAAAGCGGATAGCCTCTTTTCGTATTCGGCGGCAGCTTCCCGCAAGTATGTTTCCTTGAGGCTGCCTACCGTTATAAGTTTTACGTTTATCATTTGCGTGTTGCCGCTCCTTCTTTTGTCCGGCTTACATAAAAAGATTTGGGGGAGAGCGAGGTTGTGAAATTGCTCGTTTGGTTACAGGGCGCAAACTTCCGGTGCAATTATCTCCACAGCCGCCGCGCGTTGTGAGACAAGTACGGTTATTTCATCTCCGAAACCTGCATATCCGAGATGACGACGGTATGTGGAAGCGGCAAGCTCTCGCGTGTTGTTTTCCTCGGATATGTGTGCCAAAATAAAGCCGCGTGTTCCGCGACGGGCCAGATCCGCCGCCAACTCCGCGCTTTTATCGTTTGTAAGGTGCCCGTGTGACGAGGAAATTCGCCTTTTAAGTTCCGCGGGATACGGCCCCGTTTTCAAAAGTTCCGGGTCGTGATTGCTTTCAAGCAACACGGCATAACAGCCGCCGAGAGCTTCTTCCATCTCGTCGGTTACTATTCCGGTGTCTGTGGCAATGCCGAGGGAGATTGTCGCCTCTTTGTCGCTGTAGGTGTTATTTGAGGCTATATCTATGCGATATCCCACCGGGGCTGCCGCATCGTGCGATGTAGGAAATGAGCGCACCGTCATTTGTCCGATGCGCTCTTGAAATATCCTCGGTCTTTGCACCGCCGCATCGCCGCATACGGTGACTATCGAATGATATGTTTCGGCGGCGGAATAAACGGGTACGGGGTGCTTTTTTAAAAAAACACGAAGGGCTGATATGTGGTCTGTATGCTCGTGCGTAATAAATATCGCGCGGACGGATGCCGCATCTACGCCTCGTGCATTTAGGCTGTTTTTTATCGCTTTGGCAGATCTGCCGGCATCGAAAAGTATTGTGTCCCCTCCGCAGCATATAGCCGTGCAGTTGCCGGAAGAACCGGAAAAAAGCGATATAAATCTTATATTTTGCATGATCAATGATAGAACCTTGCAGTCAATATTATTGGGAAATCAGGTTTTGTATCACGAACATATCGATAAGGTCGATCAGCAGTGCTGCCAAAAGCGGTATTATTATCGTCATCATCCATTTGGATTTTCGTTCGCGTTCGGCGGTGTCTGCCATGTAATCGTCCTTTTCCTTTTCCGTCATTGAGTCGGGGAGCATTTCGGCTGTAATGCCGCGCCCCGAAAAACCGCGATTATATATAACGTAGGCAAGTATCAAAACAGCGGCGCCTATCATGTAGGTCAATACCGTCACCTGCTGTACAGTAAATGTAAATATACCGCTGATAAGTAAACGATATATTCCCACAAATACCACGCAGTTGATCAGCAGAGCAAACAGCATTTTTTTATCAACACAGCCCCATGCCTCTCGCAGAGAATGCGGTTTGGCGGAGCGCTCGTGTAGATCCTCGGTGCGGCGCGGCTTTTTTTGATTTATGTTCATCGGGAATAAACCTCCATCGGCGGAAATGTGCGGAAGCGCAGGAGATCATATTCCGTCACATTGCTTTTTCGCGTTATCTTATTCATCAAAACAGCTTTACGGCTCCGTTACGTCTGATATGCAGAATATAGCTGGCTCCTTTGCCGAAGACGCCGTCCATAAATTCGGCATATTCGCGGGCTTTATCCGCCGGCATATATGCTTGTATGGTACCCGCAAAACCACCGCCGTGTACGCGGCACGCACCGTGAATGTCATGAGAAGCTATATAGTCCTCGGTAAGACAGAGAGCCAGTGAAAGTCCCTGCTCGGCTGTGTTTTTGGTGGTGTATACGTTTTGCAGATATTTAAAAGATGAAAGCCCGGAAGCGCGCACTCCGTCCATGAATGCGTCGAGATTTTTCTCGGTGAGCGCGATCTTTTGCGCGTCCACTCGGTCGTTCTCGGCGAAAAAGTGCATGGCGCGCATCACAGCACGATCCCCAAGCTTGGCACGCAAAGCGGGAATTTCGGAGATGAACTCATCGCGTGAAACTTCGCGCAACACGCTGTGTCCGAGGTGCGCGGCAACCGCATGCATTTCCGCGGGAACTGCGGCGTAATCATCTGTAAGATCGGCATGGTTGCCGCCGGTGTTGACTATGCAAAGACGGTAACCGAAAGCGTCAAGGTCAAAATCTATCTTTTCTATAACAGGTGACGCGGGATCGGCAAAATCAATCGCAACCGCTCCGCCTGCGGCGCAGGCTACTTGATCCATAAGTCCGCAGGGCTTGCCGAAGAACGCGTTTTCGGCATACTGCGAATTCTGCGAAATTTCAACATAGCTTATCTCGCCGTTATTGTAAAGATGAGAAAATACGGTTCCTATCATATCCTCAAATGCGGCGGAAGAGGAAAGCCCGGAACCCTTAAGCACATTGGAAGCGGTGGTGGCGACAAAGCCGCCGATGTTGTGCCCGTTTTTTATGAGAGCCGAGGCAACGCCCGCGATGAGAGCATCGGAATGGCCGAAGCGTTCGGGGCGTGGTGCGATGAACTCGTCAAGATTTACAACGTCCTCGGGGAATCCCGCGCTCTTTATGCGCACGGTGCGGTCGTCGGTTTTAGCGGCAACAGCGATAACATCAAGATCTATAGATGCGGCAATTACTTTGCCGTGATTGTGGTCGGTATGGTTGCCGGAAAGCTCACTGCGACCCGGAACTGAAAAAAGCGATACATTATGGAACGCGCCGTATCGTTCGATAAAATCATCGAGTATCGAAATGTAGCGATTTCGAGCGGAAATTGTACCCTCATCGCCGTAAAGACGTGAAAGTCTGATGTCTAAGGCACCCTCCGATATTCGTTGGCGAAGTTCTGCAGCTGTCATTGTCTTATCCTTTCGTTCGGAAATGTTAGTTAACTTAATTATATCATATTATATTATCACTTTATTGGATCGCGATTGAATTTTGGTTTATCCGTTGTGAATTAAATGTAAATATCGCAGGCGACGCTGCGGTATGCAAATATCGGTGAGGCGCGCTGTGGCACTCTCACCGATAAAATTACTTGTATTTTGCAATTTTCAGGCAAAGTCTGCCGCGGCGCGTGGTTTTTGAAATTCCGAGATAGACGAATTTGCCATACCCTCTTACGGATATTCGAGCGCCGCTCTCAAGGCGAGAATCGGGACGTTCTATCAGTTTTGCATTTGAAAAAACCAACCGTCGCGAGAAGAGCGTGGCGCTTTCGCTGCGCGATAGTCCGAAAACCGCTGCGCATACCGCGTCGGCACGTTCGGATGCCGCAAATACGGTTGTTTCCTCCGGCTTTTGCAGAGCTGTTTGGGGAGCGTCTGACATGACTGTGCATTTAACATCGGTGTGTCTTACCCGAACAAGATTGGCGGCAATAAAGTCGGCAATACTGTCAAGGCAGGCGATATATGCCGTGTGTCCGTCGCGCCAAATATCTCCGGTGACCTTTCGCTCAAGTCCCAATCCGAGGATAGAACCGAGATAGTCGCGGTGCGAAAGTTCATCCGCAAATTTTTCCGAGAGCGGTTTTGCCTTGATAAAAACGAGCGGGGGCTCCGGCGGATATCCGAACTCTTCCTCGTTGCCGAATACTGCGATGCGGCGCTCGGCGCCATCAAAGCCGCCCGCAAGTGTTACTGCGGTAGGCAGACGAAGCGATTGCAGTATATCCTGTTCGGCAAGCGTTAAAAAATCCGAATATGTGTAATAGCAACCGTCTGCGGCGCGTTGCGCCAACTCAAGCAAACGGTTTTCCATAATTGTTATAATTTATCCCTCCCAACGTGTCATCGGGTATCCTTTATTCGCCTGCTTTGAAAGAAAGCAACAGGTCACTGTACAGCATGTAGTGATCAGAGTGTGACTGCTGTAAGGTTGATGTGTTTGTTATTTCAAATTTATCCGAGAGTACTATATTGTCAATGGCGCTGCTGTGACCCGGAAACGTAACAAAACGATGCTCATCGTTGTTGACCAGAGAGCCGTAGTTCAACGCGGCGAATTCGGAAAAATTATCGGTATTGAAATCCGCTGTTAAAATGTAGTGATCGCATTCGGACAGCATATCGCGCAGTTCTCTGAACTGTATTATGCGAAGTCCCACAGATTCATAGGAAAGATGTGTGTTGAAAAAATCTATTTTTGTGCCGTCAAGATTTATTACGGCGTGACCCACGGCGCGTTGCTCGTTGCTGCCGGATGGAAGAAGCGTGTATTCAAAGCTTTCTATCGGGTAACGAGAGAGTATAAGCGTGCCGTATTTTCCGCCCTGATAATCGATGGCGGGGGCGTAGCGGTAGTATTCAAGTCCGGATGCGGATGCAAGCTCGGCGGGCTGATCAATACCGCCGCAACGGCTTGTTTCGTAATCCACTTCCTGAACTCCGCAAATATCGAGCCCCGCATTTTTTATCGTTTCGGCTATAACCGAAATGTCTCCGTTCGCATCGGCGCCGTGCTTTATGTTATAGCTACCGACGCGTAATTTTATATTGACTTCACTTTGTACCGTCGTTATCGGATCCGGTGCTTTATCTGCGTCTGCTGTTGAGTGCGGTGCGGATGTGTCATTTTCTCTGCTTGTATCTGAAGCCGGTGTGCATGAAATGAACAGCATTGGTGCGGCGCATGCCGTAAGCGCCAGAGCCATGGAGAGTATGCGTTTGCAGTCTTTTTTCATATTGATATCTCGGTCCTTTCTGCGTGGAAGCGTGCGAGGTGCTTCCGGTTTGTCGATTTATCTTATTATATCACTTATCGGCTGTGAATGTCAACAAATTCGGAGATGTTTGTTGACTTTATTTGTGCTCAGTGATATAATTATTTAAAGAAAAACATAAAGATCGGGGAATCGAAATATGAGTGTATCCTACGAATACAAAAAATCCGTGCCTGTACACGGTGAGCATTTTGATGTGATAGTATGCGGTGCGGGTCCTGCGGGAATTTGCGCGGCTGTTTCTGCGGCGAGGCGAGGAGCGCGCGTTCTTTTAGCAGAGCGTCACGGCGTTATAGGCGGTATGCTTACAACGGGTGCGATCTCTCCGATACTCGGTTCCGTCAGCGAAGGCACGATGTATGACGAAATCTGCGGAAGAATAAAAAGTTGTGATGTGCCGTATATAAAGACTCGCAACGGGCGAGAAGTATTGCTTGACAGAGAGGTGACCAAAAAAGAACTCGATCGGTTGGTGAGTGAGAGCGGAGTTACTCTGTGGCTTAACTGCGCGTTAGTTGACGTTATAACGGAGGCGGGAGAGAGCGGACGCCCCATATCGCGCGGTGTGGTATTTGCCACACAGCGCGGTCTTTGCGCTGTGCGCGGCGATGTCATCATCGATGCAACGGGGGACGGTTGTGCGGCTGCCGCGGCGGGATGCTCTTTTGATATCGGGCGGGACGGCGACGGCAGGCTTCAACCCATGTCCCTTGAATTTGTGCTTGAAGACGTTGCGGAGGATGCCATCATCGTTTTCGGCGGCTCCGATAAAGTTAAGATCCCATCGGGAGAGTTTGCGGGTATGGAATTTCGCGAACTTTGCCGTCAAAAGAATCGTGAGGGCGAACTGCCCGAAAATGTTACCATTGTCCGTTTGCATGCCAAAACGCGCCCGACCGAGAGGGAGGTCAACGCAACACAGGTGAACGGTTTCGATCCGCTTGATCCGCAATCGATTGCCGCGGCGGAGATGAAACTTCGTGCTCAGATAGATGTCATAGTCGAATTTTTGCGTAAATATATACCCGGATATGAAAAATGCCGAGTGTGCGACTCATCGGATACCGTGGGCGTGCGCGAATCCCGCCGAATTTGCGGTGTTTCAAGTGTGTGCGATGCCGATGTGGAGCAGGGTAGAATGCATCCGGACGCAATAGTGCATAACGCATGGTTCTTGATAGATATACATAACCCTGCCGGCGGCGGTCAGGCAGAGGGGCATTCACATATGGCGCAGCCGTATGATATTCCGTACGGCGCTATAGTGCCGAGGGATGTGGACGGTATGCTTTTGGCGGGCAGATGTATATCCGGTACTCACCGCGCTCATGCATCGTATCGCGTAATGGCAATATGCATGGCAATGGGCGAGGCTGCGGGAATTGCCGCAGCGTTGGCAGCCGAGCGCGGGGTGGACCCCAAAGCTGTTCCCGCTGCCGATATACGCGCGGAACTTGCATCTCGCGGAGTGGAACTTTGAAACATTTCTTATAATAATATCGATGGGGTGCCCCGCACTGTGCGGGGCACCCCATCGGGGTTATTGAGTATCAATCTATTATCATTATTGCGCCGAGAGCTTCCGATCTGCCGTCATCCCCTATGCCGCTGACCACAACGGTGGCGGAAAGCGCTAAGTGTCCGTCCGAGGTTTTTACAAGCATGTAGTTGTCGCTTTGAGCTTGGAATGTCAGCGGTTGTGTGGCTGTATCGGAGTCGGAAAAAGGCTGTATATCGTTCCACATTTCGCGTGTACCGGTGCATAATGTGTTTAGCGCACTGTCGAGGTCAAATGTGTCGGGCAAAGAAGCGTTTTCCAATTCGCCGATCGAGTAACAGTAATAATTATTTACGCATGCACGGCGACAATCCACGTATATGTATATTACATCGCTGGTTTCGTATTCTCCGAGCATTCGTACAAATTTGTAATTGTATTCACATACCGAATCCTCTGCAACACCGCTCACTATTCGTGTGGATGTGAGTGTATAGTTTTCGATATCGGTAATGTTCTTTAAAAAATCGGTTGCGATCTCGCGTCCCTCGTCCATTGTACAAGCTATGGGAGATGTTTCATCGTGCTCCAAAAACTTATAAAAACCAGCCAGTTTGCCGTTGGATCTGATTACGGTGAAATTATTGCCCGCATCATCATCATAGCGATCTCTTATAAGTGTGGAACCCACACCGCGATCTGAATATACATAGTGTCCGTTGTAAGTGGTGCCCATCACTGTGACTTGAGTTGTTTCGGATGCTTGGTTATCATAAAATATGGAAGGACCAAACTCCGATGCTATGGATGTGTTTATCATAGAAGCGCCAATGGACAATTCGTCACCCGCAGAAGTGCTTATGATATATACTGTATCCTTGTGGGACTTTGCGCAGGAGACAAGCAGTATGGTGCAAATCAGTACAGTTAATAATAAACAGAATATTTTTTTCATAACGTGTTCCTCCAAATGTTTTTTGAAAATAAATTTATGAAAAGGTGATATAATTACTGTTTGTAAAAATGACACATTCGTTGGACAATCCTGATGCTGTGGCTGCTTGTTCGACTGCTTGGCGATAACACACAGATCTAATATTGCTCTGTTCGGCAGGGGTCTTACTTGAATAATCGGTATATGACGCGAGCCTTTGAGCGTAATTTTGTGTGATTGTTTGCATAAAGGTTTGAAGATTATTGCACTGAATTTTGTCAGTAAAACCAACCGCCATAAGAGCTCCCGCATTGGTAACCGAGGCTGTGAGCATATTTTCCGCACCGTTTGTTGCGTAGTTTGCCGCCGTGCTACAACTACCGAATACAATAAACTCTGTATCGGAAAGATCCAATTTCTTAATATCGTTTGTGTCTAAATACACCGGAGACTCTGCGGTATCGGATATTCGTATATATGAGCCACTATTGTCCAAAAAACCGTGAGCGTAGAATTCGATGATTTTTTTGTTCTCCATATCTTCCATTAAAATATCTTTTTGGGTATTTTCAAGCAATCCGTTGTCCGGAACAATATTGGCGTTGTAATATATGGTCACTGAATCCGACCCGGTGCTATACAATGCAGAGGCTGCGCTACCTATCCAAGATGAGTGGTTATCGGAGTGTTGCGAATCAATAATACCCACAAGCAGATTATCACCTTGGTACGTTTCATTGTAACAAAGTTTCCACTGAGCCGGCGTTGCATAAATATTGTTTTGAACAAGATAACTTGAAGTAGCAGACAAACCGTAATCTTTACCCGCAAGTACCATATTCTTTGATATGATTGTATATGTTTTTCCGCTGCTTGAATATGATACCTGCCAAAGTTGATTATTGTTTGTGTCTGAAAAAGTTGCACTCCATGTTATTTTTTGTCCGGATGAAGTGCTTGCGGGGGCTGTAAGGTAGTATGTGGTGCTGTTGACTATTGAGCGCATGGAATAATATCCTTGCCCGAGGTATGTAAAATAGATCTCCGGTAAGTAATTTAGATTTTTGAATAAAGACATATGAACGTATGTGTTTGAATCGCTCGAATCATAATACGGTACAGTGTCATAGTATGCATTAAACAATAAATTGTACCCATCGCATACGCCTTTGTCGTTTTTATATCTATCCAATCCGGCATACGATATCGAAAAATGCGTACTGCTGTCAGCAGTTGAATCAGTTTGCTGCGCATTCATGGCGCTGTCATATGACAATGCTTTTGCATAACCGCTGCACTGAGTATAGAATGTGAACGTACCGTCACTGTTCCGTTTGATTTTAAAAATCTGACCGTTCGTGCCGTCATCTTCCCATATCCAAGCGTTGGCTGCGTTGGCAGAGGAACTTGCCTCGATGCTGAGCAGTTTGCCGCTGTTGACATCTTTGATTTTATACAGCCTGTCACCTCCGTCTGTGCCGTCTTGAGTAATTACCCATTCTTGGCACGCAGCGTCTACATTGAACGTGTATATTTGAACATTTGTACCGTTAGCCGTTCCGGCATTTGCCACATCAAGATATTTTCCGTTGTATGCTTTTATGTGATACACTCGCCCGCTGATTATACCGATATTATCGCTGTCTGTGGCGAGACCGTAAACTCCGAATGCCGGTATGATCAACAAATGAAAGCAGATTGCAATTATGCTTAAGTAGGCAATAAACATAATGTGCTTGTTTTTTCTCCTTGAAGAATATTAATAGATTTTGATCACTCCTTTATTTGCGCCTATCCTATGCATCGGCATGGGATAGGTATAATAAAAGGAAGATCAGACGCACGATATGGGTGTATGCAACATTGTGTTGTATGACTCTCAAATGCTTTATGGTCTGATCCTCCCGAATCTATTATATTGTGTACGACTTACGGCTGTCCTGTCTGTTTTGTATTCTTTCCTACCTGTTTTGTATCTTTGAAAATGTGTTTCTTATTTTCAATAACATTGTATCATTTTTTTGACAGGCATTTTGTTGCCGAAAAAAAGCGCCTAAATGAATTTTTTGTTAAAAACGAGGCATCGGAGAAATATCCGATGCCCATATGTATTTTATTTGTTTTTTGCCATTTCGGCAAGCTTACAGCAAAGCTCATCATATCCGATGCCAATGGCGGCTGCCTCCTGAGGCAAAAGAGATGTTGGCGTCATACCGGGGAGAGCATTGGCTTCGAGACAATAAAAAACGCCGTCCTCGCCGTATATAAAGTCAATTCTGCCGTATTGCTCCATGCGCAGTGCCGCAAATGCACGTACCGCAAGTTCTCCGAGCTTTTGGGTTTCATTGTCGCTCAGCGGAGCGGGACATATCTCGGTTGTCATGCCGCTTTGATATTTGTTTTTGTAATCGTAAAATCCCGCTTTGGGAATTATCTCCACGGGCGGCAGCGCTTTGCCGTCAAGCACACCTACGGTAAACTCGCGTCCCTTTACAAAACGTTCAACTATTACATCCGAGCCGTATTTTTCCGCCGCTGTCAACGCTGTTTTCAGTTCGGCGGCATCGTGAACAAGCGTGACTCCCACGCTTGAACCGCAGGAGGTAGGTTTTACCACGCAGGGCAGACCTACAGAGTTCATTACGGCATCCGCGGTTGCTTCTCCTTTGCCGAAGTATATCCACTCTGCGTTGGGAACGCCCGCGCGGGTGAGCAATTGCTTTGTGAGGTCTTTATCCATTGAAAGCAATGCTCCTATATATCCCGTACCGGTGTAATGACGGATGCCTGCACAATCGAGCGCGGCTTGAAGTTGACCGTTTTCTCCTATCCCGCCGTGCAGACCGAGAAACACCACATCCGCAGCGGCGCACAATTCCATGACTCCGGGACCTATCATGGATGTCCTGCCACCGTTTCGGGAGATTACGACATCAAGATCGGGTTCTTTCTCGCTGACATGAGCGGTGTAGACTTTGCCGTATTCAAAGGCGGTTTTGAGGTTGTTTGGCAGTTCCGCAACGCCCTCGTATACATCGATGAACTTAACTCCGTGCCCGCGTCTCGAAAGAGCCGAGGCTATAAGCGAGCCGGAGGTGAGCGAAACATCACGCTCCGGGCTGAGCCCGCCGGCAAGTACAACAATATTCATAATAAGATATCTCGCCCCGCACCTTGCGGGGCGTCCTTTCCTTCTTTATCTTTATATATTAGGCGTAAGTATTACCGTACGTTCGATTCCGTCCAGATCGCGAAGTATTCTTGCTTGATAGCCAATTGCCTCGCCGAGCGTTCCCACGTCTCGCGCTTCGCCGATTCCCACCTCAAATATCATCATTCCGTCAGAAGCTATCAGCTCGTGGGAGTTCTTTATCAAATAACGGTAAAAAGTTAAACCGTCGCTGCCGCCGTCCAGCGCCGCACGCGGTTCAAATTCAAGTTCGGGTTGAATTATGCCTGCGGTGAGCTCGCCGGACGGTATATACGGCGGGTTTGATATCAACGCATGCGGGCGCGTGGGCATGAGTTTTGCGAGTTGACCTTCGAAAATATCTGTATGAATTGGATAAAAACGATCGCCGACGCCATGTTGTACGGCGTTTGCCGTGGCGATGTCAAGTGCGCCGCGGCTTATATCCACGGCATAGCACCGAGTATCGGGGCGCGTACGCAAAACCGATACGGCTATAGCGCCGCTGCCGGTGCCGATATCGGCAAAACATGCGCCCGGCGGCAACAATTTTATCGCCGCATCTACCGTCAGCTCGGTGTCCGGACGTGGAATGAGGCACTCGGGAGTCAGGGCAAATGTAAGCCCGTAAAATTCCCATTCTCCGAGGATATATTGCAACGGCTCATGCTTGAGTCTGCGTGCGAGAACCTCGCTTAATTCGGGTATTGGCATATCTTCGTTTTGCCTGAACAAAAGTTCGGCTGCGGGGATTTTCCCAAATCGCTCGCAAAGCAATGCGGCTTCTCGGCGACATTCTGCGCTGTCACCTATTTCCGCATCGATCAGCGCTTTTTTTACTTCGTTAAACGTCATTGCTTTTCATGCTTTGTCGCCAAACAACTCGGCGGAGGTCTTTTGTATCCATTCCGCAAGCTTTTGATCGGGGGCGCAAGCGGTTGCGGATATTTCGGCTCTGTATTTTTGTGCCGTACGGCAATCCTCGGCGGTCATTTCGGGTTGATATTTTCCGGTGGCAGGATCTATGCTTATGCTGTTTATCGGCCACCCCGGCACACGCATGTTGCAAGGGGTGTCAACCATCAAAAATGAATTGGCGACAAGCATATCGCGAGTAAAAGTGAATGAGCGATAGTTTTCACGGTCTTTCAATATGCAATATGAATCCTGCCACGCGGCGCGCAAACGTCCGCCGTTGCGGTGGACAAGTTGTGCAAAATAACCGAGCATTTCTTCATCGTCCATTATATGCCCGGGGGCGCGCCGTACATGAACGCCGGGCTGATCCGGATGATCATCCGGAAGATCCAAAAAAAGCAGACCCGCGTCAAGCGTCATCACCGGCAGATCGGATGCGGCATTCCATGCAAGCGCTTTTTCTACGGCATTCTCCTCGGCGGTGCGGCGATCCTCGGGAGCGCCGAATTTTCCAAGACCGATGTCGGCGGGTGATATGCATTCAATACCCGTTCCCGCAAACAGTTGACGTAAGTAGTCAAGCTTGCTTGGATTTCCGGTTCCGATAAGTATTTTTTTACTGTTTCCTTTAGCTACACTGCGCTCCATTATTGTCTCCGATCTGTTTGCACACTTTAACATTATAATTATAACACTGCAAGCTGTCTTTGTCAAGGCAACGGTGCGAGCGGTCTTGCCGCTAAAAATAAGTTTACATATTTTTTTATATTAAGGGGGTTGCATTTTGGGGAAAATATGATATACTATGTCTATAAAGCAATTTGAGAATTATTATTTTACAAGGAGGATTCCCCTATGTGTCTTTTCAGTAAACCCGAAAAGCCGAAATACGGCAAGGTAATTGCCGTTACCGTCGGTGCCACTTTGGCTGTTGTTGCCGCCGCTTATGCCGTTTACAGATTTTTTGCAAACCGTGCATGCGAATGCTGCTGTGATGATTGCTGTGACGACTGCTGCGATTGCGATGATCTTTTCTGTGATGATGACGATGATTGCGACGATCTTGAAATAGAGGTCGATGACGATCAAGACGCGCCCGAAGAGAACGCTTGATCAAGGTTAAAAAACAAAACGCCCACCGTGACGTGCCGTGGCACGTCACGGTGGGCGTTTGTCTTTTAGCGGTGTCTTAACTTATGTTACTTACGTTTTGGGGTGTGGGAGCGAAGTCGATGTTTGGTTTCGGCAATACTCTCACCGTCACGCGAGAAAAAGGTTTCTATAAACAGGTCGCATACAAGTTCAAAGCCGTCGGTAATGTATTTCGTCATCCTTTTGCAGCCGCCTGTTACTCCGTGCTCTATGGAGTAATATCCGGTGGTTACACAGCTCTCTATAGCTTTATATGTTTCGGTGAGTTTGGTGCGCGCGATTGTCATTGTGCGCTTTTTGGATCTTTGGTCGTTATTTTTTATCATTTTTATTTCTCCGTTTGTGGTTTTGATTATGTCAAGATTATATCACTGCGGTGTTTCGGTTTGTTTTGTGATTTGTTGTGTTTTTGTTTGCTTTAAAAAACCTTGTCTCTCAAAAGCGCAAACAAATGATACGCGACGGAGGCACGGTTCATCATGAGATAATTACCATAGCTATGGCGACCTATATTTTGCCACTCTCACGGTTGCGATAGTGAATATTATATAAAATACAGAAAATATAAAAGCCCTGTGTTTTCGGTTTCCCAAGCCATCTCTCTTGCATCGGCGTGTGTTTCTATGCCGACACTGGAGAATAGTATGCTCGGTGCATTCGGAGGTGAAAAGATGAGCGACGGTGTGCGCTTACTCTACTTGTCGCTGAGTTGCGGAGGAGTTTCTTTGATCATTATCGACATGGCGGTATGTGTGATGCGGCAGGGAGGGAAAAATCTAAAGTCAAAATGAAACATTTAAAATGACATATTCTGCGTTTGACGGATGAGCTTATGCATGAAACTAAATAAAAAGCGAGAGATATAAAAGCCGTAACGGATTTTATATCTCTCGCTTGAGGTTATCAGTGATAATTACTTATCGTAAGCTTCGTTTATCGAGTTGAGTCCGGTTTGTATTACGGATTTTGCTTTTGTAAAGACCGTATTGTAGTTAGAGCCGTTCAGCGCGGATTGACGGAAGAGGTTGGCTGTAAAGTTGCCGAGCGTTCCGGCGTAGAGGCGACCCATGTCAAAGCTGACTCCGTTTCTTATGATGTCATACATGGCACCCGCTTCCGAATCGCTTGCGTAGCGCACTTTCATTGCAGCCTCAAATACCTTAGGCGTTACGCTTCGGTAGTTGGCGGAGCCCATGGCTTCGAGGAGAGCGGCAGATGCTTCCACATTGGGAGAGCCTGTGTTTACCGCGTACATTGTAAACGGATGACCGACTCCGGTGACGTATTTTTGCTGATCCTCCGAATATTTGGGCTGCGGAACGATACCGTAGTCGAATTCGATGCGGTTTTTGTTATCGTTGTTATCTTTACCCGCAACTATAAACACTCTGTCGGTTATCATAAGCGCACGTTTTTCAAAAAAGATATCTCTTACAGAGGTTTTTGTGCTGTGGTAAACACCGTTGGATTCAAGCAGACCGTGTACTTTGGATACGAGGTCTATCTGCTTTTCTCCCGAAAAGTCGGGGTTGATGATAAGTGTACCGTCGCTGTCTTTTACAATGGAGGTGATGTTGCCGGCAGTTTGATAAGCATCAATGTTTACTTCGTACAAAACAAGACCGTATTTGTCGCCTGTGCTCTTTGCGCCGTCTCCGTCATCCTCGTAAATATCCTTTACCATCTCTATCATACGGTCAAAGGTCCATTCGCCGCTCTTTGCGAGATCAACCGGGGATTTTTCAATACCGTAATCGGTCAATAGCTGTTTGTTATAGAAAGTTGCCGTCATCATCCACAAAAGGTTTGTGGAGATATCGCCCGAGCAGAAGTAAAGTTTGCCGTTTATCATGCACTCGTCCATAAGTGCTTCCGGCCACCAAGGTTTATCCACATTAAAATACTCGGTGTCAAGCAGGTTGTGCGTGTAGCCCTGAAGCGCCAACTGCGGAGGAGTACGGCTGTATGTGGCATAAATGTCATACTCGCAGGGTGATGCCGAGGCATCGGCGGCGACCTTTTTCATGTATGCCTGCATATATTTATCACCGCCCGGAGTGCCGACAAATTCAAGTTTAACGCCAAGGCGAGATTCAACGCTTGCGTTTCTTGCAGTGATGGCGGCGGATATGAGATCGGCGGTTTCGTTGACGTCAAAGAATTCGGTCATGGTGTAGTCGTCCCATATGAGCAATGTTATGGTTTCGTTGCCGTAATCAAGCGCGGTTGGCAATGAATCAAGTTCGTAGCCGTTTTCATCGACCGTGGCGTTCGATTCGGGTGTTGCGGTAATGTCAACGGCAGCTGTGGTCGTTTCATCATTGGTATTATCCGGTGTTTGTGCGCAGGAAGCAAGAAGGGTAATAAGCATCAGTCCTGTAAGCAGAAGTGCTGTCAGCTTTTTCATTATCGTCTCCATGTATATCCGTGCGTTATATATCGCACTGTTTTTTGAAATAATACTTGGCTTGGTGATGATCGGATTTCTGCGAATACGGTATTGTGCGGTGATCGTGCGATGTCAGTTGATATCGGCGGAGAAAAGGTGTACGCTGTCGGCTCCCCATGTCTCGGTGAATCTTATCGCTACACGATGTGCGCGAGTGTTTAACGGGATTTTGACAAGGGAATTGTGGCAGGTGTTTGTGCTGTAAACTTTTTTCCCGTCGCATTCAACTGTAAAGGACTTAACGAGAGTCGCGGCGACTTTAACGTTTTCAAAGTCAAGTCCGCGGTTGCAACGTTGTGCAAACACGCGCATTTTGGTGTTCGGAGATATGGATTCTCTTGAAAAATCAGGGTCAAAGACCATGCGCAACGTGCCGAGATCGCGTTCCTCGCCGAAATCAAATTCAAGTGCATCGCCGATATTGAGAACGGCGTAGTTGCGATTCATGTTTTCGTCGGGGCGTTCGGTTCCGTTTTGAAGCAATTCGAGTTCATCTGCGGGAAGCGATATCGCTGCGTTTTTGGTCATTGCGGGTATCTCGCGCACGGATCCCGGCAGATATGCCCCGTCGTCACGCAGGCGCGCCTGAAGTTCCGATGTGTGCTCTTTTGAAACGCCGTCGGGAGTGGTGCCTTTTTCAATGCAGAGCGCAGCCGCTTCACCGACAGCCATGCCCATCAAAGAGCAGGTAGCCATTACGCGCGTGGATGATATGGCAGCATGCGTCGCGCTTATGTTTCTGCCGGCAAAAAACAGGTTTTCTACATTTGATGAGTAAAGAACACGGTAGGGAATGCCGTAAGGAGATGGTGTGGGGTATATTGTGGATGCGGCCTCAAGTACCGAAGCTTTAAAGCCTGCGGGATTGTGATCGTCCATTGGCCAACCTCCGAATGCTATGGTGTCATCAAATTTGCCGCCCGCCTCCAGATCATGCTGAGTCAGGGTATACGCGCCGACATATCTGCGGGATTCGCGCTTGCCGGGCAAAAAGCCCACCCATTCAAGCTCCCAATTTTCTGCATGATGATCGCCGTAATTTTTTATGTGATCCCATACACCGAAAACAACGCGCAATAGCTCATCGCGCATTTGTTCGGCGTCGTGCAACGAGTCATCTTCGCCGCCGAGTTCTATCCACCAAAAGTTTGTTTTTGATGTGCCGAGATCGTGCGTGCGTATGCACTGGGAAACATTTTTAATATCAATGTTCGCAATGCTTGCGCCCGATGCCAAAAGATCTGTCGTTTGGTCGTCCGCGTCCGAGAGTTCGTCATCGGAAAGAGCGCATCCGCTTTTTCCTTTTCCCACAAAATCTCCGTCGGTAGGGTAGACATAAGCCCATTCGGGAGGTGTGAATTTTACCGGATGATCGGTTTCGCGTGCCTGCAGCAGACATGACATGCCCATTGTTTTACGGTCGCTTACCTCGGGACCTATGGTCTCGCCGTACTCACCGTGTCCCTCGCGACCGACGCGCCATTCGGCACCCGTGATGGTTGCAAGCACCGAGTCGCCGGAGCAATCGGAATAATGTGTTGCTTTTACGGTGTGCCATGTGTAGGTGGTAAGCTGCCAACCTGTTACCGAAGTAATATGTATCTTGCCGTTTGTGCCGATTTCCGTTTCGGCGTCAACGCAAGAGCAATTGAGAAGCAGTTCGATATTCGGCTCGTCTTTCACTTTGCCCCACATAACGCTGTCCCATATCGAGTAGCAGAGGGTGGGGTTGCGGTAGATGTTTTCTTCCTCAAGCTCGGAGATTATACCGGTTTCACGGTTGTGAAGTCCCTTTGCGCCGCGTACCCACATGCGTATCTCGCTTGATGCGTTACCGCCGAGTACGGGTCTGTCCTGCATGAGCAGAACTTTGATTCCGCGTCTTGCCGCAACGAGTGCCGCGGAGATTCCTGCAAGTCCGCCTCCGATGATGCAAAGATCGGCGCGGTGGTCGATACGGCGCATACCGGATGTTTTAACTGTTAACGAAGAGTTGTTCATTTGATTGACCATACCTTAAATTTGTTGAGTTTTACGAATGCGTTGGCTTATTCCATTATAAATGTGACCTTGGTATAGAATTCTTTGCGGTCATGCATCATATCAAACGCCTTGTTGCACTCGGAAAGGTGATAACGGTGAGTGATGAGTTCTTCGTATTTGATAGCGCCGGATGCCATTGCGTCTATGGTGGCAGACCAATCGTTTACGGTCTGGTTGTAGGAGGAGTTCCATGTGCCGCGCAGGATTATTTCTTTGCGCAGAAGCTGCGAGTAAACATTCTGTTTGATGGTCATATCGCGTGCGGGGTTGCCCATCAGTACTATGCGACCGTGCGCCTTGAGCGCGGATATTGCATCGCAAAGAGCGGGAGAGGCTCCAGTGCCTTCAAGCGCACAATCGCAAGGACCGTCGGTTTCGGGATCGTAAGGTTCAAAGCCGAATTTTTTGGCAAATGCAAGCTTTTCTTCGCTGATGTCAACAACGCGTACCTTGGCGGCACCCGCGCGACGCGCCCACTGAGCGGCAATAAGACCGATGGGACCCGCACCCCAAATAACGCAAAGGTCGCCAAGCTCAACTCCGAGGCGGCGAATGGCGGCGCGCGCAACGGCTCCCGGTTCGCAAAGTGAGGCGCATGCGTAGCTGAGATCGTCGGGAGTCAAAATAAGGTTGCGCTTGTCAACGGCGATATATTCGGCAAATCCTCCGTCGCGGCGAGAACCGTAGTAATCGTAGTTTTTGCAGTTTGCGTACTCGCCGACCTCGCAGGAGGAACACTTGCGGCAGGAAAGCAACGGGAATACGGCGGCACGCTTGCCCACAAGTTCGGGATCGCCGTCAACTATAAGACCGGCGAATTCGTGCCCGGGTATGGTGGGAAAATGGTATGTACCCTTTTCAAACACGCGCGGAATATCCGATCCGCATACACCGGCAGCCATAACCTTGAGCAGCACTTCACCCTCATGTGCTTCGGGCATGGGCACTTTTTCGTATCTGAGATCACCTACCGCATGCAGTACCGCGGCATTCATTGTTTTTTCCATTTTAATATACCTAACCTTTCTGGGTTGCTGAATATTTATATGTGTGATAATTATATCACAATATTTCCCTCGTGACAATAGAAAAAATAAAAAAAGTGCGAAAGTCGGAATTAATTGCGTATAAGCGTAATCAATCCGCTTTCGCGTATTTTGAGTAATATTTTTAATGCGATGAACGCGGTCAGAGGTCGATGGTGTCAAATTTCTTGATTGACGCATAACGTGACACGATAAATGATAATACGAAAAATGTTGCTCCCGCAGAGATAAAGCAAAGTTTGCCGCCGATGCTTTGCGGATCCGGCGTGTCTATGATATCCGCAAACGGATGCCATGTATAGGTTAGGATGATATCCGTGATCGTCAAAGCGAACATTGCCGCGCCGGAGAGCAAAAAAGGCATTCCCACACGTCGAGGCGAGCCGAAGTAAAGAGGAAAGAAAATAAGATCGAAGACTCCGAAAAGGATGAATCCCCATCCTGTCAGTGCGATCCCCGCATCGGTTCCCGCGGGATTTATCCGATCGGGTATGAGAACGGATGACGCGAAGGAAAAAAGCGCGGTAAGTAATATTCCCAAAAGTTCGACTCCTGCCGAAAAAGCAAGCCGTGCGGTTACTACATCGCGGCGATTTATGGGCAAGCGCACGGAAAACTCCATATCATGATTTTCACGCCCGAGCAGACAGGTGAAG
>CAZISZ010000007.1:0-25585 GCA_964542035.1 uncultured Ruminococcus sp. | reverse complement strand
CCACGCAGATATGATCCGTTATCCGGCAAATACCGTGCCTGCGAGTTCAGATATGCTCGTGTCAGCGGCGAGATCTACACGGCGCTGGAACTTGATCTGCCAACGGCGGGGTGCGCTGTGTTAATATCCGAAAACGAGGAGGAGCGGCAAGCCGGCATTGATGTAAAACTTTTGCCGGATGAGACCGCTGCGGCGCTGATGTGAGCGCTGCGATCGGAAAATAGGATCAAATAAAACGTGAGGGGCGAGCCGTGTGGCGGCTCGCCCCGAAAAAATCTTCATTTGGATTAAAAAAACAAGCGGTAAGGGTGTCATAGTATATGAAAGCGAGGTGATTGCCGAATGACAAACGAAGAACTGAAAAGCTTGCTGTCATCGGTGCGCAACGGTGACGAGCAGGCCTGCGAACAACTTTGGCACGGAATGAAGACTCCCGTTTACACAGTGGCTCTGCGTATACTCGGGGACAGGTTTTCAGCCGAAGATGTTACCCAGGAGGTGTTTGTTAAGCTTTTCGAAAATCCGCCGGGAGATGATGTTAAAAATCCGCGCGCTTGGATTTTCAGCATGACACACAATGCATCTCTCAACTCGCTTCGCTCTCGCCGCGTTCGCGAAACGGCGGGGTTTGATGAATCGATCGGTGCCGCGGAGCTCACGGTTAACGATGATCCCGCTGTGAGATTGGATATCTTGGCGGCTTTAGGACGTATCGATCCGCTTGACCGTGAGATAGTTACTCTGCGCGCCGTGGCTGATTGCGGTTTTCGCGAGATAGCGGAATCTCTCGGAATGCCGACCGCAACCGTTTATTTTAGGTACCGCCGCTCTGTCGCCCGTCTGCGTGAGCTTTTGTCGTGATTCGGATGGGAGATGAGCCGCAAATGTTTTTTGGGGGGCTTTTGCTTTTGCAAAAGTACGGTATATGATGAAAATGAAGAAAAAAAACAAAAAAAATATTTGGATTAAAGGGGCGCTTGGGGCTGCGTTGGTGCTTGGTATTGTGATGCTTTCCGTGCCGGTGTCATCCGCGGCGGCGGACGCTTTCCCCGAGACAGCGTTTGTTGAGGGAGAAGTCATGATCATTTCCGACGGCGAGGTGACCCCGGGGTACGACCCCACAGGAGACGAAATAAAGGATGATAAGTTCGATCCATCGGCGCAGGTGAACTCGGATGATGATTTTAAGTCTCTTTGGGATAAGTGGCAGGATGGGGGTTACCCGGCAAATGTGGCGGGGGTTACACAGGATAGGTATGAGATGTTCGGCGGTGAGATCATAATCACTCATACCGAAAACGAATACACGGTTTTGGTGCTTGACGATTCGGATGAAGCCATAGCCGAACTTCGCTCAATGTACACCGAACAAGACAAAATATATGTAAATTTTGCGCGGAGTTGTGTTACAAGTTCGGGCGAGTCGGTCGAAATGAGATATAGTTACAACGAACTGTCCGAGGCGTTGGCGGAAATTTCGGCAAACATGGACGCCATGGGACATTCGCTTGGTCGTGGCGGCGTTGCGTCTGCAAATATCAATGTTATATCCAACAGTGTGGAGATAACTATACGTTCGTATTATGACAGCGAAAAGTCATCAACCGACGAAAACTATGCGCGAGAACTCGGCGATTACTATTCCTCAAAATACGGCAACATCGTTACAGTGATGATACGGATCGATAATTACGAAGGTATCGGTAACATGAACGGTGAAGTGGTAACGATGCCGGCGCTGGCTGATGAAATTATGGGTTACTCACCTGCGGATATCGGCGTGGTTGCCGAAAACGATCATCGTTTTATACTGTTTTTCGCTGTGGCGCTATTGGTAGCGGCGACAACGCTCGGTTGTTCGTTTATATCTCATTACCGTTCGCGCAAACGTGTACCGTTGCTTGCCGTCGGAGATAAAAGCAGGCACGGGACAAAGACCGCAACCGCGGTAAGCGAGCGCGAATTGCTTGATAAAATATCCGAAACTGCCGCGCAGCCGAGCGACAGTGTGTACGTGCAAATTATGGCAAAGCGCGGAAACGGCATCTCCGAAAATCCTAATAAGAAGTTCTGAAAAAACGGGGCTGTCTCGCGAAAGTGAGACAGCCCCGCATCTCTGTCATTGTACGTATGAATATTTGCCGCAGTGGCATTCCCGTCTTGTGACGCCGGTGCCGTTGCTTACAAGCAATACACTGCCGTCTTTATCCGTACGGCAGATCTCCGCACCCGCATTTTTCAGACGGCGCAAAACAGTGTGGTTGGGATGTCCGTACTCGTTGCCGAATTGGCAGGATATTACCGCAAAGTCGGGGGAGAGTGCGGCTATCCATTCATCGCAGGTTGATGTGTCGGATCCGTGGTGACCTACCTTTAAAATATCGCAATCAAGCGCATTCGTATCGAATTGCGACAGAAGATAGCGTTCGCTGTCCGTGCCCGCGTCTCCGGTATATATTGCCGCTGTGTTGCCAAAGGTTACCTTTATGATGACCGACGCCTCGTTTTCGTCATCTGCGTTCGGCAATGCGGGCAGTACATCTACCGTCAGTTCGCCCACGGTCAGTGTTTTAACGCTTTCGGTATAGATAATCGATATGTCGCGCTTATCGGCAACGGTGAGGAGGCGATCAAGCGTTGACGAGTATATGTCGGTTGACGGCATAAGTATCTCGGCTACCTCAAATTCCTTCAGCACACTGTCTCCACCGCCTATGTGATCTTCGTGCGTGTGTGAAAACACGGCAAGGTCGATTTTGTTAACGCCGATTTTGCGCAATTTTTCGGTAAAATGCGCGGCGGAAAGGTTTGAACCTGCGTCGATAAGTATACAACTGTCTTTTGTAATTATTGCGGCGGCATCGGCTTGTCCTACATCAAAAAAGTAAAAATATGCTTCGCCGTTCGGAATGTTTGCGCTGCCTCCACGGATAAGCGTCGCGGCAAGAGCTGCCGCTATCATGACTGAAATACATGCCGCAACCGTTTTAATCACATTTGTTAAGATGTTCGATGCACGGTGCCGATTTTCGGTGATCGTTTTCCTACGTCTTTGCGCGGTACGAGTTTGGCGACCAATCAGTTTTCTGCGGTATCTTTCGTGTTCTCTTTCGCGATCTTCCATGTTTGTCTCCGAATTTAATTGCATTGTATTTTAACGGATGAAGCTCAAAATCGATATATGCGATATGCCACGTCAATAATTATTATACAGCGCACCGGCGAACGTGTCAAGGCGGAAACTTGACTCGCGGGCGGAATTGTGATATAATAACCGTCGGATATTTTAAACGATTTGATTTTATTTTGCTGATTTTTATAATCGGCTGAAATTGATTTTTGGAAAAGGATAAGCTAACCGATATGGCGGAAAAGGAAAAAAAGACAACAGCCAAAAAGACCGAAAAATACAATGATCAAAGCATAGTGATGCTGAAGGGTGCCGATCGAGTAAGGATGCGCCCCGGCGTTATTTTTGGGTCTGACGGTCTTGACGGCTGCGAACATGCCTTTTTTGAGATACTTTCCAACTCTGTTGACGAGGCGAGAGAGGGATACGGCAGTGAGATAAAAGTTACGGTGTTTGAGGATCATTCGATCGAGATCGATGACCACGGTCGCGGTATTCCCATGGATTATAATGAAAAAGAGGGCAGATACAACTGGGATCTTATCTTTTGCGAGCCGTACGCCGGCGGCAAGATGAACAACAATGCCGATTCTGCGTCCTATGAGTATTCATTGGGTCTTAACGGTCTCGGTGCTTTTGCCACGCAGTGCGCTTCTAAATATATGGAAGTGGATTCTTTTGACGGAAAATACGTGCGTTTTATGAGCTTTCGGCTTGGTTCTCCGGTTGGAGAGCTCGGCGTACGAGAACTTACCCGTGCCGAAAGACGCACCGGTACCGTTATACGTTGGCTGCCCGATATTGACGTTTTTACCGATATCAAGATACCCAAAGAGTTTTTTGTTGATGTTTTGCGCCGTCAGGCGGTGGTTAATGCCGGCGTTAAGTTCACGTTTTTGTTTGAAGAGGGCGGCGAGTTTACCGAGCAGGTGTTTTATAATGAGCACGGTATACAGGATTATATTGCCGAGGTCGCGGGGAGCGCTGCCATGACGCAGCCTGTGTTTTGGCATCTTGAAACGCAGGGACGCGACCGCGAGGATAAGCCAATATACAAATTTAAGGCGGATATTACCTTTTGCGTCTCGCAGACCGTTACAATGCTTGAATATTACCACAATGCGAGTTTTCTCGAACACGGCGGATCGCCCGACCGTGCCGTGCGCATAGCATTTGTGTACGCCATAGACAAGTATCTGAAAGCGGCGGGAAAGTACAATAAAAATGAGACCAAAATAACCTTTGCAGATGTTTCCGATTGCCTTGTGTTGGTTATCAGCAGTAATTCCACGCTTGTTTCCTATGAAAACCAAACAAAAAAAGCCATAACGAATGCGTTTATATATGAGGCTCTTTGCGACTTTATAAAGCAAAATCTCGAAATCTACTTTACCGAAAATCCCACCGAGGCGGAGAAGATAGCCGCACAGGTGCTTGTGAACAAGCGCTCGCGCGAAAACGCAGAGCGAACCCGCCTTGATATTAAAAAGAAACTGACGGGGTCTCTTGATGTTGCCAACAGAGTGGAAAAGTTTGTCAACTGTCGGTCGAAAGATCCCGCTGTACGTGAGTTGTTTATTGTGGAGGGCGATTCGGCTTTGACTGTTTGTAAACTCTCCCGTGCGCCTGAATATCAGGCACTGATACCTGTGCGAGGCAAAACACTTAACTGTTTGAAAGCAACTTACGATAAGATATTTAAAAACGATATAATCGTTGATCTGTTAAAGGTTATCGGTTGCGGTGCGGAGGTGAAGACCAAGGAAAAGGGGAAGAGTGAGGTTTCGGCTTTTGATCTTTCGGCGCTTCGTTGGTCCAAAATAATTATCTGTACCGATGCCGATGAAGACGGTTTTCAGATAAGAACGTTGCTTTTAACCTTTTTCTATCGTCTCCTGCCAACACTTCTCAAAGAGGGGAAAGTGTTTATTGCCGAAACGCCGTTGTTTGAGATAACCACTAAGGATAAGACCCTGTTTGCTTATGACGAATTCGAAAAGGCGGCGATACTGAAAAAACTCGGTGATCAAAAATACACTCTCCAACGTTCCAAAGGTCTGGGCGAGAACGCTTCCGATATGATGTGGGAGACCACCATGAATCCTGCCACACGACGACTTATAGCCGTAACCCCCGCAGACGCAGCTGCAACCGAGCGGATATTCGATACATTGCTCGGCGACGACCTGCCTGCGCGCAAATTGTTTATTACGGAAAACGGTGAAAAATATATGAAAGATGCGGATATATAACGCATTGTAAAACAAAGCAAACAGCGCACTGCCGAGGCAGTGCGCTGTTTGCTTTGCTGATTTAAGTGTCGCCGACAAAGTACCAAATTCGTTTTATCGGTGTTTGGCGATAGAACTTGCGAAAAACAAATTTGTTTTAAAATTTACGGCTTTGCGATCGGTAGGCTGTTTTATTTGTGAGATCGTACGAGTTTACCGATACCCTCGGTGAGCGCGGCGGCAAGGATATCTATTTCTTTTTGTGTGTTTTTAGTGCTTAGGCTTATGCGCAGGGTGTGGTCTGCATCTGTTGCGGAAAGCCCAAAGGCGATCAGAGTTTCACTCGGTCCGTGCGCATGCGACGAACACGCAGACCCTGCGGAGACACATATACCGCGTTCGGATAGAAAATGCAGCATGGTCTCGCTTCTGATACTTGGCAGTGTGATACTGATTATATGCCTTGCCGCATGTGCGGGCAGATTCAGACGAACACCGCACGCGGGAAGAACTTCGGTCGCGTAGAGGTACAATTCTTCGATTTTTTTTGAGTTTTCGATGGAATTTTCAAGTCCTTCGCGACATGCTTCCGCAAAGCCGGATATGCCGATCATGTTTTCGGTACCGGAGCGATATCCCGTTTCCTGCCCTCCGCCGTAGACGATGGGAATAAGCCGTTTGGTTTTTATCACGGACGGCGCAACACAAAGCGCGCCGACGCCTTTCGGACCGTGTATTTTGTGTGCGCTGATGCTTAAAAGATCCGCATCCAATTTTTGAGGTGTGAACGGAATGTGCATAAATCCCTGCACCGCATCGCAATGAGTGACGATTTCGGGGCATTTTCGGCGCGCTGTTCGAAAAGCGCGTTCAACATCGTAAATCGCTCCCGTCTCATTGTTGACGAGCATAAGAGAAATGAGCAAAGCGCCGCGGTCGAGTTCGCATTCCAATGCCGACATATCAAGTTCACCGCCTTGCGTGGGGATGCGAACTATCTCGAATCCCTGTTCCGCCAGATATGCGGCGGTATTGGATATCGATGGGTGTTCGGAATCTGTAATTATTATCCTGTTGGACACGCGGCGTTTTTTTGCGAGTGCTGTGCCGCGCAGTGCGAGGTTGTTGGCTTCCGATCCCGATGCCGTAAATATTATGCTGTGACCGAGTGAACGGCGAAGTCCCAATGCCTCCGCTACAGCTGCGCGGGAATCGCGCAAAAGTGCCGATCCCTCAAGTCCAATGCGGTGTACCGACGATGGGTTGCCGTAGCAGGATGCCGCGGAAATCATCGCCTTTATCACACGATCGCTCGGTTTTGTTGTCGCACTGTTGTCGAAATATATGATGTTCTCCATTTGGGCGTTTTATTTAAACAATACGTTTGAGATCATGGTTTCCACTTCGTCGGCATGCAACTCATACCCGTCGACGGTGGAGGTGTAAGTAAAGATATAAAACATGCTTTGATATGTTACGACTATCTGACGGTACTGGTAGTCGATATCTCCGATCGATGCCCGGTATACGAACGATCTTCCGTTTCTGCCTCCGAGCACCGCATCTTCCGTTTCACCGACTGCTTCAAAACCGGGCAGATAAGCTTCAAGTTCTGCCTTGCAATATGCAATGTAACCGTCAAGTGATGATACGGCGTCTGTGGGTACCATGGAGGTCATGCTTATGTTGGATCTGTCACCGTCGGAATAATAAGCCGACGCCATGCCCATGGATGAATTTGTAACCCAACTCATCGGGGCGAAAAGATAAAACGCCTCTTCGTCGGATGAAATGATCTTCATTCCGTCGGGGACCTCAACGGCGCTTGCCGAGCAGGAGGTAAGTATCATTGCCGCAAGCAGAACGGCGGTGATCAAGGTTACTGTTTTCTTGCTTAAATCAATTTTTGTTTTCATTTCTTATCGATGCTCCGTTTGTTTATTTGGTTGACCTTATTTTTGGCAATAACCGACCGCCCGTGCGGCGCGCAGAATGCCGTAACGTCCGCTTTCGTAAGTGAGTCCTCCCTGAAGATATACGGTATAAGGCTCACGCAGGGGACCATCGCAGGAAAGTTCTATCGATGAGCCTTGTACGAACGCACCGGCTGCCATGATGACCTCATCCGAATATCCGGGCATTGCCCACGGTACGGGTTCGACAAATGCGTCTATGGGAGAGCCGGACTGTATACCGCGGCAAAACGCACACAACGCATCCGGTGAGTGTGTTATTATCGATTGGATGATATCGGATCGGCGCTCGCTCCATGTAGGGGAGGTTTCGTATCCGAGTTTCTCGAAAATATAAGCGGCAAGGTGCATGGTTTTGAGTGCCGCGGCAACGGTGTGCGGTGCATAAAAAAAGCCGCGAAACAGATTCTTGTTTTGTCCCATGGTACATCCTACTTCGCCTCCGGTACCCACCGTGGTTAAACGGTAGGATGCCAGTTCGACGGCGCGCGCCGTGCCGGCTATGTATCCGCCGGTTTCCGCCATGCCGCCGCCGGGATTTTTTATCAGTGAGCCTATAAGCATGTCGGCGCGCGGTTCGCTTTCGCAGGTAAACTCGCCGTAGCAGTTGTCTACCACCAGGTAGACCTCGGGGCGTAGGGCTTTTACGGTATCGTAAAGTTCGCTTATTTCGTCCGGCATTAATGTGCGGCGGTTAAGATAGCCCTTTGAGCGTTGGACGAACACCACTTTTATCGAGCTGTCGGCGGTGATCTTTTGGACTATTCCGTCAATATCAAGATGTCCGTTCTCATCAAGCTCGTGTTGGGCGTATTTTATACCGAAGTCGGCAAGCGAGCCGTTGCCGCTTTCGCCCTTAATGCCTATGACCTCTTCAAGTGTGTCGTAAGGTTTGCCCGCGACCGAAAAGAGGGTGTCTTTCGGACGAAGCAGTGCAAAAAGTCCTGTGGAGAGGGCATGAGTGCCGTTAACAAAATTGATACGAACCAACGCTGCTTCGGTTCCGAATACGTCGGCGTATACCCTATCAAGTACCTCGCGACCGCGGTCGTCATATCCATATCCGGATGTTCCCGCAAAGCAGGCGTCGCTTACACGATGTTCCTCAAATGCGCGAAGCACGTCTGCCGTGCGAGTGTAGGATATCCTGTCTATATCCGCAAATATTGGAGCAAGCTCGCGTTCAGCCTCGGCGGCGAGCGCGTAAAGCTTAGCATCTGTTATTGTTTTTTCGTTTAACTCCATTTTATCTCCCATTACATATTGTTTTTTATTTTATCTTGTGCCATGCAGCGTGTCGGTGTCTTTGGTTATACGTTGCCACATCTGCTGTATACGTTCGGTGCCGTTCTCTCCGCTTGAGAGTAACAATACTCGTCCCTGCCTGTCAGTATCGGCGGTAATGCCGGCGTCGGTCAAACGGCGCAGTGTTTGTCGCGCAATGGCGGCGGAACCGTCAAATATAGCCGCCTCTCGTCCGCCGCTGTATTTGCGAGCCGCGGCGGCAATGCGTTCCTTTATCAGCGGGTAGTGGGTACAGCCGAGGACTATCGAGTCAAATTTTCCCGCCTGCGGAGATAATAGCTTGTCTATGTAGTTGTCAAACACTTGCGACGATGAGTTGTTTTCTTCTATAAGCGTTGCCAACCGCGGGCAGGGCAGAGCTATGACCTCGGCATTGCCGCTCCGCGTTTTCACAAGCACCTCAAACCGCGGCTCCGCGACCGTTACGGGAGTGGCGAGTACCAAGATGTGCTTGTATCCGGCATCCGCGGCAGCTTTAACAGCCGGTTCGGTACCGATCACCGGTATGTTCGGTGCGGCAGTGCGCAATGCGTCTATGGCGGCGGCTGTTGCCGTATTACAGGCAACGGTCAACGCTTTTATGTCGAATGAATTTAATTTTTCAAGCGCCACCAAGGCGGCGGTTCTTATTTCGTCATGAGTCAGCGCGCCGTAAGGGGCGTTGGCTTCATCGCCGAAATAGATAAAATCTTCGTTCGGCATCAGATTCACAAGCTCGCGTAGCACCGTCAGCCCTCCGACTCCGGAATCGAAAACGCCTATCGGTGCATTATTGCCGTGCGCTTGCTCGGACGTTTTGGCTTCGCGGTATTGATCAAAGACTGTTGACATAGTTGCAAAAGGTATCGCCGCGTTCTTCAAAATTGCGGAAACGGTCAAAACTGGTGCAGGATGGGGAAAGCACTACGGCAGACCCGGGGCGAGCTATCTCCCTTGCGCGATCAACGGCACGCAAAAGGTCATCTTCGTAGATAACCGGTATCGGAGTATCGCCGCGACGAGCACTTTCGATATTTATCGCGTTGCGTATTATGGGTATCGCTTCGCCGGATACCACAACGCCGCCGGAACGTTCGAAAAGTGCCGGAATGAGTGCTTCGTAAGAGAGGTGCTTATCGCGCCCGCAAAGAATAAAAACAGGACGATTGTCGAATACCGACAAAGCTGCCTCGGTGCGTGTGGGAGTCGAATCTATCGAGCTGTTGTAATAGCGGATACCGTCAAGTTCTCGTACAAATTCTATTCTGTGCCTGACTCCCGAAAAACTGTGGGCTACCGCCAAAAGATCTTGGCTGTCGGCTATCCCGCGCGTCATTGCGGCTGCGGTCATGAAATTTTCAATATTATGAATACCGGGGATTTTTATGTCCGATCTATGCAGCAAAACCTCCTCATCGCGACCGTTTGAGAATATTATATCGTCTTCGCGTAAAAAAACGGCGTAGGCTTTGCCTTGAAGGTCGGGCGGCACGGTGTCGTTATAGCTTTCCGCATGTGCGGTAAACAGCGTAATGTCGCCGCAAAAGTCGGGGCGATGATATGCGGCGGCAATGGCTGCGGGGCTTTTGGCGTTCAGCACCAAAAGCTCGGTATCCGCACCGAATACCCTATATTTTGCCGCAGTGTATTCTGCCATATCGATGTGCCAATTTAAATGGTTGGGAGTTATGTTTGTTATTGCGGCGCGGCGCGGTGAACCGTTCATCGTCATGAGTTGAAAACTTGAAAGTTCAAGTACCGCCGCGTCGCGCTCGCTGAGTTCCGCGGTCTTCTCTAACAGTGGAGTGCCGATGTTGCCGCCGACAAGCGCGCGACATCCGCGTCGCTTGAGAGCACGTGAGAGCAAAAGGTGGATGAGCGTTGTGGTAGTGGTTTTTCCGTCACTGCCCGTAACGGCAAATATCGGTGCCGCGCATTCATCGCAAAACCATTCCATTTCCGATGTCAGCAATGCGCCTCGCGTGACCGCCGCGGGAATATCTCCCGCATCGGGGCGTATGCCCGGTGAGCGAAATATCACATCTTGTTCATTGCCCTCGCGGCAAAGTCCGTGCGTAGGGTCGTTGTCGCATACGAATGTGACTCCCGCGGCTTTTAATTCTTTCGCGGGATGCCCCAGTGCTTCAAACGATTTTGCATCGCGTATCTCCGTGTTGCAACCGCGTGCGACAAGCATTCGGGCGAGCGGTAGGTTGGATACGCCAAGCCCAAGTATTACAGCCCGACCGTGGGTGGCTGTGCCGTCGAGCCTTTTATTTATTTCATCTGTTAACTTCATTATTTAAATATAATATGTGACCGCCGCGTCGCGGTGGTCTCCTTTCATGGCGAGGCAGCGCGGTTTTCCGCGCATGCCGTCAAGCGAGCATTCTTATATATATATTATATGTCTTTTTTAACTTGCGCGCAAGTCCCCGCGGTGATTTTTCTTGATATATTAAGTAAAATCATTAATAATAAATCATAAATTTGCGAAACCGAGGCGAAATGCGCATTTTGCAAAGCAAAGGAGCCGATTGCTACATCGGCTCCTTGCGGGTGGTTTTTGGCTTGATTATTGTCACAGCATTAGTTTGTTTTTGAGATATATGTAGAGCAACTCGAAGAGTGCGCCTATAACGACTATTGCAACTATAACGATGATTATGGTTTTTATCGCGCCGCCGATTCCCTTGCCCGTGTTATCATCGGGTTCTGTGGTTACCGCAGGGGATGCGGGTGTGGTATCTTCGCCGGGACCGGGTGTAACCACAGGTTCTACGGGTGCGGTGGTAACCGGTGTGACGACGGCAGTGCTGTCGTCGGGGGAGGTTACGGTGCCGGAATCTGTCGTTGTCGCAGGGGAGGTTGTAATCGGCGTGGGTGCGGTGGTTGTCGGCGCGGGGGCTGTGGTGGATGCGGCTTCGGATGTTGTCGGAGTTTGCGTGGATTTCACTCCGGCTACCGCAAACATACCGGATGTGCCGGTTACCTTAAAGGTTATATACCCGCCGCTGTATGTTGCGTCAACTATTTTTGTACCGTAAACGATCTTTAACTTTGAAAACTCCTTGAGATCATCGGCTCGCATAACGAGTTGGTATGTAAGATCCGCCGCGGGTGTAAAGCTGTTGCTGTCTTCGTCTATAAAATAAACGTTAAATACAGCGGCTATCGAGCGGTCATTCTTTTTTGCGGTGTCCTCAAGCGGTTTCAGCTGTGTTGATGTAATGGACGCGGAGATGTTTTCGATCTTTACCGTGCTGAGGGTGGGAAAGTAATAACCGCCGTCGGCAGTTACCGTTCCGTTCTTTCCGTCTGTGATCACAGAGGAGAGTTTTGGAAGCGTTATCATTTGCAGTGCGCCGCAAACCGTGCAGGTGCGGTTTCGTTCGCCATCGGCATCAACGGTTGCATTCCGCAAAGTTACCCATTCGCCGTATGTATGCGAAAGCTTTTTAAGTGTGGCGGATTCCGCTACCTCTCCGCATATCTTGCAATATCTTACTGCCTTGCCGGTTTCGGAGCATGTAGCTTCTTTTACTATATCTCTGTCGCCGCCCGCAACATGAACGTGAGCGGCGTACTTTATGTTAACGGTAAATTTGTCGGTAAACTCGCCGTATGTGGCGGTTATCGTCAGCTCACCGCGGGCAGCGGAGGAAAAGCCCGAAAATGTTATACCGTCGGTAAAGCTTTTGGTGCTGCCGTCGGTATATGTAACGGTAAAGACCGCACCTGTCCCGTCAAACTCATCTCCCACCATATATTCCGTTTTTGCGGGGAGCGTCGTCAGCGCGGCGGATATCGCCTCTATCTTTTTAACGGTAACGGGGAAACTTGTCGTATAGCCTGCGTAACTGACGGAAACAGTGTGTGTGCCCGCGCTGTCAAGCTTGGTGGCACCGATCAGTGTGTATCCGGCTTCTATCGTGTCGGCATCGCCCGCCGAGTAACTTACTTTAAGTTTAAGGCCGTCAAGGTCAAGATCTTCTCCGACAAAATAAACGGTTTTGGATGGTGTGCTTGCAATGCTTACGGATTTTATCTCTCGCACGGTGACCTTAAAGGAGGCGCTGAGCCCCTTGTATGCAACAGATATCATTTGCGTACCTACCGCGGATGAGTTGAAGCCGGAACACATGGAAGCGTCGGCTTTGATCGTTTCGTTTGTACCGTTGTTGTATTTTATATTGAGTGTAAGCCCGTCGGCGGAAAATGTCTCCCCTACATCGTATACGGTCTTTTGCGGCTGTGTGAGTATCTCCATGCTCATGGGCTGTGCGGATATCTCAAATGTATCTTCGGGTGTTACATCAACGGCGGATACCGTCGGAGCGGCGAGTGCGGCTGATGTTATGAGTACAGCAAGAGTGCAAAGCGCAAGCGTGCGCTTGATGATGTCATTCATCTTACGGTTCTTTTTCATTTTCCTTGTTCCTTTCTCCGTACCGCGTGAGCGGTCTCGTTTTATGTTTTCGGATCGCGCCGTGTCGCACCGAAAAGAGTATCGCCAAATTGTATTTAATATATTGTAGCATAAAAAAGAGCTTTTTTCAATCTCTTTCTTGCTTTTTCTTTGATATTTGAGGTTTTATTCGGGGTGTTAAACATTGGTAAGGTTAAGCGCAAAAATTATTTTGTATTACCTGCGCGCAAATCCGAACATTTGTCGCCATTTAAGCATCCACATGCGTACGGCTCTGTCTATCAGTATATCGTAAAAGAAAAAAGTAAAGTTGACAGAGACGAAAAATATAGCCGTAACCCACCAAGCCTCTGCCGTCGGTATGGTGATAAGGCGTATCAAAAAGTATGAGAGAGCTGTAGAGATATTTAAAAGTGTGTATTTAACCGCAATCCTCGGTAGGCGCGAAAGCCGGGCGAGACTCGGCTTCAGTATTGGGTAGTATCCGAGCAAAAATGTGTATGCCGCGGCGGGGACACGGTTGGGGAGCAACAACCAAGCAAGTACGGTTGTAACGGCGTATACGCAAAGCGCCTCACGTTTGCCGTATTCCGATATCATTACTATGATCAAAAGGGATGCAAGCAGGGCACAGCTGAGATCGAGTATTTCAAGCACCGAGCCGAGCGCCATCAGCGTGATTCCGAGCGCCGATATCATACCGCCTGTAGCTGTGCACCGCGCCATGCCGCGAATACCTTCGTTTTTGTTTATTCGTTTCATGTTTGGAATTTTGTTATTTGATTGCGTCGGTTCAACAGCCGTGGCTGTTGCATAGGCAACTGCCGCAACAATCGGCACACAAAAGCGCGGTGCAAATACTGCTGCACCCGGGAGTAAATTCCGCTTGCCTGTAGTTTGAACTTCTTTGACGAAGCGTCTCTCTTGCGCTTTGGTATTCGCTGTTGTATGGGTCTCGTTCACATGCGTAGTCGAAGTAGTGACCGGCATCGGTGTAATTGCCGCGCCGCACCATAACGCAACCCATCAAAAAATACCATTCCGCGCCGCGAAGCTCGCCCTCCATGGCGGAAAGCACAGCCTCTGCCTCCGCTATCCTGTTTTGGTTTATATAAGAACGTACAGCCGAAAAACGTTCGGCACCTGCGCCTGTGTATCCGCGCGAGTTGCTGTACTCACCGCTGTTTTGCCTGTATCCGTAATATCCGCCGGATGTATTTCCGGTTGTTTCCGCGCTTCCCACGCCCTCGGCGCGTTCCTTGCGTATGCGGTCATAGGCTTCGTTTATTTCTTTCATCTTTTCTTCCGCAAGCTCGGCAAGATCTGAGTCGCGGTATTTATCCGGATGATATTTTCTCGCAAGATCGTGATATGCTTTTTTTATCTCGTCATCGGTAGCGGATCTATCAACGCCGAGTATCTTGTAGGGGTCGGAGGTCATTGGTTTTTTCCTTTCTTTTGTCCGTTATCCGCTATGTCGTCGGCATTCGATATTGTTGCCTTTTCGATAATTGCGGAGGTGACGGACGGCATGCCGAGCGTCAGAATATTCTCGCATATGGCAATTGAGTTCGGTGCCGTTCTTCGCGCCGCGGGAGAGATGAGATCGAGGGCGGAGGCTGCATGTTCGAGTTCCGCGCCGAGAGTGCAGGAGAGGGTCGCACCTTCGTCTTTTGTAAGATACGGTCGCCCGTAGAGCAAAAGCATCGGGTTGAATCTGCCGTGTTTTTCGTCCTCTGCCATATCGTCTATCGCGTCGATGCAATAAAGCCAGTGTCCCGTCGCCCGCGCCACAGATCCGACTATACGATTTGCCTCTCCGTCAAGATCGGCGGCAACGGCATCCGCCATCATTTTGCCAAAGAGAGATGCGGGGCGATCTATGCTTGCGTTATCCGGAAGTGCGCATTCGTGCTCCGCATTTTCAAGTTGCGAAAGTCCGCTTTTTATACACCTCGCGGCGCACTCCGCAACGGTTGATGCCCGCTTGTCGGCAGCAGAGAGCAACAACCATGCCGCTTGTGCGCGCAGCTGTAGCCAGCCGCGCTCATCCGAAATATCATCGCGTACATTGCCGCAGGCAAGAAGTGCGGATACCGTTGCGGCACATGTTATCGAATCATTTTCTCCGTCCGCGGCCATGCGGTTACATTGCAGAGGGTGAATAAGACAACGAATATGAGAGACGCACGGTTCATTGCCTGTGACCGCCGCGCGAAGTGCAGCGAGAAAAACCGCGTCGTATGAAAGCGTAAGTCGTGCGCGTTGACCGAGCAGTGCGCCGAGTTTGCGGCATATGCCGCAGTATAACGCGCGATAATATTCGGATTCTCTTATTTTGAGCTCACGCTCCATCGGGCGTATGTAACCGAACATGCCGCCGCCCCCCTTCTCTTTAAATATACATGTTTGTCTATGAATGTTTTTATGCGGGAAATCCGCCGTCAACCGGTATTGCGGCACCCGTTATAAACGAAGCGTCATCGGATGCCAAAAATATGACCGCCGCGGCTACCTCATCGGGGGTGCCGAGCCGGCATAGCGGGGTGGATGCGCACAGTTCTTTGATATCCTCATCCGACATGTGAGAGTTCATATCCGTGTTTATAACGCCGGGTTCTATGCAGTTCACGGTCACACCCGATGGCCCCAACTCCTTTGCCAGCGCGGCGCTCATCCCGCGCATTCCCGCCTTTGATGCCGAATATGCCACCTCGCATGATGCACCAAGCCGTCCCCAAACAGAGCCTATATTTATGATCCTGCCCCATCCTTGCCGTATCATGGCAGGCGCGGCGGCACGGGAGATGGCAAATGCAGATGTCAGATTTGTATCCATTATGTGTCGCCAAGTGTCGTTATCCGTGTCGGTGAAAAGGCGTATATCCGCTACTCCGGCGCAATTTACAAGTATGTCCGGCTCGCCGATCTGCCGAGTCGCTTCGCGATAGGCGTTCTCAGCCGCTATGGGATCTGATATATCCGCTTTTATAAAAACGAGAGCCGATTCGGTATTTGTATTGTCGTGGCAAAGCTCGCCAAATATGCGCTTTGCCGCGTCGATATCATTTCTGTATATGGCGGCTGTGTCGTATCCCGCCGCAAAAAAGCGACGTACACATGCCGCTCCTATTCCGCGCGTTCCTCCCGTTATAAGTACCTTGCGTTTCATTTTTTAGGCGTTCCTTTTACTTAGAAGTATTCTATAACATTATATCATATAATTTGCTCATGTGCAATATCGCGCGCGGTAATAAGTTGAAATATAAAAAACGCTTTTGTTACTTTTGCACAATGTTTTAAAGCGGCTATTGACTCATGTGTTTTTTTGTTGTATACTTATATATGTCGCGAATCAATAAATGAAAGGTAGTCGGTGTTATGCCGACGTATAGTGAATGTCATGGGAAAAATGACTTTTATGGGAGCAGGCAGCTCGGTGTTCGCCAAAAACGTTATTGGCGATATGATGCTTTGCGATGCTCTGCATGATTTTGAGATCGCTATGTATGACATCGATCCGGAAAGACTTGAGGAAAGCTACCGTATTATCCACGCGCTCAATCACAACATTAACGAGGACAGAGCGAAAATCGTAAAATACTGCGGTGTCGAAAATCGCCGTGAGGCTCTTCGCGGTGCCGATTTTGTGGTAAACGCCATTCAGGTAGGTCTTTATCGTCCATGCACCGTTACCGATTTCGAGGTTCCCAAAAAGTACGGTCTTCGTCAAACGATAGCCGATACTCTCGGCATAGGCGGTATATTCCGCGCGTTGCGCACGATTCCGGTACTGGACGATTTCGCCGAAGATATTCTTGCCGTTTGCCCGAATGCACTGTTTCTTAACTATACCAATCCCATGGCAATGCTTGCGGGATATATGCAGAGATACACCGGCGTTCGCACCGTCGGTCTTTGCCACAGCGTTCAGGTGTGCACATCCGGTTTGCTCAAAGAACTTGGTATGAAGGATACCACCGCATATCCCCTTACGGAAAAAATAGCGGGTATCAATCACATGGCGTGGTTGCTGGAGCTTAAAGACGCAAACGGTGTGGATCTTTATCCGGAGGTTCGCCGTCGCGCGAGCGAGATACTCGATAACCCGCCCGATGATTTTAAGGATCTTGTAAGACTTGAGTACATACGCCGCTTCGGTTATTATGTAACCGAATCCAGCGAACACAATGCAGAGTACAATCCTTTCTTTATCAAGAGTAAATATCCCGAGCTTATCGACAGATATCGCATCCCGCTTGACGAATATCCTCGCCGTTGCGAAAAGCATGAGGAGAAATGGGCAGAGGCACGAAAAACGCTTGAATCCGATTTCACCCACAAGCGCACCAACGAGTATGCCTCTCATATTATGGAGTCTGTCGTTACCGATAAGCCGTTCCGCATCGGCGGTAATGTTATAAACACAGGTCTTATCGATAATCTCCCTGCCGAAGCCTGCGTGGAGGTGCCTTGTCTTGTAGGTAGACTCGGTATTCAGCCCACGCATGTGGGTCGCCTGCCCGAGCAGTGCGCCGCAATGAACCGCACCAACATCAACGTTCAGTTGCTTACCATCGAGGCTGCCGTTACAAAAAAACGCGAAACCATATATCAGGCGGCTATGATGGATCCTCACACCGCAGCAGAGCTTTCCATCGATGATATCGTATCGCTCTGTGATGACCTTATCGAGGCACATCGCGGTTGGCTCCCCGAATATCACTAAAATAAACTTAACGTTTAAAGAACGCCGCAGAGCTTCTTTGCGGCGTTCTTCGTGCAATATAACAATCATAAAAGGGAGAAAAAACTTATGAAAACAAAGATCCTTTCGGCAACGCTTGCGGTATTGATACTTTTGGGCGTAGTATCTCTTGCGGCATGCAGTCAACCCGGCGAACCTGGAAACGAGACTACCGCGTCGGTGGATGTATCCGAAACCACCGGTGCACCCGAAACTACAAGTAAATATGATGTGGGCGATGCACTCGGTACGCTGAATTACGGCGGCGAGACTATAAGCATCGTCAGCCGCTCCAACAAGTGGGTGGCTGATGAGATCTATGTTGAAGACAGCGACGGAGGTCTTATAGTCAGTGCCGTTGATCGTCGCAATAAAGTTGTTGAACAGCGTTTGGGGATTAAAATCGAAAACACAAAAGTGGATGGCGATAATTACGCGGTTTCCGACATCATACGTAATCAAGCTCAAACCGGTCATGTTTACGACCTGTTTGCAAACTCGGTGTATTCCACAATAATGTATACCACCGAAAACTGTTTTGCGGATCTGAAATCTATCGATACCATTGATCTTTCGCAGCCTTATTGGTCGCAGGGATTTAATGACTCGGCTTCAATCGGCAGTAACCAGTATTTTGTTACCGGCGCCATAGCTCTTTCCACATATCGTTTTATATTCGCAACATTCTTTAACTCCAACATGTTTGCCGAAAAGGCCGATATTCCCAGCCTTTATGAGACGGTAAGAGACCACAAGTGGACGGTTGACTATCAGATGGAACTCTGCAAACAGTTCTGGGTCGATACCGACGCCGATCAGGTAACATCGCAGGAGGATATCTGCGGTTTTATCACAAACAGCTACATTTCCGTTGACCCATACTGGAGCGCATTTAACCTTCCTATTCTGACCAAGGACAGCGATAACTATCTTGTTTACTCGGTTGATGTAGAACGTACCACTACCGCGGTTGAAAAAATGAATCAGTTGTTCTGGAGCACCGAGGGCGTTTACAGCTTTAAGCATGAAACGAGCGATGCGGAACAGTCGAAGATCGCCAAAAAGTTCTCCGAGGGTACCGCAGCTATGGCAACTCTCCGCCTTATAGAGGTTGAAGATGAGTACCTGCGCAATATGACCGATAAGTACGGTATCATCCCCCTGCCTATGCTCAACGAGGAACAGGATGATTACTACAGCTACGCTCATGATCAGATGACGGCGTTCGGTATGGCAAATACCGTTTCCGAGGATCGCCGCGAAATGCTCGGCGCCGTGCTTGAGGCAATGGCATCCGAGAGCTATCGTTACATTACACCCGCGTATTATGAGGTTGCCCTTAAGAGCAAATATGTAAGCGATCCCGAGTCTTGGACTATGCTTGACCTCGTTACCAATAACCTTTATATCGACGCGGGCGTTCTCTATACAAAGTCCATCAACTCCGTGCATCAGATGTTCCGTACTATTGTCGGCAGTAATTCCGGCAGTGCCGCGACCAAGTTTACATCTATCAAAAAGCCTACTTTATCCGCGGTTGATAAGCTCAACGAGAGTTTGCGCGATATAGTTGGGCAGTAATCGTAAGAAAGACGAAATAAAAGTATTGGAAACATCGCATCATACGATGTGTAATAGCCAATAAACAATAATTTCACGGGGCTGTCCCGGTGCGATTTTACGTACCGAGACAGCCCCGCTTTTGGTGTTGGGGAGATTGTTGTCCCGAAAAAACAGCATGTTGTAGTGCGCTGCCGATAATGCTTTGTTGATGGTTGGGGGGCAGCTCGCTGCGAACGAGTATGGTTTTTGTTTGCGTTGGCAGATAAAAGACAACCGCTGCGGAATGCGCGATGCGGTAAAACAGCCGAACTTGATAAGTTACCGAAAATGACTCGTGCTGCATGCGTGTCGGTTATTGATTTCTTGCGCCGCATTGTTGATGGGGAAAAACTTTGAAATCTAAAACGTGATGCGATTCAATCGTAATGTGTGAGGTGAAAGGATTAGGCAAAAGCAAAATGTCGCTCAGCAAACCGGTGAAAATTACTGAGATTTTTTCGTTGCCGTAGATTTGAACGTATGCTATAAAGATGATTATCACATATTTTTTATCGATAATTATCTAATATATACGATGATAATGCAAAAACACAAGATTATCATCTAACATCATAGCAGCAAAACCAGTAAAAGGCATATAAGAAGTTCGTTGTCTCGCTCCTCGCCACCGAAGAACACGAGTGCGATCACGCCGATAAGAAGCAGTTCCTCCGTACCGATGCTGATATCCATCAGCCCGCCTCGCGGAGGATGGGGAGGTGGAGGTGGGTGTGGCTTTTCGGCGGTTGAGGAGAGAGAGACGGATGGGGTTTCAATATTCGCGATATGCTCTGTGTGCGCAGCGGCATCCTTTGCGGTTTCTATGTCATTGCACGTATTGCATTCGTCACAATTGGTCGATATCTGCTCTGGCGGTCGTGGCGGTGGGGAAAATGTGTTCCCGCCGTAATTTTCGGGTATTACGAATCCCGGCGGAATTCGTTTGTCACCGTTTTTCGCATACATTTTCGGGTGTTCTCCTTATTGTTGCTTGCGTGCGCTTTTCAGCGCGTCACCGAGTCGTTCTATTCCCAACATGTAATCTATCGTTTCACGGCGGTGAGCGCCGAGGTATGGTTTAAGCGCATTTAAAAGCTCGCGCCGCCGCCGTCTCTCGGATTCATCGCCGCCGGCTTTGTTCGCGTTGCCGAGCGATGAGGCAAGCGGTGAGGGCGGAGAAGTATCTTGGGGTTTGTTTTCATCGCCGTCATCGGCCGGCGGCTTTTTTGCATTGCCAAACTCAGCCGCCGCTTCGTTTACGGCTGCCATTATCCCCGGGTTTGCCATGAGCTTTGAAACTATCGCGTCAAGCCCGCCCGGTAAGTCTTGATTCATACCGTCACCCCCGATCGTCGAGCGATCCGTTCGTCAAGCGAAGCGCAATGTTTTCCAGTTCATGATCATCCGCCTCCGTTACTGCGGTGCGCAACGCCGATAAAGCCTGCGGCGTAAGAGACTCCGCGGGGATATCCACTCCCGCCCCTGCTGCGATCCGCTCTATTATTGTTTTCAGCTGTCTGTCGTCAAGCGCCAATATACGCATAATCGAAGTTCTGTCTATTTTCATTTAAAACCTCCCGCGGCCGCCGCTGTAAGTCGGACGGCGTTATCTCAATTACAGTATATGCTCACTCGCGCGTGGTGCCACAAGCGTGACGCAAAAATACATTTTATATGCAAAATCGTTTTTTACGGTAGACAAATCAAAATAAAAATGTTATAATTAAATGATTAAAAGACAGTAACGATAAGTAACGTTTGATTGCCGAGCAATGCGCTCACCGAATATGACAATTGACGGTACTCTGCATGGGAGGCTAAATTCGTTTTGAAGCATGTTTTTATTCTCAATCCCGCGGCGGGTAAGGGCGGAGAGGTAGAGCCTCTCATAGAAAGGTTGGGTGCCGAGTGCCGACGTCTTTGTGTTGAGCACTACATACATGTTACCGAGAAAGTGGGGGACGCTACGGAGTTTATTTTGCGCGAGTGCGCCGACGGCGGCAAATTTTTCGGTGAGCACTGTCGCTTTTACGCTTGCGGCGGTGACGGCACGATATCCGAGGTGCTTGATGGTGCGGCTCGTGTGGAGAATGCCGAGGTGGGGGTCATTCCCATAGGAACCGGCAATGACTTTTGCCGCAGCTGTACTCCGCGCGAACTTTATTTTGATATCGAGGCTCAAATAAAAGGTAATGCGCTTCCGATAGATGCCGTGCGTTATAACGGTCATTATTCGGCAAACATGATAAATATCGGCTTCGACTGCGAGGTAGTAAAGGAGACCGCAAGGATAAAACGCAAGTCTTGGGTTCCGGGTAAATTGGCATACATTTTCGGTCTTGTTCGCACTCTCGTGCGCAAGCCGGGAGCATCGTTTAAACTCAGCATCGATGGGCGAGAGACCGAGGATTGCAGTTTGTTGCTTTGCGCGATAGCCAACGGTCCGTATTGCGGCGGCGGATTTGACGCACTGCCTATGGCGGATCTCTCCGACGGCAAGGTGAACATCATAAAGATAAAGAATATCTCACGCATAAAATTTTTAACGTTGGTCAAACAATACAAGGACGGCACATTGCCGTTTAACCGCAAGATCGACGATTTGCGCGAGTATGTAAGTTGTTCACACGCCGTATTTGAATTTGACCGTGATCAGGCAGTGTGCGTGGACGGCGAGATAAGGGAAATGCGCCGACTTGAAATTGACGTTGAACCGGGGAAGTTCCGTTTTTCCGTACCGCGCGGCGCGGTTATGGGGACGGCGTTTGAAAATGCCGAAAATCAAACCGCGGCGGAGTGCGTTTGAATATCACCCGAGCGAAAAAATTAAGACATGGGAAATAAAAACCAATGAAGAACGAAATTAAAAAACTTGTGCCGATCTGTGCGGCGTTAGCGTTACTGGTATTTGTCCTTTGGGGATGCAACGAGGATACATTACCACACAACGATTCGTCTTCCGATACCGCCGAAAGCAACAAAGCGCCTGTCAATATGGTGAATATCGAAGATATTCGGGAAAATATCGAGCAGATTTTTATACCGCAAAAAGAGGACTTTGCGCTTGATACGGTGCTCATAGCCAGATATGACGGTCAAAACGGTGCCGAATACAGCGTCAAATGTATTGACGGTATATATGAGACGATGCGGGAAGATGAATGGCGCGCATATGCATCATGCGTTATCTCGGAGGATGTTTTCGGGCGGATTTTCGAACTTTCCATGCGCGATCCCTCCGGTATATCCGCGTTGGGATTTACTGATGACGAAATGGCAACGGAGCAATGGGCGATTGAGCTGATTAACGTAGAGGCGAGCGCGGCCGTTTGCGAAGCGTTGGAGATAGTTTGCGGCGAGATGGAAAATAATCCAACGGTGAGATTTGTAAATAATTCGGACGGCTTGCAATGATTTTTATGATGATAATTTATTTTACATACACTCGAAAATGAAAAGGCTGGTTGTGTTTTCAGATTCGCACGGTAACCCCGCATTGATCCGCCGCGCCGCCGAGGAGCATTTTGACGCCTTGGATACCGCGGGGATCGTGCATCTCGGCGACGGATATTCGGATATTGCAACCGTCAATACCCGCAATCTGCCGGTGTGGTGTGTGCGCGGTAACTGTGATGAAAGCATTTTTGCTTTCCGTGACAGTTCCGATATGCCGGCGCGCGAATTGACGATCGAGATCGAAGGTTGGCATATACTCCTCATGCACGGTCATGCGCTGGGTGTGAAAAACGGTTGGGAGCGAGCTGCGGCATATGCGCACGGGCGCGGTGCGGATATTCTTATGTTCGGTCATACGCATATTATGTTTGAAAAATACATTCCCGCCGGCAGCGATGTTGCGGGTGTGATAACACAGCGACCCATGTATATTTTTAACCCCGGAACCGCGGGTGTGGGCGTGCGGCGCAGTTATGGGATAGTCGATATCACAGATGGTGGTGTTTTGATGTCTCATGCGGTGGAGAATATCACCCGCCGTTCGCGGGCTTGAACACTGCGACGCAGCAAATAAAAAATCGGGATCGCCTCGCAATGCGAGCGATCCCGATGGGACAGATTGTTTTTGCCATCGGTGCGGACCGAGTCCGCACCGCGCGACGTTACGGTTTTGAGTTTTGATGCTTTTTGCCGATCATACGGCTGTGGCGGTGCCGGTCGCGTCATCGGGCGCGGTTTCGTCGGAGGCGGTTGCCTCTTCGGCTTCCGCAACCGCTTTCTTGTAAGCTTCAAGCACTCCCGCTTCAAGTCTGCTTCTGAACTGCGTGTTGATCGGGTGAACAATATCGCGATATGTTTCATCCGGGTTTTTGCGGCTGGGCATTACAATAAAGTATCTGTCACGCGCGTTGATCACTTTTACATCGTGAAGTGCCAACTCATTGTCAAATGTGACGGAAACTATAGCCTTCATCGGGCCGTCGTCAAACAGTTTTCTTACCTTAATGTCGGTGATTTCCATAATTTGAGTTCCTTTCGTGTCGATATCGACCGCGTGGGTCGAAAAATTAAACTTTAAAAGCGCCCGTTGAATCATGTCATCGACGCTTTCCACTCTACACATTTTAGTATATAGTTCCATTGTGACGGTTATTCAAAGAACTCGGGTTTTTTTCGTGATTCTTTAAATCGTAAAAAACAGCGATCCGAAAGGATCGTAAAAACATCGGGCGTGCGAGTGCCCGAAAGCAAATAAGGGAGGTCGGGCACAGCGCCCGTGACTTACATGTCAACACCGAATACACATTACGGAGCCGTAGAGATCGAAAAAATGCTCAACGGTCGCAAAAGCATATTTTTTATCGGCATAGGCGGAATAACCATGTCGTCTTTGGCGCATATATCGCTCATTCACGGATATCGCGTCGGCGGTTCGGACAGAACCCGGACAGCGCTTACCGATGAACTCTGCCTTTGCGGGATAGATATACACTATACCGAGGATCCCGTGCTGATAGATGGCTATGAGGCGGTTGTTTATACTGTTGCCATATCCCCGGATAATCCGCAATATAAGGCGGCGCTGCGGCAGGGATTGCCCTGTATTTCCCGTGCGGATTATCTCGGCTATATCATGACAGGCTACAAAAATCGCGTCGGCATCTCCGGTATGCATGGGAAGAGCACCTGTACCTCCATGTGCGCACTTGCGTTTATGGAGGCGGGAGGCGATCCAACTGTTGTTTCCGGTGCCGAACTTTCGGCTATGGGCGGCGCATATCATCTCGGCGGCAGAGATAATTTTGTGTTTGAAGCTTGTGAATACATGGATTCGTTTCTCGATTTTAATCCTACCGTTTCGGTGGTCTTGAATATAGAGATGGATCATGTTGATTATTTTTCAAGTATAGCTCAGATACGCCGTTCCTTTGCGTCTTTTATGTCTCTTTCCGGGGCGGACGGCAAGGCGATCATAAATGCGGATGACGAAAATGTAATGCTTGCCGCGCGCCTTTACGGCGGTGAAAAGATAACGGTGTCAACCAAAGATCCCACAGCCGATTATTCCGCGGCAAATATAGAATTTGACCGCGGGCGCGCAAGTTTTGATATACTTTATCGCGGAGAGTGTGAGGTGAGCCTTACGCTCTCGGTGCCCGGCGCGCATAATGTTTACAATGCTTTGGCGGCGTATGCCGCCGCACGTTGTTGCGGATTGGAGCCGGAGGGTATAGCTCGCGGTCTTGCCAAGTTCGGCGGCGCGCATCGACGTATGGAGTACAAAGGCAGATTTTGCGGCGCCGATGTGTATGACGATTACGGGCACCATCCCACAGAGATACGTGCCACACTCGGTACATTACGCCAAATGACGGATGGCAGGCTCGTTTGCGTTTTTCAATCGCACACATACAGTCGTACAGCAAAGCTGTTTGAAGATTTTTCCGATGCTTTGTGCCTTGCCGATCGCGTGATCGTTGCCGATATCTACGCGGCACGTGAGACCGATACGATGGGTGTGAGCTGTGACAGTCTTGCGCGTGAGGTGGAGCGAATGGGCGGCAACGCCGTAGGCGGCGGAAGTTTTGAGCATATAGCCGAGTTGCTTGCCGATGAGATATGCGAGGGGGATACTCTTGTTGTTATGGGGGCGGGCGATATTTACAAACTCTACCCGCTTATAGGTCTTTCGGAATGAGCGGATACATGGGGGCGGCTCGCATATATGATGCC
>CAZISZ010000006.1:0-26686 GCA_964542035.1 uncultured Ruminococcus sp. | reverse complement strand
CACATGGAGTTTTTTGAATGTATGCGGGAGTATATCTGCTTGACGCACCGTTCTCGATAGATCGCGAATATGATTACCGCATACCGGAGGGGCATAATGTGCGCCCGGGGTGCTTTCTCGGCGTACCGTTCGGTAACGGCAACCGCCGTGCGTTGGCGCTTTGTACCTCGGTGCGGGAGGAGACCCGTACGCCGCAAAATAAGCTAAAGCCTATATTTGCGGTTATATCCGATATCTCGCTTACCTCCGAGATGCTGGGGCTTTGTCTTTTTATGAAAGAGCGCACGCTTTGCACGGTCGGCGAGGCGGTGCATGCCATGTTGCCGCCGGCGGTGCTTTCGAAACTTACGGTGTTTTACTGCCCCAACCCCGCAAGATTCGGGGTTGGCGGCGATATGAAAGTTGATATCGACAGCATGGAGCCGTCCGCGCTCATATTGCTCGAATATATTCGCGAGCGCGGGCGCGTATCGGCAGAGGCGCTTACATCGCGCTTCGGTTCTTCCGCTATCGAAACGGCGCGCGGGCTCTGCCGCGGTCGCCGCCCTTATCTTGTGCGCGAGATGGCTCCGGGGCGGGACGGCGGCACCGTTCGCGTTTGCCTGCCGGCGATAGACCGCGGCGAGCTTGCCTTGATAGCCGAGGGCGAACATCCAACCGTAAAGCGCCCGCGCTCTGAGGTGCAGTTGGCAATACTTCGTATGCTTGCCGAATCTTCGGATGAGGCAGGTGTACGCGAATCTTTTATCGAGTCAAAACTCGGCGAATGCCGCGCTCAACTTTCGGCTCTTGAAAAAAAGGGGCTTTTGCGCCGCGTCGTTGCCGACGCGGACAGACTGCCGCCCGCGGGTGATGCCGATGTCGCCTCCCGTGCGGACGAAGCGGAAGATTCGGATGAAGACGAAAGAAAAAAAGCGATCGCCCGAATGATCGCCGATATCCCTCCGATGCAACTCAGCGAAGAGCAGGAGGCGGCGCGGCTCAAACTATCAAAACTTGCCATGAGCGGCGAGCCGCACGGCGCATTGCTTTACGGTGTGACCGGCAGCGGCAAAACAGCGGTAATGCTCTCGCTTATCGACCGCGTTTTGGCTGCGGGGCGGGGCGTTATATTACTTTTGCCGGAGATAGCGCTGACGCCGCAGACCGTCAGAATCTTTTCGGGGCGTTACGGCGATATGGTGGCGGTGCTCCATTCGGGACTGACGCGTATTGAACGCTACGAAACATGGGAGCGCATACGTCGGGGGAAGGCTCCGCTTGTGCTCGGAACCCGCTCGGCGATATTTGCGCCGGTTGCGGATCTCGGTATGATCATTATAGACGAGGAGCAGGAGCACACATATAAGTCGGATATGTCTCCGCGCTATCATGCGAGGGATATTGCCAGATACCGTGCGGCCAGCTCCGGCGCGTTGATGTTGCTTTGCTCGGCAACGCCGTCGGTTGAAAGCTTTAAACAGGCGATGGACGGTCGTTATACGTTGGTGCGACTCACCCACCGTTACGGCGGAGCGGTTTTGCCCGCCGTAACGGTGTCGGATATGCGGCGCGAGGTGCGCGCGGCAAACGTCACGCCGATCGGTACCGAACTTGCCGAAAAGCTTTGCCGCGTTGTGGCGGCGGGCGAGCAGGCGGTGCTTTTTATAAATCGCCGCGGGTATAACACTTTTGTTTCCTGTCCGTCATGCGGAGAGGCGATAAGCTGTCCGCGGTGTTCGGTATCCATGACTTACCATACTCGCGGTGAGGATTATGCCGCGGGAGAGTTGGTTTGTCACTGGTGCGGCAGGCATATGCCGCTGCCGGAAAAATGCCCCACATGCGGTTCCGCGCATTTGGTGCGCATGGGTTACGGCACACAACGTGTGGAGCAGGAGTTGCGCGCGCTTATACCCGGGGCGCGAATTATAAGGATGGATACCGATACCACATCTACGCGCGAGTCATATGACGATCTTCTCACCCGCTTTCGCGCGCACGAGGCGGATATACTGCTCGGTACTCAAATGGTAACAAAGGGGCATGATTTTCCGGACGTTACACTGGTTGGCGTGTTACTTGCGGATATGTCGCTCTATCTTGACGATTACAGGGCGGGTGAGCGTACGTTTGCCATGCTTACGCAGGTGATAGGTCGTGCGGGTCGCGCCCAAAAACCGGGCGAGGCGATAATTCAAACAAACAATCCCGATCATGAAATAATAAAGCTTGCCTGTGCGCAGGATTACGATACTTTTTATTCCCGCGAGATACGCCTGAGGCGGGCGTTGACGTATCCGCCGTTTTGCGATATTGTTTTGATGACCGTTACATCCCCGGACGAAAGAGCGGCGGTTGCGGCGGGAGCCGAACTTTCGGAGCGATTGAAAAAGCTGTCGTCGGGCGAGTATCGCGATGTGCCACTGATAGTGTTCGGTCCTTTTGAGGCGCCGGTATACAGGGTGGATGGAAAGTACAGGATAAGAATGATACTCAAGTGCAAGCTTACTGCAAGGAGTCGGGGGATGCTTGCAAGATTGCGGGCTGAATTCTCCGAGACCGCACGCCGCGGTCCCGTGCTTGCGGTTGATTTGAATCCGACGAATATATAATTGCGGAATCCGAACCGATTGAGACGTAAAAAGGCGAAGATCGAAAAACACAAAACGAAGAATGAGAGGCTGAGAAGATATAAATGGCAAAAAGAAAGATAGTTTGCGTACCCGACGATACCCTGCGGCGCGTGTGCCGTCCCGTGGAGCGGGTCACGCCGAGGATACAAATGCTCCTTGACGATATGCTTGAGACCATGCGTGCGGCAGACGGCGTGGGACTTGCCGCGCCGCAAGTAGGTATTTTGCGCCGAATAGTGGTAATAGAGGTTGAGGAGGGGCACCCGATATATCTGCTGAATCCCGAGATAGTGTACGAGTCCGGCGAACAGGAGGGCGGCGAGGGCTGTCTGTCCGTGCCCGGTCGCTCCGGAATCGTGCGCCGACCGATGAAAGTTACGGTGCGTGCGCTCGGATATAACGGCGAGGAGGTGGAGATCACGGGCGAGGGATTGCTCGCGCGTGCGTTTTGCCACGAACTTGATCATTTGGACGGTAAACTCTACACCGATATTGCCCTTTCGATGGACGATGAGGGAGACAGATGAGGATAGTTTTTATGGGCACGCCCGAGTTTGCCGCGGCGTCTCTTTCCGCTCTTTCCGAATATGCGGCAAATTGCGGCAGCGAGATTGTGGGCGTGTATACACGTGAGGATAAGCCCGCGGGGCGCGGACATAAACTTACCCCGCCGCCGGTCAAGGTATTGGCGGGAAAGTTGGGCATTCCCGTATATCAGCCCCGCACATTGCGTGATGAAGCGGTGCAAGCCGAACTTCGCGCAATGGCGCCGGATCTTATTGTTGTTGTGGCATACGGCAGGATTCTGCCGCGCGAGGTGCTTGATTTGCCGCGCTTCGGTTGTATCAACGTGCATGGTTCGCTTTTGCCCGAGTATCGCGGCGCCGCGCCCATGCAACGCGCGATGATAGACGGACGGGATCACACCGGTATTACCACCATGTATATGGACGAAGGGATAGATACCGGCGACATGCTTTTGCGACGCCGAGTGGATATTTTGCCCGAGGACGATTTCGGCGCACTGCACGACCGCATGGCGGCGGTGGGAGCCGAATTGCTGAAAGAGACCCTTGCGGCTCTTGAGGCGGGTACGCTTACACGCACCCCGCAGCCCGGCGAGGGTGCCACATATGCAGCAAAGCTTGAAAAAGAGGCTTGCGTTATAGATTTTTCGCGCACCGCCCGCGAGATAGCGAATCTCGTGCGAGGGCTCTCCCCCCTGCCGCTTGCGCGTGCGTATATGCCGGACGGAAAGCTTTTGAAAATTGCGGCGGCGCATGTCGTGGAATGCTCGGACGATACAGCCGCAAAGATAGGCGAGGTCACGGCGATATCCGACCGAGGAGAGGGCGGCATTACCGTCCGTTGCGGGGAGGGCAGTCTTACGGTTACCCGACTTGTACCGGAGGGCAAAGGAAAAATGACGGCGGCGGAGTTTATTCGCGGTCGTAGGATCAGCATCGGAGACAGACTTAAATAAAGCGGCGCGACGTGCGCACGAAAGAAAGGATGGTATCCATGCCATATTATTATTTTGATCCGACATATATTTTAATAATCATTGCCTACATCATTACGCTGTGGGCGCAGATAAAAGTAAAGAGCGCTTATTCGAAGTATTCAAAGATCGGTTGTCGCGCCGGCGTGAGCGGTACCGATGCCGCGCAGATCGTTTTGCGTTCGGGCGGAGTTTACAATGTCGGCATCGGCGCGATAGCGGGAGAGATGACCGACCATTTTGATCCCAAAACCAACTCAATCAGCCTATCCGAGGGCGTTATCGGCAAAAACAGTGTGGCGGCGGTGGGAATTGCCGCGCACGAGGCGGGGCATGCTCTGCAATATGCCGATGGGTACGCGCCCATAAAACTGCGCATGGCGATAGTTCCCGTTTGCAATATCGCGTCGCAGCTTGCATGGCCGATATTCTTTCTCGGTCTTATCCTCGGCGCGGCAACGGAGAGCGGGCTTTTGCTTATGAATATAGGCATTATTGCCTTTTCCGTGGCGGTGTTTTTTCAGGTGGTCACGCTGCCTGTCGAGCTTAACGCAAGCCGCCGCGCAATGGCGGCGCTCCGTGCCGACGGCAGATTTACCGAGGAAGAACTTGCGGGGTGTAAAAAAATGCTCACCGCCGCCGCAATGACATACCTTGCCGCCTTGGCGGGATCGTTGCTTCAACTGTTAAGACTTGTGCTTATAGCTTCAAGCAGCCGTAATGACCGCCGCAGATGATCACGCTTGTAAAACTTTGTCTTACAAGCGGATACCGCACGGCGTGAAAAATCAAAAATACGAAAAGGCAAATACAGACCTCCCGAAAATAAACCGAAGGTAATTGCAATGGACGCAAAAAAAGCGCAAAAAAACAGCAAAAAAACAAATACTCCCCCGCGCCCCAACGCGCGGAGGGTGGCGCTTCGCGCTTTGCGCCGCATAGACGGCGGCGGTTACAGCGATATCGTGTCCGATATTTCGCTTGATCGCGCTCGCGCGGCGGGTATGAGCGCGGCTGACGCCGCGCTGGCGTCGCGAATTATTCGCGGCGTTACCGAACGGCGCCTAACGCTTGACTATATAGCGGAGGCTCTGTCCTCCCGCCCGCTTTCTCGCGTGGATGATGAAACAAAATGCATATTGCGCATAGGTCTTTATCAGCTTGCGTTTTGCGATCGTATTCCTCCGCATGCTGCAGTAAGCGAAACCGTATCCCTTGCGCGCGGCGGCTCGCGCGGATTCTGCAATGCGCTTTTGCGCGAATATCTGCGCCGCACCGAGGATGGACATTTGACGTTTCCGCTCCCCGAGCGCGGTTGCGGAAAAGCCGAACTTTTGCGTTACCTTTCGGTAAAATATTCGGTATGCGAGGGGCTGGCGCGCGAGCTTTTGTCGGCATACGGAGAGGAACGCACCGAGGCGATGCTTGAAGCAAGCCTTGAACCTCCTCCGCTGACATTGCGGGTCAATACCCTGCGCACCACGCGTGAAGAACTTATAAAAACGATCGCCGCCGAGGGGCTTGAAGCCACTCCCGCTACTGTCAGTAAACACGGTATAAAGGTGCGCGGCGGCTTGCCATCCTGCCTTTTCGGCGAATTGCCGTTGGCATTTGTCGAAGACGAGGCGGCTCAGCTTGCGGTCGAATGTCTTTCTCCTCGCCCCGGCGAACGTGTGCTCGACGCCTGCGCCGCACCCGGAGGCAAGAGCATATCCGCCGCCATGATGATGGAGGATTGCGGAGAGGTTATTTCCTTCGAATTGCAAACTTCCCGCTTGCCGCTTATATCATCGGGCGCGGCGGCGCAGGGAGTGACTGTCATCCGCGCAAGCGAACGGGATTCGTCCTTGCCGCTCCCCGAAAAATATCGAGGCGCTTTCGATCGCGTGCTGTGCGACGTTCCCTGTTCCGGTTACGGAACGATACGCCGCAAACCGGAAATACGCTATCGCGACCCCGCGGAGAGCGCCGACCTGCCCGCGCTCGGTCTTGCTATACTATCGGCTTCTGCCGAAGGGGTTCGCCGCGGCGGCGTTTTGGTGTATTCCACCTGTACGATCTTGCCGCGTGAGAACGAGGATGTCGTGCGTGCGTTTTTGACGGAGCATGAGGATTTTTGCCTCACTCCGATCGACCTCCCCGGTATCGACGGAGGAGCCGGGGGCATGCTAACGCTTACCACCGACATGCCGCACGGCGGCGACGGTTTTTTTATAGCTGCCATGAAAAGACTACCCGACGCGGAGGCAAAATGACAAACGAAAAAGAAAATCAAGCAAAAAAAGAGCAAGTGAAAACTTCCGATTTAAATTTAACGGATAAAGATAATAATAATATCGCGGATGATGAGCGCCCGCGCGACTTGCTTTCCTACGAATATGAGGAACTTGCCGAGTTGCTACTCTCGATCGGTGAGCCGAAGTATCGAGCAGAGCAAATATTCAGGGCGCTCGCCCGCGGAAAGTCTCCAACGGATATGCCCGGCGTACCTCGCGCACTCGGTGAAAAACTTATAAATATCGCGCCCTACCATCTGCCGCGTGCGGTAAAAAAGCAGGTATCGGCGGTGGACGGTACGACAAAATATCTTTTTGAGATGGCGGACGGCGCGTGCGTGGAGACGGTCCTTATGCGCTACGAGCACGGCAACACCGTTTGCGTATCCTCGCAGGTGGGGTGCCGTATGGGATGCGCCTTTTGCGCCTCCACCATCGGCGGGCGGGTGCGAAGCCTTACCGCCGGCGAGATACTGGGGCAGGTAATAGCCGTCGGTGCCGACAGCGGCGAGCGTGTGGATAACATAGTTATGATGGGCATCGGCGAGCCGCTTGACAATTACCGAAACGTTACCCGCTTTTTGCGGCTTGTAAACGACAGCCGCGGCGTAAATATCGGTTATCGACACATATCTCTTTCCACCTGCGGGCTTGCCGACGGTATCAGACGGCTGGCTGGCGAGCGGTTGCCGATCACTCTTTCGATTTCGCTTCACGCGCCCACCGATGAAGCGCGTTCCGAGATAATGCCGGTCAATCGGCGTTATCCGATATCCGAGCTGATGTCCGCTTGCAGATACTATTACCAAAGCACCGGGCGGCGGATATCCTTTGAATACACCCTTATAAAAGGCAAAAATGCAAGCAAGGCAGACGCCGTGCGGCTTGCCGACCTGCTTAATCGCTCTCTGCGCGGTCGCGGTGAGAGCATGCCGATACATGTGAACCTTATACCGGTAAATCCCGTGCGCGAGACCGGGCTTATGCCGCCCTCGCGCTCGGAGATAGCCCGCTTTGCGGCGGAACTTGAGACGCATGCCATACGCGCCACCGTGCGCCGCCGTTTGGGTCCGGATATCGACGCCGCCTGCGGTCAACTTCGCCGCGCCGCGGCGGAAAAACAGGATTTTTCGTTGCAACCGACGCGGTAAGAAGAATTTTATTTCCATCCTTATAATCTTTTCGCAAAATCAAGGTCAATTTAAGGCTGTATAATCATATACTGCCGCCACGCATTTGCGCATCGTGCGTGAAAGGAGCTATCTATGTCATTTAATTGCTACGGACTGACCGATATCGGCTCACGCAGAGCCGAAAATCAGGATTGCTTTGGGATATACACCCTCGGTCGCGCCACGCTTTGCGTCGTTTGCGACGGTATGGGCGGTCACGCGGGAGGCGCTACCGCCTCGGCGACCGCGCGCGATGTTTTTGTTCGTGCCGTAAGAGGCGCACTGCCCGCGGACGAGGTGATCGACGGGGTATTGCCTCCCCCTCCTACGGCGGCTGCCATGAAGCATGCGCTTGAGCGCGGCGCTGTGCTTGCAAACAATGCCGTGAGAACCGCAGCCGACGGCGATCCGGGGCTTGCGGGTATGGGAACAACGCTTGTCGCATTGCTTATCTGTCCCGATGTCGGCGGATATTATCTCAACATCGGCGACAGCCGCATGTATGATATAGGTCGAGACTATATAAAACAACTCACACACGATCATTCTTATGTGCAGCATCTTGTCGATATAGGCGAGATGAGCGCAGAGGAGGCGCGCGTTTCTCCCGTGCGCAATGTGATAACGCGCGCCGTCGGAATAGACGACACGGTGCGCCCGGATATTCGCTCTCTCGATATGTCTCATCACGAGGAGGGCGGGCGTTGGTTGTTGCTTTGCACCGACGGACTCAGCGGATGTGTAAGCGATGAGATAATAATGACGGTCGTTCGCGACGGCGGAACGCTTGCAGAAAAGGCGAGGGGACTTATAGAACTTGCCAATACCGCCGGCGGACCGGATAATATAACAGTACTTATAGCCGAGCTTTAACCATGAAACAAAATACATAATTCGGCAGAGATCGATCGGATAACGACCGATGGGCGCAGACAAACGTTTGCGGAATAACCGATTGTGAGAACAAGAAAGATCACGGAGAGGCGCACGGCACCGAAACGATAAAATGGAAAATACAAGATCATCCTTACCGTTTGAAAAATATATATTTGAAAAATATGAAAAAACTCTGCTTGACGGCAGATACAGGCTTGAAAAAATACTCGGTACCGGCGGCATGTCGGTGGTATTCCGCGCTTACGATACGCAAGAAGATCGAACCGTCGGCATTAAGATGCTACGCGATGAGATAGCGGGCGAGCGAGATGCTGTTGAACGCTTTTTAAACGAATCGAGAGCCGTTTCCATGCTGTCTCATCCCAACATTGTGGATATTCACGATGTTTCGGTGGATACCGAGCATAAATACCTTGTAATGGAATATGTTGAGGGGGTGTCGCTCCGCGCGTATATGGATAAGCGCGGCGCGTTGCCGCCGCGCGAGATAATCGCATATACCGAGCAGATACTTTCCGCTCTCGTACACGCGCATTCAAAGGGAGTCATACACCGCGATATAAAACCTCAAAATATAATGCTCCTTAAGGACGGCGCGGTAAAAGTTATGGATTTCGGTATTGCCAAGCTCCCCGAGGGGGCGGCGGTAAAGTCCGGTAAAGTCGCCGTCCCCCCCGCCGAGACGGATAAGTCGGACAAGACCGACGGTTCCGATAAAACTGTTGGCACCGTTTATTACATCAGCCCCGAGCAGGCGCAATGTTGCGCCGCCGATGAGCGTAGCGACCTTTATTCCCTCGGCGTTATGATGTACGAAATGCTTACGGGAAAGCTGCCGTTTGATGACGAAAGCCCTATCTCGGTCGTGCTTATGCATATGAACGACCGTCCCGAACCGCCGCACAAGATATCAAAGGACGTGCCGCGCGGGCTTGAACAGTTGATACTTTACGCTATGGAAAAAAAGCCGCAAAAGCGTTACCGTTCGGCGGCGGATATGCTGCGCGAGTTGCGCCGAATCAAAAAAGATCCCACCCGCAGTGTTTACAGCCCTGCGCGGATAGAAGCGTTTAAGCGCTCAAGCCGCAATCGCGCGCAAAACAAACCTTCAAAATCGATGACGCCCATTATCATGGGTGTGGCGGTAGCTTTGCTGATAGTCGGTTTGGTCTCGTTGTTTTATGCGTTCGATCAGGTGGTGGGAGGCATGACCACCAAAACGCTCGGCGTTAAGATACCGAATTTTTCGGGACTTGACCGCGAGACGTGCGCCGAGTTGCTGAGCGGAGAGCTTGAGTCGCAGGGACTGCGCGAGGGAGATGTGGTGTTGGTATATACCGAGCAATATTCGGAGGATGTCGCGCTCGGCTGTGTTATTGAGCAAACTCCCACTGCGGGGTCGCACAAAAAGGTCCCATGCACGGTGAATATAACGCTTAGCCTCGGTCCGCGCATGCTGACCATGCCGGATTATACTATCAGCGATTGGCGTACCGCAAAAAGCGAGTTGCGCGGCATGGGCTTTATAGTTAAGGTTGTGGAAGAAGCCAACGCCGCCGTACCGTCGGGATATGTTATAATGACGGAACCCGCCCCCGGTTCCCGACTTGTTGCGGGAAGCGAGGTGACGGTGAGAGTCAGCCGCGGAACGATATCGGGCGCGGTGAGCGGAGTCGAACTGCCGAATTTTGCGGGGCTTGGCGAAGCCGAGGTCATGACGGAACTTGCAAGTCTCGGAGTTTCTGTGGGCGAGGTCATATATACACGTTCGTCCCAACCCGTGGGCACGGTGCTCGGGCAGTATCCCGTTGCGGGCAGCGAGGCTGTACCGGGAATCGACCCCGTTAGTTTTGTTGTCAGCGGAGGCAGCGAGCATGACGTTGAGTTTGTTCCGGATGTTACGGGCATGAGTCGCGCGGATGCCGTGGCTCTGCTGACTACATACGGTCTGCGTACGGCGCGGGTAAGAAGCGCGGCGAGCGATAAGCCTATAGGCACGGTTATAGCGCAATCCCCCGAGGGCAGTACCGAGATAACGACGGGATTCGGATATTCTGTGGATCCGGATACCGAAAGCGTGGTGCTTACGATAAGCGCCGGCCAAAACTATACGCCGGTTGAGGTAAGCTTCAGCATGCCGCGCATATCCGGCAAAACACTTGCGGGAGCGCGCGAAACTTTGGGGCTCTACGGTGCGGATATCGGTTATGTTTGGTATGTTTGCAGCGAGGAACCCGAAGGAACCGTTATCGATCAAATGACGCCGCAGGGCGTTATCGTTACAGGCTATCCGGGAGAGATAACGGTTGATGTCACCGTAAGCGGCGGCTCCGATTATACAAACAATATGGCGGTGCTTACCATTCCCGATGTTGTCGGGCTTACGGTTGCCGAGGCGAAAGAGAAACTCTTTGCGGCAAAAGTTGTGTGGTATATAAACGAAGTGGCTTCTCCTTACCCCGCGGGGCAGGTGATAGAGCAATCTCCGATCGGCGGTACCGTCGTGCACGAGCGCGAATGGGAAGAAATAGTGATACTCACCGTATCTTCGGGAGGTATGATCTCACCTGATATCGAAACGGATCCGGACGTTGATTCGTATCCGGATCCTGACGATGATGATATGACAGATGACGGAGACGGCAACGACGGAGACGATTACGGATATATTATATATTAAATAGGTACAAAACGAGATCAACCCAATATAAAAAACAAGAAAGGCTACCCTTTGGGGTCAAGACCGATCGATCTATGAACTTTTTTAAAATGACGGCTGTATTCTTTGGGCGAATATACATTGCCATTATATCGGCTGTCAACAAAATGCTTCAACACCGCGCGGCGGGCAGTGTGTTCCGTGCGGCGGGAGCTGTTATCTTTACCGCAATGGCAATAGGATTGTTCCCTGCGGCAGGCGAGATGATGGAGCTCAATGACGACGACGGATATGCTGTCGGCGCTGCGGACGCACACGAGGATGTGAGCGTTGATATCATCTATCGCGATAACCCCGGGAGCGAATGGTCGTTTGACGCGGCGCGAGAACTTGCGGGCGAGTTGTACGACAGATACGGCTACGCGGCAAGGCTTATCCCGGCGACAGACGCATTGTTCGCGATAACCGCCGATGATTATATCGACGGCGTGTCATCCGGCGGCGCGATAGTTATCGGGCATACCGATCTGTCAGAAACGGATTACAGCGACGCTTATTATTCAATCGGCGCCGATGGATTTCGTACATATTTCAACAGCCGTGGCGACCTTATAATCGAGGCGTTTGGCAGCGCCGGTGCGGCGGCGGGCATTGACCGTTTTCTCAGCAACTACAACGGCGATTCAACCTTCGCGGTTTTTATAGACGACAATGGCAAGAGCACGGCTGATATCCACGCGGTGCTTGCGGGTTATTCGAATTTTCGCATGGAGGTCGAGGAAACGGACGGCGGCAGTATAACCGTAACCAAGAATTCTCTCGGAGAAAAAAGCAACGTTCGCGCACTGGTGCTTGCCGCACCCGACTCCTCCGCTCATTCGATAGCCGCAATCGAGGCGTTGCTTGACGACGCTGAGCCTGATATGGTGATATTTACGGGCGAGCTTTCGGCGGGAGCAGGTGATCGTGCGGAGCTTAAAGAGTCATGGGCGGCAATTGCCGCGCCGCTGTGTGCGCGCGGTATCGCTTGGAGTTTTATCGGCGCCGACGAAGACGTGTCAAACAATGATTCCGATTCCTTACCCGCAGTGATGCAAAACGAGGTCGTGGCGGCAACAGACGGTTGTATCGGTTGCGGCAACGGTTCGCTTATAGAGATCGGCATGGGCGATGCGGCGGGCGGTATTTGCCTTATAGGGGACAGCGGTGAAGACGCGCTGATCGCGGCGGAAAAGCTGATAGAGGACAGTGAATTCTCGGATGCGACGCTTTGTGTGATAACCGCGGGAGATGTGGAGACGGCAATTGACGAGGATAACGAAGCCGCCGAAACACTTACTCGCCTTGCAGCGTCCGGAGTGCGGTGTATCGTCGATTGCGACGGTACAGGAGATACGGATATCACCCAAGGCGATACTGTTCTCGCTTCGGCGGGGTCGATAGGATACGATTCTCCGGGACTCGGCGGTCGTTTTGCCTACAACAACAGTCTGCGCGGCGGAGTGCTTTTGACATTTGCGCGCGATGAGGCAAACGGTATCGCGCTTGCCGTCGAATATATTCTTGCCGCCGATCTTGTGAAACAATAACCGAAAAGTTAAAAGGCGGTTGCAACCGCCGAGGTGAAAATGATAACGGAAAAAAACGAGGAGATCCTCCGCGGCAGAGTTTTGCGCGGTGTGGGCGGTATATACACCGTGGCGGTTGAAGGCGGTAACAGCATAAGTTGCCGCGTCCGCGGCACTGTGCGCGCTCCCGGTGCTCACGATGCTAAAACAGCCGGCGCGTATAATACCGAGATGCGACTTGATCGCGTTCTGTGCGGCGATATCGTGAGCTTAAGCGCGGGAGACGCCGCTCGCGCCGAAGCCTCCGACGGCTCCGGCGGTGTGATAACGGAGATCCTTCCGCGCCGAAACGCGCTTATACGCCCGCCGCTTGCGAATATAGATTATATCTTCGCCGCGGTTGCGGCGGCACGCCCGGCGCCTATCCTCGGAACTCTCGATAAACTTATATCCATTGCGGAGTATAATTCAATAGAGCCGGTGGTGATCATCGGCAAATGCGAGCTTGATCGCGAGCGTTCGGTGCATATAGCCGACATCTATCGCCGCGCGGGATTTTCGGTGTTTCCGCTCTCCTGCGCCACGGGGGAAGGCGTAAGCGAGATCGAACGTTTTATAAGATCGCTGCCAAAGGGCAGCGTTTCGGCTTTTGCGGGCGCATCGGGCGTAGGAAAATCCACTCTAATGAACGCGCTGTTTCCCGAACTGTCACTGCGCACCGCAAGCATCAGCGAAAAAATAGGTCGCGGCAGGCACACCACCCGCGCCGCGGTGCTTTATCCGCTTTCGGGCGGAGGCTATCTTGCCGACACGCCCGGCTTTTCACTGTTGGATTTTGAAAGTTTTGATTTTTTCGGGCTTGAGGATCTGGCGTGGACGATGCGGGAATTTAAGAAATATCTCGGCGGCTGTCGTTATTCCGATTGCACGCATACAAAAGAAGAGGACTGCGCCGTCGTTCGCGCGGTCAAAAACGGCGAGATAGCCGCGGAGCGGCATGAGAGCTATCTTGAGATGTACTCCGCGCTGAAGTCAAAACCGTTTTGGGGAAAAGGAAAATGAGAGCATTTATCTATACGGGCGGCAAAGTCGATATTGATCGGGTGACCGAGCATCCGAAGGCTGACGATATACGTATTGCCGCCGACATGGGCTATCTTACCGCGCGCGCACTCGGAGACAGAGTGGACCTTTTGGTGGGGGATTTCGATTCGCTTCCCGAGGGTGATATTCCCGAAGGCGTGGAACTTATCCGCGTGCCTGCCGAAAAGGATGATACCGACACGCAGCTTGCCGTGGAACTTGCCATAGAGCGCGGAGCGGATGATCTGGTGATCGTCGGCGGTCTCGGCGGCAGACTTGATCATGCGCTGTCAAATATTTATATTCTTGAGGATCTTTTCGCGCGTGGTGTGTATGCCGTGATGACGGATGGGTATAACCGCGTTAGATATTTGCGTTCGAGTTCGACACTGATCGGGCGCGGAAATCATAAATATCTTTCGCTTATCGCCGCCGACGAACGTGTGCGCGGCGTCAGTATCGATGGCGTGCGTTATCCGATTAAGGGTGCTACCCTGACAAGGCGCCGCCAGTATGCGGTAAGCAACGAGATAGTGAGCAACTGCGCTCTGATATCGGTGCGTCGCGGCGGTTTATTTATAATCGAAAGCTCGGATGCGATCTGATCGCGTCCAAAATATAAAGCTTTAATCTTTTTTATGTGCGGAGGCATTCAAATGTCAGAAATGGACAAAAAAACAAAAAAAGGATCTGTAAAAGAGATCGACACAAAAACGCCTCATCGTGAGGTGAGGTACTTGGCTCTCGGCGGACTTATGGCGGCGCTTATATTTTGCGCCACATACTTTATAAAGCTGCCTATTCCGTGGGCTCAAGGGTATATACATATAGGTGACGGCTTTGTGTTTCTTGCCGCCGTTATGTTACCCACACCGTATGCCGTCGGCGCGGCTGCAATAGGCGCGGGACTTTCGGATCTTATAGGCGGTTACCCGCTGTGGATACCCGCAACCGTCGGCGTTCGCGTAATAGCGGTCTTGTTTTTTGACAGACATTCGCGCGATCCGCTTTGTAGGCGTAATTTCATCGCTTTGGCTGTCGCGGCGGCGGTAAACGTTGCGGGTTATTGGGCTTATGAGAGCATTTTCGTTTACGGTAATGCAATAGGCGGCGTTGCCGCCATGCCGTTTAACTTTGCGCAGTCTGTCGTAGGTGCGATCATATTCGTGTTGGCGGCGCGCCCCGCGGTTAAAATGCTGCGCCGCGACGCTTGAAAATAAAAAGTACAAATAAAAAGCAGGGGGATCCAAATGAAGCTTCGCGTGCTTGCCGTCGGCGATGTATCCGGTGCGGTCGGTGTTGAATATTTAAGAAAAAACCTGCGCCGCCGCATAAGCGAATGGGATGTGGGGCTGACCGTTGTCAACGGCGAGAACGCGGCGGATATCCACGGCATCTCGGAGAGGGATGCGAGTGATATTTTCGATGCGGGCGCCGATGTTATAACCACCGGCAACCACGCGTTCGGGCGGCGGGATTCCTATCGTCTTTACGAGGATTGTCCCACACTTTTGCGACCGGATAACTACCCTCCGGCGGCGCCCGGCAGCGGCGCGGTGGTGGTCAGCGCCTGCGGCGTGCGGGTGCTTTGCATGAATCTTATGGGCAATGTGTCGATGGGCAGTTCACTGGCTTGCCCATTTGCTTCCGCCGACGCGATACTGGCGCGGGAAGCGGGAGGTTATGATATTGCGGTGCTTGATTTTCATGCGGAGGCAACCTCCGAAAAGATCGCTCTCGGTATGTATCTTGACGGTCGCGTATCGGCTGTGTGGGGCACGCATACGCATGTTCCGACGGCGGACGAGAGAATATTTCCTCGCGGTACGGCGTATGTTACGGATATAGGCATGACAGGTCCCGCCGACGGCATTCTCGGCGTTGACGCGGATGTGATAATTCGCCGATTCACCAGTTGTATGCCGCAAAGGTTTTGCATGGCAGAGGGGCGCGTGACGTCAACGGGCGTGTTGATAGATATCGATACCGATACCGGAAAAGCCATATCCATAAAACGTTGTTCGGTATAAAATTGTCAAATGGGGCTGCTCCCGATATAGGGAGCAGCCCCGCTTTTTATTCTTCGCACTCGGGCAGACCCGCCGTGCTTGTCAGGAGTGACAGCACCCCCGCAAGCGCGGATGCGGATGCGACGGCGCGCCAATTGACCTCTCCCAGTACCGCGGCGGTTCCGATGGTCGCCGCCGCGGTTTGCGCCACGGTTTTCAGTGCGCGAATGCCCGCCGCGCGAAGCCACCGCAGTATTTTCTCTTTATTTTCCGATATCATTTTTATCATTGTTGACCGTCCTTTCTTTTAAAGCCCCAGCTTTGCCATAATATAAGCGGCAATGCCCGCGGCTACGGCAAGGATAAGTTTGTCCGTTACCATTTCCCAACGCCGCGCCGGCTTGGATGTAAGCAGTTTTACATCCCCTTTTATTTCTTTTATGTCGCTGTCCATCGTATCCTGGCGTTGAGCTATCAGCGCGATGGTGTTTAGCATTTTGTCGTTTTCGGCTTGGTGACGTTCTATTTCCTCTATTCTTCTTGTGTTGGCGCGGGAACGTCCGTCCACCCCCTCAAGCCGCACCGCAAGATCTTCCGCTGTCATTCCATCACCTCATCGGAATAAAAAGTTGCTCGCCGGGAGTGATACCGGTATCGCTCATGCCGTTTGCAACGGTTATCTCGCGATATCTTTCGCCGCTTCCGAGGAGACGGCGCGCAATACCCCAAAGCGTATCGCCTGCGCGGACAGTGTATATTTCGCCGTACGCGCCGTACAACTTTATCCGTTGACCGATATATATAAGATCGGCGTCGGCAATTTCGTTTTGCTCGGCAAGTACTCTCCAATCAAGCCCAAATCTTGCGCCTATGGAGGATAGCGTGTCTCCCGCGCTCACCGTGTATATCGGCGCGTTCGCGCAGTTCTCGCTCTCTTTCGTCTCGGTATCGTCGGCGATCATTGTTGCCTCAACATCGCGGCGAAAACCGTCCATTGTGTATTCCAAACCGAGTTGCCGCCAAAGGTGCTCGGGATCGCCGTGGTTGGATGCCACACCGCGCGCGTGACCCTCGGCATGACCTATTATTACGCCGTCGGTGGCGGGATCGAGCGCAAAACGCCGACAAAGATAAGCGAACAGCCGCACCGCGGAGGCGTAGGTACGGCGCGCGCATTCCACAGCCGAGGGAACATCTTCGGGGTCGATGTCAAATACCGCGCTTGACGGACGGTATCGCACCGTTTCGGGTTCGCCCATCTCAACGCCTATGTGAGTAAGGTTTGCCGTGCCACCCGCGTGCCACCCGCAAATATCCCAAGGCAAAAACTGCCATATCTCGCCTGTGACTCCGTCAATAAAGCCGTGTACGGCAACCTCTTTGTACGGGTCGTCCCAACGTTGTGCAAACACTTCCGCCCGCGGTTGCGGACAGCCTATCGAGTGTAACATAAGCCCCCGCACCCGCATCGGCTTTGCAAGTTTAAAACAGCTGTTGTTGGTAAGGTATGATACTTTTACCGCGATTTCGTTTTTCATAATATTCCCGCCGTCCTTTGTTTAATAACATTGTATGCCGTCATGCGGTCATGAGCGAATGCCCAAAAGGCATATCTTGGTGCCGGCGGGAATCATACTTGTCCCGTATTCGTCGCAACGATAGCCGGTGGTCTGACCTATCTCAACTTTTGTCAGCGGCACGGTGGGCATGACAGGGTGAGTGCTTATCGCCTGATCGGTTTCGGCATCCGGCTCATCGGGGTTGGGCTCGCGTCTTACGTACTCTATTCTGCCGAATGACATATCCGAGTTGCCCTCAAAACGTATTGCGGCATTGCCACTGCCGGGGTGGTCGATAAAAAACGAGTTGTCAAGATCCGCCTCAAAGGCGGCGTCATATCCGAACGAGCCGGGAGCGTAAAGGGAAAGCGAATCCCATGTGTCTTGTCCGTCTGCGGAATACGGCAACATAATATAAAGCACCCAGTGCCGCAGACTGAACGCTTCTCCGTTGTCTCCGAGCGTTGCCGTAAAGGAGGATGAGGCGGCGGCAGTGGTGGCGGTAAAGATCGTTTCAAGTCCCGCCGAGGCGGATGCTGCGTTGTCTATCGTTATCGCCTTTGCTTGCGAGCCGTCGTAACTGACGCTCTGATTGCCGACGGTAAGAGTCAGCGCGGCGGGGGAGGGGAGTTTTTGGGGCTGTGCGGGAATATTAACTTTTACCGCCCGGGTGCCGTCGTACTCTGCCGATACCGCGCCGCCGAATGTGAGCTTTTCGCGTACAGCCGCCGCTTCCGCCGCCTCGGCGGCGTCACCGGCGAATACGGCGGCATCGTTTGCGGTGTCGGCAGCCTCATTTGCCGCGTTTGCCGCAGCATTTGCCTGCGCTGCGGCATGCGTTGCACTGTCGCGTACGGCTGCAACTCCATCGGCGGCTTCCCCCGCCAAAGCGGCTGCGGTCTCGGCGGCGTTTGTTGCCGACTTGATCTTTTCAAGTTGTTCGTCGGCGGCGGACAATGCGTTTACCAGTTGACTTACAATGTCCTCTCCTCCCGCAGCCTCTGCGGCGCTTTCGGCGCGCGTGTTTATCGAGGGCAGTACGAGTATGGGTAAACCCACGGTTGCGAGCGCGGGACCGTCGCCAGCGATAATGCCGAGCTCATACATGTGCGGCTCGGTGATGCGCGGCATGGTGCATTCGGCGGCTCCCGCCTCAAGTTTCACCGAGTAAAGTTTTTTACCGTCCGATATAAGTACCGTTTTTTCGGTGTAGTCTGACCATTCGGAAGAAAAGGTAAAGCGTAGGCGGTAGTCCTCGTTGCAGGAGACTATCGCACGTTTGCCCGCGGGCAGTAGTATGTACTTACCGGAGATTTCAAGATCGATATTGTTTGCCATTTTATAATCAAACCTTTCATTTGCCAAAATATATTTTCGGCTCCCGATCTGATTATATCAGGTAATTGCTCGCGCATAGTCTCACATAGTCTCACCGAGTCTCCGAAAACCTATTTTGTGCGATCGCCAATCGTAAATCCGCTTTAGATCTGCTGTAAAAAACGTCTCGAATGCTTGATTTGCATCCGAGACGATTTTTTATTCCGTTCCGTTTTCTCTTTTTCGCGGCATGAGTGCGATTATCACCAGTATCACGGCAACGGCAACGATCGCGGCAACAACCGCGCTTACTATCGATTCGCCGGCGCCCGCGCCGTTGTCGCTCGGCGAAGAATCGGCAAGCCGCCCGCTCACTGCACCGCCGATGCTGTTATCGGATATTTCCGCAGCGGAGCAAAGCGCCACTCCGCCCAGCGCGAGCGCCAATGCGGCGGTTGCCGCGGCTGCAACCGTCAGCCATCTTGCTTTTTTGTTTGTCATGCGTATCCTCCCGTTATTTACCCTATGTGATATTATTTTGTCCAGTGCCGACTAAAATACACACGCGGTAAAAATTTTTTGCCGTATCTGTCCGCTATTGACTTTTTGTTATTTTACGGATATAATTATATTGAAAAGGTGTAGCCGCGCCGATGTGCGGCAAATCTCAAAGGATAAAACCATAAGGACATGAAATTTTTTGTTGGAAAGAGTAACAAAAAGTCGCCTGCGGTAAGATCTGCCGCGCGAGATGCGGAGCGACTTTTGCTGATAATAAATCCCGTATCCGGACGTTTGCGCGCACGTGCCTCAATGTTTGACATCTTGGAGGGAATATGCACCGAGGGGTGCCGTCCCACTGTTGCGCTTACGGAATATCGCGGTCATGCAAGAAAACTTGCCGCGACGGCAGCCGCCGAGGGATATTCCCGCATCGTATGTTGCGGCGGCGACGGCACGCTGAACGAGGTGATATCCGGTCTTATCGAGTCTGGCGCAGGGGGGAGTGTTTCGATCGGTTATATTCCCACGGGCAGTACAAACGACTTTGCCGCAAGTATCGGAATTCCCACCGCAGACCTTTCCGCCGCGGCAAAAACGGCGGTGAGCGGTGAAGATCTGTCGCTTGATATCGGTCGTTTTGGAGAGGACAGATATTTTACCTATATAGCGTCGTTCGGTGCGTTTACGGCGGCGTCTTACGCTACGCCGCAAAATGTAAAAAACAATGTGGGTCACGCCGCGTACGTGATTGAGGGCATTAAAGAGTTCTTTCGTATAAAGCCCATAAAGGTCATATGCGATGACGGCGAGCGGGTCTTACGCGGGGATTATGTTTTCGGCGGGGTCACCAACTCGCGTTCGGTGGGGGGACTTGTAAAGCTTCGTCCCGAACTTGTGGGGCTGAACGACGGCGTTTTTGAGGTGATACTTATCAAGCGACCCAAAAACGTGGACGAGCTGAACCAAATAGTTCAGGCACTGCTCACCTCAAACCTCAATTGCAAAATGATAGATTTCTTCCGTGCCTCTTCGGTGCGTTTTAAACTGCCTAATGACACAGTGTGGACCCTTGACGGTGAGCGCGCCGAGTGCGGCGGTCGTGTGGATATATCCGTTATAGGCAACGCGATAAAAATCAAAAAATAAATGCGTAAAAGAGATATGCGCATTGTGATTAAACAACGCCGACTTTTAAATCGGCTGTGATTTTAACAACAAGGAGGTTTTTTGAATTGAATGATACCGAGAGGGCGGGGGGGGTTCCCGCCGAAGTGGATAAAAACATGACGCCGGGCGCGGCGGATGCCGACGGTCTTGTTTGGTACAACGTAAAGGGGGCGCCGTTTGAAATATACGGTCTTTACGAGCCGCAGGCGGAGGGTGATTTTTGCCGTATGCCGGACGATATCGCGGCAACGGTAAACCCCGGGGTTCGCCGCAACGCACGCCACACGGCAGGCGGGCGCGTACGTTTTTGTACCGATTCGGGACGGCTGGCATTGCGCGTGCGCATGCCGTACGTAACAAAATTTCCGCATATGGCGCTTACTGGTTCCTCATCGTTTGATGTATACGAGGATACCGACGTCGGCTCGGCGTATGTCGGCGTTTTCAAGATCTCGCCCTCGTCGGCAGATGGGTTTGAGATGACGCTGAAGCTCGGGGAGTGCCGCCGCCGTGCGCTTACCGTTAATTTTCCGCTTTATTCCCCCGTCTCCGAGGTGATGGTGGGGCTTGATGCCGGCGCCGCTCTTGAGGTCGGCAGAAAATACGGCGGCGCGAGATTGCCTGTCGTTTTTTACGGTTCTTCCATTACACAGGGGGCGTGCGCTTCCCGTCCGGGACTTGCCTATCAAGCGGTTATCAGCCGTCGGCTCGATCTTGATTTTGTAAACCTCGGTTTTTCGGGTAACGCCCGCGGCGAGGATACTATGGTGGAATATATGGCGTCGCTTCCCATGAGCGCGTTTGTCAGCGATTACGATCACAACGCCCCAACGGTAGATCATTTGCGCGCCACACATCTGCGCATGTACCAAAAAATACGCGAGAGCCATCCGGATATTCCCTACATAATGTTGTCAAGACCTGATTTTGCTTCGCACTCGGAGAGCGATTCCGAGCGCCGCCGCCGTGTGATAGAGGATACTTTCCGTGCCGCACGCGATGCGGGTGATAAAAGGGTGTGGTATATCGACGGCGAGGGAATATATCGCGGTTTTGAGCTTGACGCCTGTACGGTGGATAACGATCACCCCACCGATCTCGGATTTATGAAAATGGCGGATGCCATAGGTCGCATACTGCGCCGCGCCATGCGGCAGGGAATGTAAAGGGGGCTTAGCAATGTCGGAAGAGATAAAAAAAGAAAAATACGTCGAGGTTGATAAAAACCTTGCCATAGAGACCTCCTTTCCCGAAACGGATGTTTGCTTTCACAGCGTGAGGGAAGATCCCTTTGAACTTTATAATTTTTACGATCCGCGCGGCGAGGCTATCTTTCGTCGCTTGCCGGAGGATGTTGCGCGCGCCACGTCGGAGGGTGTTTTTAAGCTTTCGCGCGAGAGCGCGGGAGGCAGAGTGCGCTTTTCAACCGATTCGCCTTATATACTCATAAAGGCAAAAATGCCGGTGATCGGTCGCAATTCGCACATGACCCTTGCCATGAGCGCGGGGTTTGACCTTTACGAAGATTATGCGAGCGGCGAATCGCGTTATCATCGCGTTTTTATGCCGCCGTATGATATGGATGGCGGGTATGAGCAGATAATTCGCTTCGGCAGTCGCCGCATGCGCCACTTTACTGTCAATTTCCCCATACATTCGGTGGTATCCGATCTGTATGTGGGACTTGCCGAGGGATCCAACCTCGGCGCGGGAATGCCTTACCGCAACAAAAAGCCTATCATAATATACGGTTCTTCGATAGTTCACGGTACGGCGGCAACACGCCCGGGGCTGGTTTATACCAATATTCTTTCAAGATATCTGAATATGAATGTTGTAAACCTCGGATTTTCGGGTAAAGCACTGGCGGAGGACGCCATCATCGACTATATTTCAAAGCAGGAGATGCTTCTTTTCGTCCTTGATTACGACCATAACGCGCCGACTCCGGAATATCTCAGAGATACGCATTTGCCCACGTACAAAAAGATACGTGCGGCACAGCCCGATCTGCCTATAATCATGGTGACCCGCCCCAACGTTGCCACAAACGGCGGGGGAGCTATGGTGCGAAAGGATGTTGTGATAGATACCTATCGCGCGGCGCGCGACGCGGGGGACGAACGTGTTTATTATGTGGACGGAGAGAGTTTTTTCCTCGGTAAATATGAAAACGAGTGTACCATGGACGGTGTGCACCCCAACGATCTCGGTTTTGCGCTGATGGCGGAGGGGATAGAATCAGAGGTGCGTCGCGCTTTGCGCCAATGCGGGGTGCAAATTGATTGACCCGCGCGATGAATTGACGGCGGCGGCACTGGCATACCTCGGCGACAGCGTTATAGAGATACTGGCACGCGAGAGATTGGTAAACTCGGGATTGTCCAGTTCCGCGTCTCTCAACGCGGCGGCGGCAAAATACGTTCGCGCCACGGCGCAATCGGCGGCGGCGGAAAGGGTACTGCCTCGGCTTTCCGATCGCGAGTCTGCCGCTTACAGGCGCGGCAGAAATATAGGTCACACCAACACCCCGCGTTCGGCTACCCCCGCCGAATACAGACGTGCCACCGGGTTTGAGGCGCTTTTCGGATGGCTGTGGCTTGGCGGCGAGGAGGGAGTTGCGCGCGCGCGCGAACTATTTGCGGCGGCATACGATATCGAAGATCGACCGACAGAGGTTGAGCCCGAAAGCATTTAAATACGATCAAAGAAAGGAATGCCGCGGCAGAGCCGCGGCAAGGACAAACAACATGAAAAATCCCATCATCGAGATCCGCGTGCGTAATTTTGGTGTTATTCGCGCCGAGCTGTACCCACAAAACGCACCCAAGACAGTAGAGAATTTTCTCTCGCTCATCGACCGTAAATTTTTTGACGGTCTTATCTTCCATCGCATCATAAAGGGCTTTATGATCCAAGGCGGCGGCTATGACGAGAGCTTTGACTCGCGCGAGACATCGCCCATCAAGGGTGAATTTGCCGCCAACGGTTGGATGTACAATACGCAAAAACACACCCGCGGCACACTCTCCATGGCTCGCACATCTGATCCCGATTCCGCGTCTTCGCAGTTTTTTATCATGCATAAAGACGCGCCGCACCTCGACGCTCAGTATGCCGCGTTCGGTATGGTTACCGAGGGGCTTGACGTTGTGGATAAGATCGCGGATGTAAAAACAGGACGTTTGGGTTATTTTTCGGATGTACCGCGTGATCCGGTCGTCATTGAGACTATAACAAGAGTTGACGAGGTGTGAGATGACGGAGAATAAAGAGAACATGCCGATGGCGGCAACCGATGATACTTCGGTCGATACGCCGGCGGTAAACGATGCGAATACCGAACAGGTTATGCCTCCTGCCGCTACGCAATTCACCGCGGTGGACGATACGCTTGCAAAACTCTATCGACGTGCCAACAGTGCGCGTACAAACGTCATGTTGGTAATAGCTCTTACGGTGCTTAATATCGCGTTGTTGTTTTTGGGTACCGACAGTTACTTCCTTTTCTCCGCGTCGCTTCCCTATTATCTTACATTTTTTATGTTGCTGTATACAGGCAACATGTCCGAGAGTATTATCGACTATGCCGAAAACGGCTGGACAGAGGCGGATTTTTTGCCCAACGCATTTTTGTGGGCGGCTGTTATCTTTGCCGTTATAGTTTTGGGACTTTACGCCGTTTGCTTTTTTGCCTCAAGAAGCAAAACCAAACTTGCGGACGGTACCGCTGTCTACAGTTTTTCAGGTGGTTGGATCGTTACCGCGACTGCGCTCTTTTTTATCGATACCGTAGCTTACATGGGAGGTATGATGCTCCTTTTCGGATTTGACGCGTCAATGTTGCTTGATCTCGGTATACATGTTTTGGTTATGGTCGAGCTTATAATGGGTGCTGTTGCGGCGTTTAAACTTAAAAAAGCGGAGAGCGTATCCGGTACGATTAATTAGTGATTGCCGATTTGCGGCGAGGGAGGAATATCGATATGGAAACCGTGGCTTCTGCCATTACAATTATAATCGGTGTACTTGTGACGGTATTTGCGGGTACGGCGGCGCTTTTCGGTGCGCTCGGCGGCATCAAACGCTCCGGCGTGAATCTTGTTTGCATGCTTATTTCGGTGATCCTCGCATTTTTTGTTGCGGCTCCCGCGTCTCAAACGTTGGCGCAAAAGCTTGAGCCTGTCGTCGGCACGATGAGCGACGAGATCGCCGAAGAACTGCCAACGCTTGCGGCGTTATTTGACGGCACGCTTTGCGCATTGTTGACTCCCGCGGTGTTCGGCGCGCTTTTTGCGATATTTGCCATTGTCTTTGCCGTGATCGGCGCGGTGGTGTCAAGGTGCGTCTTCGGGCGAAACGAGTGGGATCGCGGCGCTGTGTCCCGCATCTGCGGTCTCGGCGTGGGAATGATCAGCGGTTTTTTGGTGATATCCGTTATGCTTATTCCTATATCGGGATATGCCGCCTTGGCTTTTGATACCGCGTGTGTGCTTGAGGACGAAGGCGAAATAACCTATGCTCTCGGAGATGAGGAGGATATCGATCCGAGTTTCGGTTATGGTGAAATCTCCGTTTCCTCCGCTGTCGGCGAGATGCGCGGCGCGATTGAAAATGTTACCCCCATATTTTCGCCGCTTTGCCGGAGAGGGTATATGCGGTTTATCGCCGCGGCGGGCGGCAATGCTTTGTTTGATTTGCTTTGCCGTGTGGATGCGGACGGTTACCGTGAGCCGCTATCCGATCTTCTGCCGCGCACGGCGCGTTTGCTTGTTGATGTTTTGCCGCTTGCGGAGACCTCACCGCAAAATTACGGCGAGGCGCAGTGCGCGGCGATGGATGTTCTTGCCTCCGACATGGAGGACGATGAACTTGCCGGCGCGGTGATAGCGGAAGCGCTTGCCGGGGCATCGCAAGCGTGGCTTGACGGGCGTGAATTTTTGGGCGTTGAATGTCCCGATATCGACGCACGCCTTCGTCCGGTCGCCGAGGCGCTTATGCGCTCGCTGTGCGGATGCGATTCAACGCTTTTGCGGGCTAACATTCGCCCGCTTACCGAGATCGCCAAATTGCTTATCAACAACAAGGATGTATTCGCCGAAGACGGTGATATTATGAACACGATCTTGGCGGGACAACTTGCCTTGGAACTTTTGGATATTGCCGACGGCAGCGAACTTTTGCGCTCGGCTTCGGAGGCGGCGAAATCGGCAGGCGTCGAATACGTCGGCGACGCCCTCGGACTTACCGAGGATGAAACCGCAAGCGCGGAAGAACTGGCGGGGAAAATAGCCGAAAGCGTGAGCCGCGCGCTGGCAAACGAGGATGAGTCTGCCGCCGTCGAGGATCTTTGCGAAGATATAAAAAAGACCGCCGAAGATTACGGTATTGAAATATCCGAAGAGCTTTTGCAGATAGCGGGCGACTATATGCTTAACACCTTTGAAAGCATGTCGCGAGTGACGGCGGAGGATATTTTTGCAATGTTTGCCGCGGCTGTTCCGCGCGCCGAAAATTAAATGCAACTATTGACAAGCATATCTTTTTGTGATATAATCATATTTGTAGAAGACGATGGCGTACCGCTTGGCGCGTCAGGAAAGGAATATAACAAATGAAGCATATCATCACTATAAAGACCCGCAATCTTTGCGAAAGCGCAAAGCGCGGCGGTTGCGGCGAGTGCCAGACCTCCTGTCAGTCCGCTTGCAAGACCAGCTGCGGTATTGCCAACCAGAAGTGCGAAAAGGGCACAAAGGTAAGCAAATAATTATTCCGATCGGGGCTTGTGCGCGTAAGCGACACGGCCCCGACGTTTTTGTGTTTGAAAGGGATCTTAAAATTGATACATCAGTATAAGCTTTTCGGGTATAACATAATTCTTGACGTTTGCTCCGGCGCGGTGCACGTGGTTGACGATGTAACCTACGATATGATAGAGATGGCAGAGTCGCACACGCGCGATGAGATCATCGCCGCCGTAAAGGAGAAATATGTGGGTAACCTCGAAGCGGGCGAGGCAGAGGAATGCATGGAGCAGATAGAGGAGCTCCGCCGCCGCGGCGAATTGTTCACCCCGGATAATTTCGAGCCTATGGCGGGTGAGCTTAAGGCGCGCACTGCCGGTGTGGTTAAGGCGTTGTGTCTGCATGTAGCGCACACGTGCAATCTTAACTGCTCCTATTGCTTTGCAAGTCAGGGCAAATATCACGGTGACCGCGCGGTGATGAGTTTTGACGTGGGACGTCGCGCACTTGACTTTCTTGTTGCCAATTCGGGTACACGCCATAATCTTGAGGTCGATTTTTTCGGCGGCGAGCCGCTTATGAATTTTGATGTTGTAAAACAGCTTGTGGCAT
>CAZISZ010000005.1:15083-27631 GCA_964542035.1 uncultured Ruminococcus sp. | reverse complement strand
TCCTCGGGCAGACCGTAGCAGTGTGTTACACCGTCGGCGTCGGCAAGTTCGAGAACATACATCGCCGCTTCGGTGAACTGCTGATCGGGATCGCCGGCAGTGGTATTTGTAACCTCGTCAAAACCTTCCATCACGCTGATATCTTCAAGCGCGCCGCGGATAGCGTAGTTGATAACGCTGTCATCGCCGAGACCGATATATACGTTCGGTCCCATACCCGCCAATATGGAGGGAAGCAGAGTTCCGCTGGCAACCAGTTTAAGGTTTACCTGAATACCGGTCTGAGGAGTGAAATCGTTGTTTATAAGGTTACGAATGACCTGCGACTGGTCACGACCCTTTGCAAGCCATACCTCAACCGCATCGTCGGTCTCGATGGTATCGGCACCCATACGGTTGTAGTTACGAAGGAAGCTCTGGATAAAGCTGGAGAACTCGTGTACGAAGGATTGGAAGAAGTTTGCCTTTGCCTTGGGTCTTTCGGCTTCAACGCTTTGAATGCAAATAACGTCAAGCTTAAGCGGCTGAGTTTTCGCATCGTTGAGCCATGTACCGAGCGAACCTATACGGCTCTTAAGTTCGGAAAGGTTTTTAGCTATCTCATCCTCGGGATCGGAGCCCATACGCTCAAGCAACCATGCGGTACGCTCAAGCGTTGCTACATTTGAACTCTTAATACCGGCAAGGTTGGTAAGTTCCTTGGCAACAGCGTAAAGATTACTAGCTTCAATGATAATGTGAGCGACTGTTTCGGGCATGATCTCAAGGAAGTTGTAGTCACGGTCGGCGTCCGGAGTTGCGCCGGTAAGCTTCATTATAGAAAGATACGCCTCGTTAATAACGTCCAAAGACTCGTTAACACGGCGAACGATATCGCCCATCGTGCCGAGAGAAGCTTCAAATTCAATTATATACTCAACACCCTCTTTAAAGTAAAGCTCGATGTCGGTATACTGCATTACATCGTTACCCTTGGAATCGGTTCCGTAGGTACCGAAGCGAAGCGCCTCTGTCTGCCACTCGGTGCTGTAGTTGAATCTCAACTCGTTCGCCTCACGGAAAGGAACTCCGTTGTAGTATCCCTTTTCGCCCTCGGCAACACCGTCGCCGCTGTATATCGAAAGGATACGCGAAGAGTACATACCGTCATTGATATTTTGCATAAAGCGGGTAACAATGGAATACATACCCGAATCGTTAACGGTAAACTTGTATCTTACCCACTGACCGGAGGTCTGCCACTTATCGCCGCCTATGGTGTTGAGAAGTGTGCGGGAGGTATCGGCAGGGCTGGTAACAGCCGAGGTGCGATCCTCAATGGGGTAGATAGTTGCCGTAGAAGTCTGATACGGAACCTCTGCCTCAAGCTTTACGGTATCGGTACCGCGTTTTTCGCCCTCGTATTGCTTAAGATACTCGGCGTAGGTGGGCAGCTCCTCAACAGGGGAAAGAGTGATGGACTTTATAGCCATCGGCTCGTTTACCGCCTCAAGGGTGATGGTATTTTCGCCCTCGTTGAAAAGGAACTCAAAAGGCTCGGTGTAAAAGCCGTCAACGTCACGCAGCTCGTATGTGCGCCACTCGGGGGTCTGTACTATCTCGTTGCGCAGCTCGTTACCGTCGATATCCTCTTTGAAAGGACGCACGGTACCGCGGCTGAGCTCTTCAAAGGTAGCACCGCCGATTATGGATTCCTGATAGACCGAACTCCAAACCTTTGTAAAGGTTATGTAGTACGCCTCTGAGAAAGGTACCTTACCGTTAATAAGGAAAGTACGCTGGATGGATGTGGACTTTCCCTCAACGGGGTAGTACTCGATAGAAATGCCGTATTTCGCGGTTTTGGGGATGTTGACGGTAAATACCACCGATCCCTTATCCGGTGTGTAAAGTGCCTCAATACCGTCATATGTCTCTACCGAGACCTCGGCGTCGGTGGCGGTCTTGTCATAGTCAAGTCCGGAGATGACTATATCGCTCTCGCCACGCGGATATTTTCCCTCATCGGAGTACTTTTGGCTGTACTCGTCGTAGGTTGAGGCGTTCAGCAGCCGCTTAACGTCGTCAAGCGTTTTATCGGTGACGGACGATTGCGCATCACTCGCCGAAGCGGCGGTGACGAAACTGCCAAGAACGAAGATAATCGACAGCAGCATTGCGGTCAGTTTTGTGAATTTCGTTCTTTTGTTCATCTTCAATGTTTTCCCTCCTGATTGGTATTTCCCGCGCCGGGGGAACCGAACACGGGTGATTTTTTCCGCGATGTGTGCCATCAGCCGTAACGCCGACAACGAATTGGGACCTTTGCGGCGGCAGCGGACAGCGGAAAGTGCCCGTGGTCCGACAGCCGAATTGCTTGCGTCTTTGGTGCGTTTTCTTCAGATTTAAACTTAAACGGAACTGAGCGTACAGCATAAACGGTAAAACCGCTCTGCCGCCGACCGCAGCGACCGCAAAAGCCTCAAAACCGCAGGCGGTGGAGCCGCGTTTATGCCGCCGCGCTCGCAACCGCGCGCCTCGGGATCACCCCCGACGGCATTCGGTTACTTAAGCATGGCGAAAAGCAACGACATCCGCACCTCGACCGTGGCATGCCCCAACACTCGCGGAAGCGCAATGAGGCATGACCGTTACCGCCACTCGGCTGAAATGACCGAAAAACGACCGACATCGGCTGTGCGGAGCGAAACCGAAGCTCCGACGCCGAATACTTAGTCAGTTTACCGAACGATTTTACCGCGGGACGATACCGGCTTATGTATCCGGGACAAAATAGCCCATCGCGCCCTCCCGCCGTGTACGGGATAACGCAGGTATTCCGACGCATGTAACCGAAAACCGCACAAGCGTCAAGCAATACCTCAGGCGGCGCACGATTCGGACAACGAAAACCGACGAAGTTGTTCTCCGCCGGGTCTTGCCGTGTCCTTTTGTGCACATGTTGCCCAAATTTACAGTGTTATGATACCATAACCGAGGCAAACTGTCAATGCATTAAATTTAAATTTAATAAGACTCGCGGAAAAATCAGCATTTTTGTTTGCTCGTCCGCGTCTCGCAGTCGAACGACTGCTATTCACAAAAGCTGTCACATTTTCTACACCGATACAAGGAATATTGCGCCGTGGTAATTTAAAATTACTCCGTTAGGGCTTTTGAAGTCCGAAAAAGTGCATATAAGTGCGTTTTTTAGCATTCACGGTGATTATTTTGTGTTTTTTGCGTAAAGGGTAACTTTGATTTACCCATACTCAAAAAAATAATTGCACACGCAACCAAAGAAATGATGCTCCGGCACTCCGAAACTTCCATATCCTCCCGTCAAAAAAGATCTCGGTGTGCAAATTGCACAAATTTTTCGACAGCCCGATTTTTCGCCTGCAATTCCCATCCGCATTCGCCGATGTTTTGGTATTAGTTCCCTTGCACTATCATTTCATGTAAAATGTGTTTTTTTTAGGTTTTTGCTGTTTTACACTCGATAATATCCGCAAAAACGCCGCCAAAAATGCGTTGTTCCGACGCCTCAAAGCGCACCGCTCGTTCTTTCGCTGTAATGCATTTTGCCGTTTCCGACGCCGATTGCATGGGCTTATCAAATAAAAATGCAAAAAAGCGAAAAAGTTTTAAAATAGGGGTTGACAAAACACGATTTTCGTAGTATAATATCTGTGTTGCCCGAATACGGGTGACATGCGAGAGTGGCGGAATTGGTAGACGCGCACGTTTGAGGGGCGTGTGGTAAACTCCATACGGGTTCAAGTCCCGTTTCTCGCACCAGCAAAAGAGCAGACAGGCTTGCCTGTCTGCTCTTTTGCTTTTCACCGAATATATCATCGAACAAAGCTCCGCTGTTAATTCCGGAGGATCTGCCGGCGGAACGAAATTAAAAGCGTGATATTATTATCCTGTTCGGTGATAATGTTTGTGTTTCGGCACAGTTTTGTGTTATAATATTATCATCAAACACACGGAGGGGTATCATGATAAGTATTTCGCGCGTTACCGAGCATCGATCGGGAGATATTTTTTCCGCGCCGCACTGTCATTCGACGGTTGAAGTGGATTGCATAATAGACGGCTTGGGGCTTTACTCGGTTGCGGGCGTTGAGCACCGCATAAACCCCGGCGACGTTTTCGTTTTCAGCAATAATATAATCCACCGCATTATCCACATAGATCCCGGCTGTGACATGACGATATTAAAAATCCACTTTTCCCCTTCCCTGCTCATGCAAGGCGGTCTGTTTTCCGAGCTTGACAGCGTGTTTTTTCGCACATCGGGTTTTACTCACATTCCGGGTATTAATCCCGCAGCCGCCAAGGTACGCCGCACACTTGAAGATATGCTTGATGAATCCGGGCGGAACGGTGCGTTTAAATCCGATGAAATGATGTTATCTCTCCTTTTGACCCTTTGCGTTAACGTTGGCAGATTTATCGAAGAAAACGGCGGGGAGGCAGGCGGATATCGAAGCGACAATCACACATCCGTCTCCGAAACGATAAAATACATAAACACGCATCTCGGCGAGAGACTTGAACTGGATTCGCTCGCACGGATGGCGAAAATGTCAAAAAACAGCTACCTTTATTGGTTCAAACACTTCAACGGAATCTCGCCGTACAGTTATATTCAATCTATGCGTATACTGCGCGCAGTGGAGCTGCTGAAAAAAACCTCGGATACCGTAGCGCACATCGCATTTGAGTGCGGATTTAACAGCACCGTCAGCTTTAATAAAATGTTTAAAAAGGTGATTGGGTGCACCCCCGGAGAAATGCGCCGCCAAAACCGTGCGGGAACTTTATAACACAAACCGCCCCCCGCGGATCAATGATCCGCGGGGGGCGGTTTGTGTTTTTATCGCATTAAAGTTCCCAACCGGCAAGCCAGTTGCTAAACTCAAGGTACAACTCGTCCATGGCGGCGGTAAACTCTTCGCCGTTGTTCAGCGTGTACACGAAATCATCGGTACCAAACTGATCGACATGCTGATACTCGGCGGTATAATCGCCGTTTTCCAGCGCCGCAAGCGCACGCTCGGCAAGCGCTTTTGCCTTTTCGACATTTGCGCAAAGATCCTCAAATGCCTCGGCATCCACTTTGCGTATGTCACTGATTATATCGTCAAAATATCCGTCGGCGTAGCCGTAATTGAACTGCGCACCGTCCGTCATTATGCTGTTTTTGGCATCTTCGGCATAAAGGAAATACCCGGGCTGCTCGTTGCCGTCCTGATCTGTCCAGTTGCTGACGTAATACGTAGGCCATGCGCAGAGGAAATTAACGTAATCATACATAGCGTAAACTTGAGTTATAACATCCGTGGAGCTGAGCCTTTGCCACATTGCAAGCTCGGCGGATATCTCATCGTCGCGCAAAATATGATACTCGGCATCGACTATTTTAAAATTAAATTCGTAGCCGTAAAGATCGGTAAAGGGCTTATCGGGGTCGCTTGCCACTTCAAGAGTGCCGACTACAGCCACCGCCTGCTCTACATAGTCGAATTTTTGTCCCTTTTTGGGGTAGACCTCCATGGTGTTGGATAGCTCGCTCGTATTGGGCTTGCAGAACGGGCAGGACTGAAACGGCATATTCATAAGGAATATAAACGAGCCGTCTGCCGGCGAGCTTGTGGCAAGGTATCCGTTTATTGTAACTTTTTTGCCGTTAAGCGATTTGAGATATGAATACTCAAGCGCCGATTTAAAGCTGAGCTTTGTAGGGGTACTGTTGTCATCACATGCCGCGAACAGCGGAGCGACCATAAGCACTGCCGCCAAAAGGCAAACGATGCGGCACATAATTTTAATTGTTTTTTTGTTTTTCATGGGGATCGACCTCTTTCAAACCAAGACCTTTTAATTACATAAAATCAAGCAAAACAGCGTTTACCTTGCAGCGTATCAATCTCCCACGCCGTCGCGGCGTGCCATTACCATGGTGCATACAACGGTGGGCAGAACGCTTATCAAGAATACCGCAACCAAAATTACTATCTCAAAAGGATAAACTCTACCGGCATCCAGCACAACGCCCATTGACGCAACATAATCCTTCATAAACACCATGCAAAGACGGGAAACTCCGAATGCAAGCAAGACCGAAACGCCGCCGATGAGGCTGTTTTGTATGACATAGAGCAGATTTATCTTTTTCATGCCTATACCTATCAACCGCATGAGCGCTATCTCCTTTGAGGAGTTGTACATGTTAAGCAATGTGATAATTGAGATGACCATTATATTCATGACAAGGATGATACCGCAAAGTACAAAAACTATATATTTTGTATTATTGGTCTCATCAAGCACTCCGCGCACCGTTTCCATAGGCTCGATGGCGGTCAGCGTGTAGGTACCGTCTTCGCGCGTGGTGGTTACCTTGCCGTCATATTCGTTTACAAGCTGCATGGCGTAGCCGGGATTTTTTGTTTTAACCAAAACGGCGCAAACCGTGCCCGCCTCGGCGTGCTCATGCTCTTCCTCGCTCTCCTGCTCACCCTCCGCTTCGTGATCGTGGTCCTCTTCCTCCTCATCCTCGTGGTCGTGGACCTCCCAGATCGTGCGCAGTTGTGTAAATACCACATTATCGTAAACGGTGTGGCTCTCCTCAAGTATACCCACAACCTTAAGAGACTGGTGATGCTCGTCACCGACGGAGTGACTGGTATGGATCTCGTCACCGACCGACACACCGTTGAGTTTGGCAACCGATGAACCCAGCACCACCTCAAGCGTTGCGGAATCGTCAAACATACGACCCTCGGCTATCTCTTTGCTATCAAGAAACGCCGACGATGTACCGACGACCGAATGACCGTTATAGCTGTCCGCCATGGCAAATGGGATAACGGAGTTTACTCTGCTGTCTTTCTGAAGCTCCTCAACGACGGTGTATGGGATGGTACCGAGAGGAGAATCGGTAAAGTACATTGTATTCATGGCAAGCTGTGTTTTACTGCCGGATGGACCTATTATTGCGGAATAATACCCCGCGGTACTTGTGATGCCGTCGCTCACCTGCTCGGCTGTGTTAAAGGCAAGCACGCCAACGCCTGCCGAGATAACTATAGACAAAAGTACAAGTATTACCTGTACCTTTTTTATCATCATATTTTTGATCGCAAATTTAAACATTACGCACACCCCCAATCAAACATCGCGCACATTGCCGGTCATTTCATTCATATCGATAACATGATCGAAATAGCCCGCAAGTCGCTCGTCATGCGTAACGGCGATAAGTGTTTTTCCGCGCGAGATCTCACACAGTTCGCGCATAACCGCCTCGCCTATGGCAAAGTTAAGATTGCCCGTAGGCTCGTCGGCAAGAATTATATCCGGTGTTTTCACAAGCGCGCGCACAATCGCCACACGCTGTTTTTGTCCGCCGGAAAGTTGGCGCACCTTTTTTTGGCGCTGCTCGTAAATATCCAGCTTTTTCATAAGCTCAGCCGCGCGTGAGGTGTCAACCCCCTCAAGGCGCAAGATATTGATGTTATCAAGGACTGTCATATCGGGAATAAGCTTAAAATCCTGAAAAATATAGCCTATGCGTTCGATACGAAACTTATCCTTTTCCTTTTGCGGCAAACGACTCATCTCTCGGCCGTCTATGATTATATCTCCCGCCTCCGGAGAGAGGATACCCGCTATCATGTTCAGCAAGGTGGATTTGCCGCATCCGGACGCTCCCAGCAGCATGTATGAGGCGCCATCTTCAAATACGATGTCGTGATAATCGATGGCAGTCTCGTTTTTAAACTTTTTGGTTACTCCTTTTATCTCTATCATAACAAAAAACCTTTCCAAGTAAATAAAATAAGGCAAGTAATGCCGTGCTTTTTACGCACAAGATTCCCGCCGCGGCGCACTTTGGGCGCATTTTTGCGCGACAAAACGCCCCGCCGAGCGGAGTTTGTCTTATTTTATTCAATCGGAAAGTTTAACTCTTAAAGTTACCGGCGAGCATAGCGGCAAAATTTGACCGCCGTCGGCTGTGCGGGCTATTGCCATTCCCACCTGCAATATCGCATAAAGATACGCAGCTGTAAAAGACGCGGCACGAATAATATCGGATACCGCGGAAAGCAACAGACATATACTACATGTATTTCCACAGGTGCAGAACTCTCCGCTCTGCCCGCAGGTACATGAACATTCGTGAGCGCCGAGAAACGCTGTCTCGCTCACGGTGATAAATATCGCCAACAAAAGAATGACAGCGGAAATTACCGTTACGATGCGCCGTGCGCGATCTGCATTCAATGCCTTTATTATAACGGACATCCCCGTCGCCTCCTTTTGCTTTTCATTATCGTGTACTATGTATTTTACCGCCGATATGTGACCGTGCGGTGTCGAAAAAATGAAAACATCAAACACCCTGCCGTCGATCGCGACATTATACGAATATACAAGTTAATTATACACTATATGTGCCGAAATGTCAATAGCGGCAGCATCCGCGTGACACTTGGGAAGCTCGCGCCGCGCCTGCGGTCGGATAATGCCCCCTTTCGCCATGTTCGCACCGCACGGCGTAAGCCCTCTTCTTATGCCCGAGAAGCACCGCATACCACTGCGCAGGTATGCAAAAACCCGAGACGGCTCTGATGTTTTAAAGCATTTGAGCCGTCCCGGGGCATTCGCTTATTTTTACATTTACTCACTCAACAACGGGAGTAACGCGGTAGATAAGTCCGCCTTTCCAGCTGCTGTTGTTACCGATGATATAAAACACGTCGCCAACGCGAACGATATTTTCGGGTTCACCCGCAAATTCGATGGGATATTCCCCTATGTACCCCGCATTTTTATCGTACACGATAACGCAGTTGGTCTTATATCTCACAAAATACAGATACTCGCTGTCACTGTCCATACCCTGCGTTACGTATGTGTGGTGTTGCGACGCATACACACGAACAAGTTTAAACTCTTTTGTAAGCTTGGCAAAGTTATCCCCGCCGCTTACGCCGACCCAATAGCAATCCAGATCTTCGTCATAGCTCATGCAATAAATATTCAGCGGCAATGTTTGCGTACGTTTGTATTCAAGCGTATCGGCATCAAAAACCGAAAGCTTATTGCGGTCGGGCGCGTTGTGCACAACTATAAGCTCGTTGGTGTTTTTGATGTAGAGAATGTCGTTGCCGTGGCAAACGTGCAAATTCTTTGCCGTTTGCACCACCTGCATGGTGGCGATATCTATCTTCACCATGGCGCTGACAGACTCGTTGGTGCTTCCGCCGTCGTTGAGGATAACGTACAGATAGCGCCCGTCGCTTGTGCCGCCCTGAATGATCTTGCAGTTGTCAATAACGGAGATATTGCCCACAAGCTCGCACTCAAGCGTTGTATTTATATCTTTGCCGAAATATTGACTGATGGTCGGCTCGATGTTTTCGCTTTTGATATCGATACCGCGCGGGATAACAAGATCTCCCGATTCGGTCACAAAGTTTTCGGCTATATATTCAAACGCTTCGCGCAGTTTCCCCTCGGTGGTGGCGTTGATAACTATCTTGTCCCCCACCTCACGGATGATATAAAAATATCCGCCCTCGGCATCTATCTCGGCGCTGACTTCCGCCGATTCCTCGCGCTCGGTGTGACCGACGAGCAGCTCATGCTCGGCGGCGCCGTCCGCTTGTATGTACCAATCCACGGTCATATCAAGGCGACACCCCGTGCGATCTTCGATAATATTCCGTAGCTCCGTCGCCGCATCGATCTCGTATTTTTTGTCGGCATCCGGGCGAACGATAACATAATCGGACACGCCGCCCGTCACGACCGTATGGTCGGCAGGGACAGCGGCGGCGGTGGTCTCCTCGCTCGGCGGGAGAGTGGTTATATCATCCTCGCCTACATCCGGCGTACACGAGGCAAGTATGGCGGCGGTGGCGGTAAGCGCCAAAAACGCCGAGAGCGATCTTTTGAAATTCATTTGCAGTATATCCTTTCGCCAAGCGCCGATGTTACAATAAGTATCGGTTGCGTATTTCTTTGTTTTATTTTACCGCATTTTTGCACAAAAATCAACCCCCAAAACGCTTTTTTTAAGTAAAATGCCAATAAATATATACACGGTATTTGACAAGCGATGTGCGGTGTGCTATAATTATAATGTATATCTGTGTAAAGATCGGTCTGCGACCGCAATTTTATTGTAAAACTGTTTTACTTGACTTGGAGATATTGCAATGCAGCAAAAAAAACTATCCGGAGCCGCCGCGGGAATAATACGCGCCGCCGTTATAATTTTGGTCGCTATCATAATATACCTGCTTATATGCTCCTCCGCCACTGTTTTTTATCGCAAATTTATGTCAAAAGCCAAAAAGATAACCCGCATTCCGGGGCTTTCCGACGGTTTTATACCGCAGGGGATATGCTACTGCGAAGCACTTGACGCTTACCTTTGCTGCGGATACTTTGATGACGGTCCCTCTCGGCTTTATGTGATCCCGGGGGACGGCGGCGCGGTACGCGAGTTGCTGTTGCGTCGCGAGAACAGCGAGGATTATTTGGGGCACGCGGGAGGAGTATCGTCATCCGGTGAGCACATATGGATAAGCAATCAAAAAAAGGCGTTTCACCTCACCGTCGCGGCTGTGGCGAATGCGGAAGACGGCTCGTATGTTGCGTTTGACGGATATTTCGGCGTCGGCGTTAACGCATCGTTTACCTTTGCGGATGAGGAATATTTTTGGATAGGCGAGTACCATCTCGGCGACAAATACAAAACGCGTGAAGAAAATCACCGCACCTCTCCCGACGGTTCGGAACACGGCGCGATAATTTACGGATACAAGAGGGACGACACCGCAGTATACGGCGTTGATCCCGAATGCCCGACCATTGCCCTTTCCGTTTGCGATATTGTTCAGGGATTTTGCGTAACGGCGGACGGCAAATACGTGCTTTCAACCTCCGGCGGGATGAGCAATTCTCACCTTTACATATACGACTGCAAAGGCACCGCACCCACAGACAGTATAACGTTCGGAGGTTGCGATATACCTCTTTACTATCTTGACTCCACAACCCTCAGCGACAGCGTCACCCTGCCGCGTATGAGCGAAGACCTCGATTATCATGACGGACGTGTGCTTATATCTTTTGAATCCGGCGCGGGTAAATACGGCGGGTGGATCATTCCCTTTGCGACAAAGCACATAATGGGGTATGAGATCGGTTAAAAATTCAATATTTCGGTATATTTTTTATCCCGAAAAGAAAGTGTTTAATACTTAAAATGAAAACAAAAAAAATAATTCCCGAAAACTTCAGGGAATATTATTTTCACACGGTGTGCGAACTTATGTCTCGCCCCAGCCCCTCGGGATACCATCGCGAAGTGGCTCCGCTTATCGAACGCTTGGCGGCGGAAAACGGCTGCCGCTTTGAGCGCACCGCAAAAGGCGGTTTTGTGCTGACATATCCCGGGCACAGTGCCGAATCTCCGATAGGCGCATGCGCACACTGCGATACGCTCGGCGCCATGGTGCGATCGATAGATCCGGACGGCGGGCTTGCCCTCTCCTCGGTAGGCGGACCGATATGGGCGACGCTTGACGGCGAATATTGCACCGTCATCACCCGCGAGGGTAAAAAGTACAGCGGCACCATCCTTTCCCGCAGTCCCGCGGTACACGTCTATCCCGACGCTTCAAGCCGCAAACGCGACCCCGAAAACATGTACGTGCGGATAGACGAAACGGTAAAATCCGCTGCCGATACACGTGCGCTCGGCATTGAGACCGGCGATTACGTATGCTTTGACCCCAAGACCACGGTAACGGAATCCGGCTTTTTAAAATCCCGCTTTATAGACGACAAGGCAAGCGTTGCCTGCCTGCTTACCGCCGCGCATGTGATGCACGAGGCAGGCTTTGTTCCGGAGCGTGATATAAAGATAGTTTTTACAATGTACGAAGAACTCGGTCACGGCGGCGCGTGCATGCCCGCGGTAAGCGAGATGCTCGGCGTTGACATGGGTTGCGTGGGGCTTGACCTTGCCTGCACCGAATACGATGTTTCGATCTGCGTTAAGGATTCGGGCGGTCCATACGACTACGATCTCACCTCCCGCCTGATATCTCTTGCCAAACAGGCAGAGCTTTCCTACGCCGCGGATGTATATCCCTTTTACGGCTCGGATATAGGCGCCATGTGGCGCGGCGGCGCGGATATCCCCGGTGCGCTGATAGGTCCCGGCGTTCATGCCTCGCACGGCATGGAGCGCACACACTTTGACGGCATCGCCAACACCATAGCCCTCATTTTACTTTATTTCGGCTTTGAAATACTCTGCACGGAGGCAGTTTAACAAAAATGAACACCGTAAACGAAAAAGAAATTAAAGACGCTATAGATCAAAACGACTCAAAGACCGACGACCGCGTATTCAAAGTGGGCATAATAGGGCTCGGCTGTCGCGGCGAATCGATGACCGGGCTTATCGCGGAGCGTGACGACATTGTCATAACCGCCGTATGCGACGTATACGACGACCGCATATCCATGATGCA
>CAZISZ010000005.1:0-15073 GCA_964542035.1 uncultured Ruminococcus sp. | reverse complement strand
AGCGCCTTGCGGCGCAGGGTCTTCCGCGTCCCGTGGGCTATACCGACTACCACCGCTTAATAAACTCTCCCGACACCGAAGTGATATTCGTATTCGCGGCTTGGGAGGCTCACGTGGATATTGCCGTGGCTGCAATGGAGGCGGGAAAACCCGTTGCCTTTGAAGTCGGCGGCGCGTACACGCTTGACGATTGCCACAGGCTTATCGAAACATACGAACGCACACATACGCCCGTGATGATGCTTGAAAACTGCATGTACGGCATTCGCGAGATGACGGTAACGGAAATGGCGCGCGACGGCGTTTTCGGCAATATCATGCACGTAGACGGCGGATATATGCACGACTTACGCTCGGAGATTGCCTTTGGCGAGAAAAATCGCCATTACCGTCTGCGCAATTACCTTGCCCGCAACTGCGAAAACTATCCCACCCACGAGCTCGGTCCCATATGCCGTTTGCTTGAGATAAACGAGGGCAACCGCTTTGTATCCCTCTCATCCTTTGCCACCGGAGCGCGCGGTATAAACGACTATGCCGCCCGCACCCCCGGCGTCCCCGCCGAGCTTTGCCACGCGCATTTTGCGCAGGGAGATGTAGTGACCACAATTCTTACCACCTCACGCGGGCAGACGGTAAAACTCACCCTCGATACAACCCTTGCACGCCCTTACAGCCGCGGTCTTACGGTGCACGGCACGCGCGGATATTTTTCGGAGGACACGCTCTCCGTTTACAGCGACAGCGAAAACACCGAAGCGGATCACTTTAAGTGGCGCCAATTTTGGGGCAACTTTGACAGCTGGAAGGAAAGATATCAGCCCGAGCTTTGGCGTGAATATTCCGAATCCGGCGTAAAACGCGGTCACGGCGGCATGGACTTTTTGGTGATAGACGCCTTTATGACCTCACTGCATGAAGATCAGCCCATGCCTATCGATATCTACGACGCGGCGGTGATGATGGCTGTCACCCCGCTCTCCGAACTTTCCATCGCCCGCGGCGGCGAGCCCATTGCATTCCCTCATTTCGGCGGCGAAGATCCCATAACCGTCACATCCCACGCAATCGCCCAAAACCGACTCCGCGAAAATGAAGACCCTGCGGATATTACAACCGATAATCACGCACAAACACCGCGCTGCCATACAAAATACGCACTGCATCGGATATAATCCGAGCGGTGCAGTGAAAAGACAAAGGAACAGATGTCAACATGAAGACTCCGAAATTGTTGAGAGCTCACGCGCGTGAGTTTTTGCTTATGCTTATCGACGCTCTTACCATTACCGCACTCTACACCTTTTGCTTTTACATCAGCCGCGCATCATCGATCAATCCCAACGGTTCCCCACCGCGTGCATATCTGCTTTATCTTGCCATAATACTTCCGATATATCTGTTGGTACTTATAAGCCTCGGCGTTTACCGCAGTCTTTGGAGCTACGCGCAATCGCGAGAGTATTTCACCTGCACCGTGGCTTCGATCCTCGCGGGTTGCGTTTACTTTGTTATAACAAGGTTGACCCTGCAATCCTACTACGTAATGCCGGTATACTTTTACCTTTTGACCATGTGCACCATCGCCATTGCGATAGTCAGCGAACGGTTGCTTTGGCGCATTTGGCGAGACTACAGGATCGCGCACAACAAAAATGTGCAAAATGCCAAGCGCGTAATGGTTGTGGGGTGCGGCGACGCCTGCCGCCTTCTGCTGAGCGAGTTTGCAAGTCACCCCGAATGCGGCATGACCCCTATCTGCGCCGTTGACAACGACCCTGCAAAGGTCGGCAAATCTATAGGCGGCATACGCATTGAGGGGACGGACGCGGATATAGAACCTCTTTGCCTACGCCACCACATAGACCTTATAATCATAGCGATCCCATCGGCGGATAACCGCCAACGCGCGCATTTGCTTGACCGTTGCGCCTCAACCGGATGCGTGGTCAAAATGCTCCCTCGCCTTACCGATTTTTACAGCGACAACACCACCTGTATTCAAAAGTTACGCGATATTACTCCCGAAGAACTTTTGGGGCGAGATCCCGTTATGATAGACAACTGCCGCCTTTCCTCTTTTATAAAAGGACATTGCGTTATGGTAACCGGCGGCGGCGGATCGATCGGCTCCGAACTTTGTCGTCAGATAGCGTCCTACGCTCCGAGCTGCCTTGTTATTGTTGATATCTACGAAAACAACGCCTACGATATTCAGCAAGAGCTTGTGCGCCGCTACGGCGACAATTTAAAGCTTGAGGTGTACATAGCCTCGGTGCGCGACTATGACCGCATGCTTGCGCTGATGCAACGCACCCACCCCTACCTTGTTATTCACGCGGCGGCGCACAAGCATGTGCCGCTGATGGAGGTATCACCCGCCGAAGCGGTAAAAAACAACATCTTCGGCACCTACAACACCGCCCGCGCCGCCATTGCGGCAAAAGTTGAGCGCTTTGTTATGATATCCACCGATAAGGCGGTAAATCCCACAAACTTTATGGGCGCGACAAAGCGGGTGTGTGAATTGATAATAGAAGCCATGAACGGATCGGGCACGCTTTTCTCCGCAGTTCGATTCGGAAATGTTTTGGGCTCAAACGGCTCGGTCATCCCGCTGTTTAAAAAGCAGATTGAAGATGGCGGCCCCGTTACCGTAACGCATGAAAATATAATCCGCTACTTTATGACAATCCCCGAGGCGGTCGAACTTGTGCTTGCCGCGGCGTCGATGGCTCACGGCGGCGAGATATTCGTGCTTGACATGGGAGAGCCGGTAAAGATAATCGACCTTGCGAAAAAGATGATAAGCCTTTCGGGCTTTGAAGTGGGGCGCGATATTAAGATAGAGATAACCGGTCTGCGCCCGGGGGAGAAACTTTACGAGGAACTGTTGATGCAAGAGGACGGTCTTGCCGACACGGAAAACGGAAAGATACACATAGGGCGCCCCGCCAAAACGGCGCTTTCCGCCATCGAGCCGACGCTTTACGAGTTGGAGGCGATAGCGCATGATAACACGACCGATTCCGAAGTGATAGCTAAAATGCTTGAGGAAAAGCTTTGCCTGCTTGTACCCACATTTAAACACAACCGCGGATGATTCCGCCAACCAAAAACCGAAAAGGAACAGATCCAATGTCCGATAGTGCAAAAGAGAGCAAATCCGCCCGCGCGGCGGGCAATACAGGCAACGCTGCCAAACGTGCGCTGCTGATAGCGGGGATAGTAATACTATCCATACTGCTTTTGGCAGTGCTTACCGTGGGTATTTTGTTTTTCCGTTATTACGGAATGTTAAACATCAAAAACGATCCCGCCGATTCATCCATACACTATGACGATTCGGTGCTGTTGGGGCTTGATTCCACACCTCCGACCGCCGCGGCAGATGATCCGGATAACCCTTACAATCCCGAAAATCCCAACAGCCCGCTCTATACCGGTCCCGCCGTTACCACACCGGTAACAACTCCCGAGACATCCGTCCCCTCTGCCGATACAACAGCGGAAACGAAAGTACAAACGGAGAGCACCGATGCCCCGGAAACCGACATGGTTGAGGAAAAGGGGATAATCAATATTCTGCTTATCGGAGCGGATTACGAAACGCGCTACGGCAATTCGGACGCCATGATAGTCGTTTCCATAAACAATGTCGATCACCGAATCACCCTTACGTCGATCCTGCGTGACACCGCGGCATACTTCCCCGTTGTGCGCAACGGCGAGACCGAGATATGGCGTGACAAAATAAGCAACGCCCACGCTTACGGCGGGCCGCAGTTGCTCATATCCGCTATTGAAATGAACTTCGGCATTAAAATATCCAACTACGCCGAGGTACACTACGAAGAATTTTTAAAGGTGTTTGATGCGCTCGGCGGTCTTGACATAGTAATGGACGCCGAAGAAGTGGAAGCATTCAATTTTGAATGCGGAGGGCGCAAAATCCCCGAGGACAGCGCCGGCAAGGCGGTGCATTTGGACGCCGAGCAAATTCTCTCATATGCGCGTATGCGCCATCTCAGCGGCAATGACTTCGGCAGAACCAAACGTCACCGCAATGTGCTGATAGCGGCATTTAACAAGGTAAAAACACTCGGCATCGGCGAAATAGACGAACTTTTAACCACACTTTTGCCGATCATCGAGACAGACCTCAGCCTCGGCGATTGTCTCGGTTATGCCGCGGCGGCGGCATCCTATGCCAAATACAGCGTTGAAACATTCCGAATCCCGCTTGACGGTTATTATACCTACGAGGATAACGACATAGCCATTCGCGGCTCTAACATGACATATACCATCAACGCGTGGAAAAACCAAGTTGCCGGCTGACAACATTATAATTAACCAAAAGACAGCGGGTTCAAAACCGCTGTCTTTTTGCATGCCGGATCAATATTAAAGCTAAAATCCGAAAATGTTGACGTTGACATAAAAAGCCGAGCCGCGGCACTGCTGCGGCTCGGCGAAGTCATGTCGTTATATCGACTTATGCCTCAAATCTTCTTTTACGGCGACGAATGAATACAGCTGTCGGTATCAAAGCCGAAACTGTCGCGCCCGCGGCAAGGGTTATCACAGCATCGTCGCTCTCATCGCCGGTGTAAGGTGATGTTTCAGCGTAATTGCGCAGATAATCAAACCAAGTGCCGCCGGAGAGTTTCCAACCATCGGTTGTGTAATCAAGTTCTACGGTCAGCTGCTCGGAGATTATGGGGTAAGTAATTCTTGCATAATTGCCGTCATAGTCATCTATGACATAGAAATACTCTTTACTGTCTATAATGGCGGTTGCATGATTACCGTTAACTGAAATATTGATGATTTCTGTCATCACAGGACACACCGGTGATATCAAAAAAAGCTTGTACCAATTGCCGTCGGCATCCTGCCTTACAAATTCAACATCCGGTCCGCCGGAAACGTGAAAATTCTCTACCATGCGAGTTGCAAGCTCGGGAGTCATATATTTTTTAAATAATGTCAACCACCGATCGTGTATATCGGAAAAATCTACATTCTTTCCACTCCAATCCATGTACACATACTTTTTCTCGTAAGCGTAAGACTGACCTTTGGAATCGCAATCAAAACTCACATGCGGAAAAGGTGCTTGGTATTGATCTGTGTCGTATAAAAATGAAAGGGTCGGATCAGGAGGATAAAAACTATCCTGAAACAAATTTCTAATAATATTTGCATCCAATGCGGTATCGTTTGCAGTAGCGGTTACCGGGAGAATCGAAAGCATCAATAATATGATTAATAAAGTAACTAAAAAAATTTTTTTCATATTCAAACCTCCTTTTAATAAACACCTACATACGCATGTATAGATCCCGAAGCATCCAGATCACTGCACTTAACAAGATAGATACCGTAGCGGTTATTGAGATAGGAACAATCTGCAAACAACAGCATATCCGAAACCGAATCGTACCCCAACACGGTGATATAGTGCCCGCCTACGTAATTACCGCCTATTGAAACATACCTCGGAAATGTATATGTATTAACATGTGCAATACATGGATATCCCGCAGATATGCTAGAAATAGCATCTTCTGATGAAGATCCGGACGTGTCTTTATACAATATGTTATCTACATCCAATACATTTCTTATTTTATATCGATACCCACTACCATCTTCCATTATCCTCGGTGCCAAAGTTTCCATTTGGTCAATGAGGTTATCGGTTGTGCGATCTATCTGTGAGCTGTTAAGTCCGTAGAGTACTTGCAATGTGGACGCCACACCGCAATAGTTATCATGCGATTGCTTGATAAGCGGCACATTGATACCGAGATAATTTGTGTTCCACTTATAGGCTGCCGCGGTGTTTGAGTATACACCCACTCCTACGGTACTTCCCGAAAAGCTTAGCGCGTAATTTGTATTTGCCGCGTTTATAAAGCTGTAACCGGTGCCGTTTTTAACTATATACCACAGCTGAGCCGTATTTGTTGACGATGTGAACGCACCAAGGGAGAGCGATATGCCTGACATACCGAGAGTATTATTTTTATCCTTTTCATCGGCAAGAAGATATGTGCCCGTCATAACACCGCTACCATTATAAGACGGCGCTTCGTATTGCTCGGTTGTGAGCGTGGCGGTGATGCGGTATGCGCCGCGGTAGGTCTCTGTAAACGAGAATGCCTGAGACACATTATCCCATGTGTCGTCATTGCCGACAACATTGAAAGCCACTTGAGCTTGCGTGTTTGCGGGTGTTTTCCGGGTGATCGTGTTTTTTTGTCTTTCATGGTGCCTTCTCCTTTTTGTTATTTAACCGATTGTAACATCGGCTGTTGTTTTTCCGCCCTCGCCGTCCGTCCGCGGCGGCTCGGGCATTTTTATTAAAACTTCAAAGCAACGGTTCGGTAAGCAGTGATTCTGTCTTATTATCGTATCTCGTAAAGCGGTAACTTATATAATTCTTTTTATGGAACATATCTATCATATCATAATAACGCGCATGTGTGCGCCAACCCTGATCTACCGAACCTTGACCGTATTTTACTATCTTGGTGTTGGGGTATATCTCGCGCAGACGTTCCACCTTGGCGTCCGATATGCTGCAAGCCTCTATCCACAACCGCTCAAGCAACGGCAAATCGGTCAGCGGCTCTATATTGTATATACTGTAATTGTAGGAGACGTTGAGATCTACCAGCTCGCGGCACTCGGCAAGCGGAGAAAGATCGGATATTGAATTAACAAAAAGCTCAAGATAATGCAGGTGTTTGAGATTTGAAAGCGGGGTGAGATCGGTTATTTTGTTATCCGCCAATATCAGCACGCGCAGTTCGGGCAAATATTCGCCTATTGGGGTAAGATCTGTTATTGCCTGATGACCGAGATCGAGTGCGCGAAGTTTGGTACAATATTTAAGCACTTCGAGATCCCGACTCGTAAGTCGCACGTGATCATAGGTATATATAAGAACGGAAAACGCCACGGCATTCGTTTTAAGCGACCACTGCTCGCCAAGGCGGATAAGCCACACTATCTCGGTTTCGGTATATTCGTCGCGCAGGGCGGCAAGAGTTTCGTTATCGATGCCGCAGTCGCCGAGGTCAAAAAGCTTAGGCTCGCTCATAAGAGATATCGCCGCGCGCACATCATCCAATGTAAACGCTGCTGCTCCGTCAAGCGAGACCTCTTTTGCATCGCGTGCAAATGTTACGCCGCCAACGGTTATATCATAATCAAAGTTTACAGCAGGGTGTGCCGCCAAAAGTTCGGCAACGGTGTGCGGGTCTGTTTTACATCCGCGCAGATCGACCGTACGCAGTGCGGGCAAAAATCCGAGAAGCTCGGAAAAATCGTCGGGCAGCTCAACACCGCACAGTTCCAATGTTTCGGAATCGTCGCGTACCGATATTCCGGATATCTCCACTGTTCCCGTCATCAAAAAATCGACATCGGGATAACTCTCTTGCAAGCGGCATTTAAGCTCGGCGGGAACCGTGCGATCCCCATCAAGCGAAACGGAACGCAAATGAGTCAGCGGTCGCAAAAGCTCGGGCAGATCGCCGAGATCTCCCGCGTCGATGGTGATAACGAGCCTCTCGGCATCCTCGCGAACGGTCACACCGCAGATCTCATATGTGGTAACAGCGGATATTTCAAGACCCGGAAAGCTGTGTTCAAGCGTTTTTCGCACCGCGGCATCAATGGTGTCGCCCTCCGCAAAAACAATGCGCCGCAATTTCGGGAAATAGGCAATATTTGCGGCAAGGTCAATCATATTTACCGGCACGGCGGATGTAAGATCAAGTTCCTCGCTATCCTCACGAAATGTAAGACCGCAAACGGTGCGCGTAACCGTCATATCAAATTCTACATTCGGGAAAAGACGCGAGAGAGCCTCGCGCTCCTCGTGCGGCAGCGGGTAGTTGCGGTCGAATATGACCTTGCGGCATTCGGTGAGGAGAGACAGCCTTTCCTTAAGCTCGCGCGTATCGTCTATATCGATACCGCGCAGATCGACCTCGGTAGCCTCGCCATCAATGTGACGACCGTAAAGTTCCACATAAGTATCAAAGCGCAGCTCTACACCCGGCAATGCGGCGCGCAGAGCCGCCGCCTCTGTAACGTTTACGCGATATGTGCCGAGATCGGCAAATTCAAGGCGCGGAAAACGCCGCAGTGCCCTCAAAAGCTCCTCGGTACTGCCGACCTCATCGCCGCGAACCGCCGCGCCACGGGAGTTTATATCAAGAGTCTGACCGTAGAAATCGATTTTTGACGAGGATTCGGTTACCACTTGCAGGGCAAAAAACAAAACCAACACAGCCAACACAAGCAAACAAATTCTTTTTTTCATTACGATCTCCTCTCTGTCGCCGCAGCGACATGGTCACAGCCATCACATGCGCAAAACGGTTGGGATACCGTTTGCAATTCACAAAAGCGCGGCGCGGCATCAATTAACTTGAATGTCGCCCGCGCTGATGCCGTCCGATCCATAGACGGTATAATGACTATATATTTATTTATTACACATCCAGTATATCATACTTTTGCACAAATTGCAATACCTTTTTTCTCTGCCGAGAGCAAAAAATGTTATTTTTGTAATAGATACGTGCAAAGCCTTTCTTCTTGCACAGCATAAGCGGCACACCGCAAACAACTAACCACGCGTCGGCATAATTCCACGCAAAAAACGACGGCAGGGCGCAATGTCCTGCCGTCGTTTTTTCGGATTATCCCTTACGGAGCTTTGCCTGCGCTTTGAGGCGCTGCTCGGTATTGAGGATGCGTTTGCGTATTCTTATGGACTTGGGTGTGACCTCGATAAGCTCGTCGTCGCCGATGAACTCAATGGCTTCCTCAAGGCTGAACACCACGGGCGGGGTAAGGATGAGTTTTTCATCCGCGCCTGCCGAACGAATGGCTGTAAGCTGCTTTTTCTTACATGGGTTGAGGGTTATATCCTCCATCTTGGGACATTCGCCAACGACCTCGCCCTCATAGACCGGCATACCGGGGGACACGAACATACGTCCGCGATCCTGCGAGTTATAAATACCGTAAGAGGTCGTCTCTCCTGCCTCGCTTGCGACAAGCGATCCCGTAAAGCGCATGATAACATCGCCGCGGTAAGGCTGATATCCGTCAAAGATCGTGTTTATAATACCCTCGCCGTGCGTTGCCGTCATAAACTCCGAACGGTAGCCGAACAGGCAACGGGACGGAATGAGATATTCTATGCGCATACGCGAACCTACAAGGTTCATTTCGATAAGATCGCCCTTGCGCTGACCCAGCTTTTCAATGACAGCGCCGACATATTCTTCGGGCACATCAAGCGTTACTCGCTCCATAGGCTCGCACTTAACGCCGTCAATCTCGCGGTAAAGCACGCGCGGATTTGAGCAGCAAAGTTCGTATCCCTCGCGGCGCATGGTTTCGATAAGGATGGAAAGGTGCATCTCGCCGCGACCTGCCACACAGAAGTTATCCGTAGTATCGCCATCGCTGACGCGCAGGGAAACATCCTTGAGCAGTTCGCGATAAAGACGATCGCGTATCTGACGAGATGTAACAAATTTACCCTCGCGTCCGGCAAAGGGGCTGTCGTTAACGGAGATCGTCATTTCAATAGTGGGCTCGCTGATCTTAACAAAGTGCAACGGTTCGGGACGTGAAAGCGAGGTAATGGTATCGCCGATGGTAATATCGGCGGCACCGGAAAATGCGATGATATCACCCATCTTCGCTTCGGTGACCGGCACGCGCTGAAGACCGTCTATCTGATAGATGGAAACTATTCTTACGCGTTTGGGCGCGCTGTCAGAATGGTAGTTGCAAACGTACGCGTCCTGATTTTGCTTAATGGTTCCGCGCTCTATGCGACCGATACCTATGCGACCGACATACTCGTTGTAGTCGATGGTGGAAACAAGCAACTGAAGATCGTCGTCCGGATCGCCCTCGGGCGCGGGAATGTAATTGAGAATCGTATCAAACAGCGGGGTGAGGTCATCACCCTTTTCATAGGGAGAAAGCGACGCGGTTCCGTCACGACCCGAACAAAAGATCATGGGGCTGTCAAGCTGCTCATCGGTAGCGTTAAGATCCATAAGCAGTTCAAGCACTTCTTCTTCAACTTCTTCAAGGCGCGCGTCGGGCTTGTCTATCTTGTTTATTACGACTATTACGCGATGATTGAGTTCAAGCGCACGTTGAAGCACAAAACGAGTCTGGGGCATGGGTCCCTCGGCAGCGTCAACAAGCAAAAGTACGCCGTTGACCATCTTAAGGACGCGTTCCACTTCGCCGCCGAAATCGGCGTGACCGGGGGTATCGACGATGTTTATCTTAACATCATTATAATGAACTGCCGTGTTTTTGGACAGAATGGTTATACCGCGCTCGCGCTCGATATCGCCAGAATCCATAACTCGGGTAGCCATATCCTGATTTTCACGAAAAACGCCGCCCTGCTTCAGCATCTGGTCAACAAGCGTGGTTTTTCCGTGGTCAACGTGTGCGATGATGGCAATGTTTCTTAAATCTTCTCTTTTCATATTCATGAAAATAACTCCCTTGACAGCCGTAAAACTCCGCACGCGGCGGCAAAACGACTCAAAAATACAGGCACTCATCGAGTGCCAAAAAACATACCTTATTATTATATCATTCTTTTTTGTTAATTTAAAGTGGACGATTGAATAATATTTTGCCGATATGTCACGATGTTTTTGTAATTATTGCCCATCTTTTTTAGCGATAAGCACAATTTAAGGTCATTAATATACAGCATCTTTCCCAAACACTTGTCGTACAAAAGCAAAACCATGCCAAACATGTTACCGCGTCGTCGCTTTTCGGCTAAAAGTACGCCTTAGAGCATCACCGATCGTTCGATTTACATCTAAATTAAATTTTTGACATATTTCAATTTTCATTTACAGCGTAAATCCCAAGGAGCTCATTCGAAGACGGCAAGATAAGACATGCTTCTCAAGAACCCGACATCTTTTTTTGATTTTCCTCAACAGCTTGTGCGCGCATCATCTTAGTCAGTTTTGAAGCAAAATCGCATCACGCTACTCTAACTTAGACGTTCATATGTTATTTTAAACGAATACTCATCTAACTATAGATTTAAAATCAAAATAGGCTTGACAAATATCGGTTTATGTGATATAGTTCTAATATATAAAGTTATACGATTTTAAAAACTCACACCGAAAGGAGCGACACCATGCGTACCGAGCTCTTACGCGAGCCAAATTTGATTTTTGAGGTATCTTTGCTTCTTTTTAACAGCAGAACAGGCGCATCCGCTCGTGAACTTAAAGAAACGATACAAAAAAAGTTTGCCATAGACCGAAATGTGCTGGACAGTTGCTTTGATGCCATAATAGAGATGTCGGAATACGTTGTTAACAATGTTCGCGCCGACGAGGAGCTTTTAGACTTCCTTTTCGGTCGTCATTCTTCCATGAAGGGCTGTTTTGCCTTTTATTTGATACACGATGTTTGCCGTGACCCCGACACAGATCTTGCTCGCGGCATTGCGGCTTTGCGTGAACAATCCAAGGCTTTGTTTTTCGTCAATCTTTCCTCGCTTTTGGTAGCGGAATTCGCCCCAGAAGACTACGCGGGAGTTATAACAAACTACTCGGAGTTATTTACTTTTATAGAATCCCTTCCCCTCCCCGCCGACGAAAAATTCGAGCTTTGCAGGCTGTATAATAATTTCGAAGAATATCGCGAACTGCTTTGCGGGATAATAGAATCCGCCGCCAAGCTCTACATGCAACGATACGATCTTGTAAAACATTACATCGGTTGGTTTTCCGCCGCGGTGGCGGAACCGCTTGCACAGCAAGGCGCCGCATACATCGAAAAAAATTACGGCATAAAAATTTCCGCATCCGCGGATGAGACATACCTGCGCCCATCCATCGCCATGTGCAGCGGAACACGATATCTTATGAGCTTTACATCCGAGCGCGTGACGGACTGCCTTTACGTAGGAGTACTGTATGAACCGCTGCGCGAGATAACCGATGTTTCGACGGTTGACGACCGCATGTGCCGCGCACTGCGCACAATGGGAGACGACCGTAAATTTGAAATAATGAAGCTGCTTGCCGAAGGTCCCAAATACGGAATGGAACTGGCATCTCTTCTGGAACTCAGCACCGCCACGGTCTCGCACCACATGTCGCTTTTGCTTGAGGCGGGATTTGTCTCGATAAGGCGGGAATCAAATCGCGTTTACTACGAACTTAACCGAAAAAAAGTACGCGACTTTTTGGACGAGCTGCGCATTTCCCTGCTTGGTCAGTAAAAACAGCAAAAACACATAACAGGAGTATTTATTGTAATGAATCGACTTCACCCCAAACTGATAATATTCGATTTTGACGGCACGCTTGCCGATACCGTCGGCTCCATATGCGAAGCCGCCAACAAGGCGCTGTGCGCGCTCGGATATCCGCAGCGTGACGAAAAATATTTAAGGCTCGCCACCGGAGACGGTCCGCGCACGCTTTGCCGCCGTTTGTTACCCGAAGACGCACGCACGGATGAAAACATCGACACACTGCTTCGCGAATATAACCGCACCTACGGTGAGACCTACCTTCACGTTCACGAACTATATCCCGAGATGACCGAAACAATTGAAGAACTTCATCGCCGCGGATATCTTTTGGCTGTCTTTTCAAATAAACAGGACGCATATGTAAAAAATCTTTGCCGCCGTCTTCTGCCGGAGGGCTATTTTTCCGCAGTCGAAGGACAGCTTGAGGGCAGACCGATAAAACCGGACCCCTCAACGGCACTTGAGATCTGCCACCGCCTCGGCGTATCTCCCACCGACGCCGTAATGGTAGGAGACGGAGATACCGACGCAGCACTTTCACTGCGCGGCGGACTTACTCCGATCAGCGTAACATGGGGATTCCGCACACGCGAGCAACTCGCCGCGGCGGGAGGATATATTTTTGCCACACACCCCTCCGAATTGCTTGAGATACTTGCCTGACAAGCCGAACAACGCGGCGTGAACAAAATTTCATCCGCGCAGGCTCAGCCGATAACATTTCGGCACACACGAAATCCGCATCATGGAGGTCAACCATGCTGAGATACAAATATATTTCTTCGCTTGACAAACCGTTTTTGGATCAATCGCCAAGCGATCATCCCACGCTTACATCGCTTTCAATGCTCAAAAATGAGCGCATATCCCTTCAATTGATAATCACAGACGACTCGCCCGCGGCTCCTCACCGCCGCTTTGCCGGCATAAAAGCGGAGGGTGCGCTTGCACCGTACGTAACACTCAGATCGGTGGAATCGGTACCGTCCGTTATGCCGGCATATCCGGGAAAAACCGACGAGGGATACCTGCGCACGACGCCCGGGCTTTACCCGGATCTTTTGGCGCCGATGCAGATGGAAAACAGCGTCGCTTGCGTGCGGGGACAACTACGCTCGGTTTGGGTAGATATTGATACGCGCGGAGAGTTACCGCGCGGTCAATACACCCTTACCCTGCGCATTTGCGACGGCACGGATATCCGTCGCGCCAATCTTTCTATAAGGATAATAGACGCCGCGCTCCCTAAAAACAAGCTTCGCTTTACCCAGTGGTTTCACTCCGATTGCTTGGCGAATTATTATAATACCGAGATCTTTTCGGAACGGCATTGGGAGATAATCGAAAATTTTGTGCGCACGGCAGTCCAAAACGGCATCAATATGCTGCTCACTCCGGTATTCACTCCACCGCTCGATACGCATGTGGGCGGCGAACGCCCGACCGTGCAGTTAACGGATGTAAAATGTTTGCCGGGCGGCGGTTACGAATTCGGATTTTCACGTCTTGACCGTTGGATAGACATGTGTGACCGTTGCGGTGTTGAATATTTTGAGATCTCTCACCTGTTTACTCAATGGGGCGCCCTACACGCGCCAAAGATAATGGCGAACGATAATGACGGCAAAGCGAGCCGTCTGTTCGGTTGGGAGACGGACGCCACCTCCGCCGAATACGCAACTTTTATACGAGCTTTTCTTGCGGCGTTTATCGACCATATGAAACACCGCGGTGATGACAAACGTTGTTATTTCCATATTTCGGACGAGCCGCATGCCGAAAATCTCGAGGCATACCTGAAAGCCAAGGAAACGGTATCCGATCTGCTTGAAGATTACCCCGTGATGGACGCGCTGTCAGATTACGAATTCTACAAGACGGGAGCCGTAACCACTCCTATTCCCTGCTCCAACAAAATAGAGCCGTTTATCGCAGGAGGCGTAGACCCGCTTTGGACATATTACTGTTGCGGACAAAACATCGGTGTAAGCAATCGCTATCTTGCCATGCCCGGCGCGCGCACGCGCTGCATAGGCATGCAATTTTACAAATATAATATATTCGGCTTTTTGCAGTGGGGATATAATTTTTATAACAACCAAGGTTCATATGACCCTATAGACCCTTATACGGACTCCACCGGCAACTATTTTGTGCCGTCGGGAGACGCATATTCCGTTTACCCGGCGCGAGACGGCACGGCGCTTGAATCCATGCGGATAATACAATTTCGCGAAGCGATAGACGATCTGCGCGCGGCGCGGCTCGCGGAATCGCTCGTCGGGCGGGAGCGTGTACTTGCCGCCGTTGAAGAGCTTGCGGGCGAGATAGTATTTTCCCGCTGTGTTTGCGATACGAACACCATGCTTGCCATACGCGAACGCATAAACAAATTGATAGAGGAAAACATAAACAAATAATCCGAAACGGAGACAAAACAAAAATGGAACTTCACGGAAACATAGTGGTAGGTCAATCGGGCGGTCCGACCGCCGCAATAAACGCAACGCTTGCCGGCGTTATACGCGGCGGACTTGAAGCCGTGGCGACCGGCACGGCAGATAAGATATACGGAATGCGCCACGGAATTGAGGGGCTGCTTAACGAACAACTGATAGACCTCGGAGAGCGATTTGCCGATGCCGATCAGCTTGATCTGCTTGAGCACACTCCCGCGGCAGCGCTCGGCTCCTGCCGAAAAAAACTGCC
>CAZISZ010000004.1:0-27929 GCA_964542035.1 uncultured Ruminococcus sp. | reverse complement strand
AGGTGGTGGTGAGCGCACCGGCTGCAAGTGAACCGTGTACGGCACCGGCGGCACCTGCCTCGGACTGCATTTCTATCATTTTTACTCGCTCGCCGAATATGTTGCGGGCAGGTTTACCGAGCAGATTTTTGTCGGTAGCCGACCATGTGTCGGTAATCTCAGCCATGGGGCTTGAGGGAGTGATGGGGTAGATGGCAGCAACCTCTGTAAAGGCATACGAAACGTGTGCGGCAGCGGTGTTGCCGTCCATTGAAAGCTTAGGACGCTTAATTGCCATTTGCTTTTCCTCCGTTTTTTATATTGGATTTTTTGATTTTAATGTTGTCAAAATGACTCATAATATATTATACAGCTTTTTGTCCCGATTGTAAAGGGCTTTGTATGAATTTTGTCCGATAAATATCCGTACGCACTTCATCAAGTCGTTTTACGACCACCCGATATGATGACGCGGGGAACTGAAGTCTGTAAGTGTTGATGTGTGAAAAAATATACTTAAAAAGTGTGCTTTTTCACCGAAAAGTTTGGCATGCCTATTGACTTTTTACTCGATTTAGTGTATTATTACACTATATAAATGTCGAAAAATGCCGAAAGGAGGTGCGCTGTCGCAATGGACAAAAATACGCTCATAGCTACCTGTGACAGAGAGCTTCGTCTTTTGCGCTACGAATTCGGGCTGACGCAGGACGATATGGCGCGCGAGTTGGGAATATCCAAAAAAACGCTTGTCGGCATAGAAAAAGGGCGCTCCTCTCTCGGTTGGACGGGGAGTGCCGCACTGTGCCTTTTGTTCGGAGACAGCCAAACACTTCGGCGCGAACTTGACGGCGACCCCGCGGACATGGCTGCGGGACTTCGCGAGCATACCAATCCGACCGTCGAAGGTAATGTGAAGATTAAAAAAATGTCGTCGGATGCGGTGGCGTCGGACGAATCGGACGATGCGGCGGGAGGAATATCTTCACCGCTTTGGAGGTTTGTCGGTACGCCGTTCGGCATACGCGCCGAACAAAATCTCATATCCGAGCATTACAGGCTTATCGACGGCGGACGGCGATTGTTTGCGTCTTTTGACTATGCGGAGATAGAAGCGGCGGCGGCGCGGTTGTCGCGCGAAAAAAAGAGGGGAGGTGCGGAAGATGAAACCAAACAAGACCGCGGCGAATCCGAATCATGATAGGGCGAATAGCGGTATCTGTCGCGGCGCACAACATGCTTTTTGCGCCGTGTTGCCGCTTTGGCAGATACTTGACGGTCGAACGGTGCTGATAATTCCGACTCTTGCCACCGCATTGGTGATCGACGGTGCATTGCTTATCGCATTTTTGCTCATCCTGCGCCCGCGCCGCGCAGTGGGGCGCACGCCCGATATGGGCAATATATGGCGGCGTACCGTTCTGCCGGTCTTTTCGGCGGATATCCTCTCAACACTTGTAAGCTCGGGCTTTTATCTGCTTTGCCTGCGCGTTATCTCCGCGGTGTTTAGAACCGATTTCGAATATTTGCGCGCTACCGCCCAAAACAGTCCGTTTAACGACCTTTTTACCCTTGTGCCCGCCGTTTTGGCAGTTGCACTGGGCGGCGGCGTGACGTATCTTATCTGTCGCAAACTGATATTCGGTGACGGATATCGCTATCAAAACGCCGCCGCGCTCTCCTTTTTGTTGGCGCTCGGCACTGCGCCGTATTCTCTGCTTTTTTCGCAAATACTCGCCCGCCTCGCTTAGTGTGGGAGAAAGATTATGATCGAGGAACCGATATGTCATACGATAGAAGAACTCTTGCCTCCGATTCGCCGTTTGCGATCGGCGCGGCGTTTTTGATGATACTTGCCGCGGTACTTTTACTTGCCGTAATGCCGCAAAGACTTGCCGATACCGAGGTCGGATGGGCGATCACGCTTCTGCCGCTTTTGCCGTCAGCCGCGTGTATCTGTACGGCGGTAATGCTCGTTTCCCGCAAAAACAGCCTTATTCCCACGGCGCTCCCCGTGGGCACTGTCTGTCTTTATGCCGCAGCTCATTCGTTCGGCGACAGCCTATGGGTGTCGCTTGTGTGTTGCCTTATCGGTACGGCGCTGGCGGCGCTGTATCTGCTTTGCGTCGCGGGCACTCTTACCTCCCGCGCTCCGTTGCTTGCATTATCCACAGCGGCGGCGGTGTGGACTCTCCTAATTCTGCCCGAAAGTGTGGGCGATGCGGCACTTGGCGGTATTTTGGCGGGTATAGCCCCAATGCTTATTTATGCCGCTCTCTTTTTGGTGGGGTGCGGAATGCGCCGCGGCAGACTTTATTGATGTATTAAATGATCCGAACAAAAAATTACGGAGGAAGATAAAATGAACTTTCTTGAAAAACCGAAATTCGGTTCGTCCGCCTGCTTTACGGGCAGGTATGATCGCGCGGGTCTGCGCACACTTGCATCCGTAGGTATCGATTGCATAGAACTTACGGGAAAATACATAAGCTACTTTGATCAGTGGCGCTTTGTTGACCGCGCCGCCGAGTACGGTCGCATGGCACGTGAGGAGGGCGTGGAGATATGGTCGCTCCATCTGCCGTTCTCCCGTAATATCGATATTTCAAATCCGGATAAAGAGATTCGCTCCGTTACTTTGCGTGTTCATAAAACGCTTATCGACCGCGCTGCCGTGGCGGGGGCAAAAGTTATCGTTTTGCATCCGTCGGCAGAGCCTATAGACGCAACTCATCGTCCGGAGCGTATGCGTCTCAGCCGCGAGGCAATCTGCGAATTGAATGACGAATGCCAAAAGCTCGGTCTTCGTCTTGCGGTGGAGGATCTGCCGCGGCTTTGTCTTTGCAATTGCTCCTCGGAAATGACGGAACTTCTTTTCGGTACCGGCGCCGGGGTGGTGTTTGATACCAACCATTCCTTGCACGAGGACAATGTGCATTTTATCGATGCGCTGACCGCGGCGGGACTTAAAATACACACCCTGCACATCTCGGATTATTTCAGAGACGAGCGCGGCGTGCTTGACGAGAGGCATGTCCTGCCGGGAGAAGGTATAAACGACTGGGACGGAATACTCAACGCGCTATTGCGGCACGGATACGAAGGACCGCTTATGTACGAAGTGCCCGCGCACCCCAAATATTGCGAGCGCCCGTATACTTCCGAAGAGTTGGCTGAAAATATGCGCCGTCTTGCTGCCCGCCGTATTGTTACGGGAGAACATTTGCGGCGTTATCCCATCGTTTGAATAAAAGACAAAAAACGCGACCGTCTCAAATTTGCATTTGAGACGGTCGCGTTTGTATTTTATTTTATTTGCGAGAACGGCAGCAGTTTTTGAAGGACCGAGAGCGTTTTTTCGGATATATCCGAAATGTAGGAATGTCCGTTTATAAGCGACACACGCAATGCTCCCGCAAGAGAGAGCAGCAAAAACGCGCAGACCGCGGCATAGATGATCCACCCTCGCGCTTGAGGTCTTTCCGTTCCGGATACCGCGTCTCCGGCTACCGGAAGCAACAGCGCCACTGTCAGAAATGATGCGATGAGCGCAAGATCGAGCGTGTACCTGTATATCACGCCGCCTTTGCAAAAGTTGATCCAGGCTAATGTTATAATTCCTATAAACGCCGCGCCCGCCATCGTGCGCCGCCGCGCACAGTTGCCGCCTTTAAATACCGTCACGGGAGCTGCCAATATGCCGAGAGTCAGCGGCAGGCAAAAAAGCCCGAGGTTTGCGTCGCGATAGATATAGTGGTCGGTAGGTGCCGCGCCGAGTCTTGTAAATGTGATGTATGGGTAATTATCGCACACCTCGGCGGGTGCCAAAAAGTAATTGTATATGGCAAACGGCAGGTCGGATAGGCGCAATTTGTATGTGGAAACGTCGGCTACCGTCAACTGATAATTCGTGCCGAAATCAAGAGGTCCCGAAAAGCGCGCCGCATTGAACCAAAAGGAAAAAACGAGTGCTGCCGCCACGGGTGCGCCGAGAGCGGCAAGCTCTCCTATTATCTGCCGTGCGGGGCGTCTCTCTCCGCAGCGGCGAATTATCATAAACCACAGCCCCGGAATCACCAAAAACGCGCAAAGCAGTGCGATGTTAAGTCTTGAATGGAACAAAAGCGCAAAACTTACACCTGCCGCCGTATAAAGCAAAATGCGGGACGCGGTCTTTTTTGCACTGTAAGCCGACAGGGCAAAAAACAAAAACGCCGATAAAAAAGCCATACCCGCTATGACGGCGATGTAGTAAAAATGATTTACCCCTCTCGCCGCAAGCAATACGCCGGAGCTTAAAAAAAGCGTGGGGGTGGCAAGCATCATCGGTACCAGCGGAATTTTCCTTTCCGAAACGTCCGCCCACGCAAAAAGCGCCATCGGCAAAAACAGGGCGGTAAGTGTCAGGAAAAACGCCATAACGGTCGAATCGCCCGGCAAAGCTCCGTGCAAAAAGTAATAGGGACAGTAAAAAGTGATTATGGGTGCTATTCCGAAATATGAATAGTATTTGCCGTTATAAAGTGCACGATCCCAAAGGTAATAAGCGCCTGAGTTCGCACGCTCGGAGTAATTGTACGGATTATCAAGCGCTGTCAGCCGAGAGTCCGGTTCGTAGTCTATGTTCAATTGCCCTTTCATGAACGCGTCAAACTGCTCTACGTACGGGTTGTAATAAGACACGGTGTGCTCAAGCGGATATGGTATATCCTCCCGCGCATCGGCAAGACCGAATGAAAAAAACGGAACGCAAAGCAGGCACAAAAGGATGGCGGCAAGTGCGCACAGGCGGTGCGACATTCTTTTTTCGTCGTACATTGTGCGCAGCAAACCCCATTTGCGTTCCGCCGCGATAAGTATCGCGGCGGTTGCCAATATAATGAGTGATAGTATCATGACTCTTTTTTGGTCTCGTGATACTCTTTTTCGGTGTTGACGTTCCAAACCGCACTCTTATCGGAACTGCCCGCGGCAACGGCACGCACAGCCTCAACGGCGGTGAGCATCGAGTGGTCCATGTTGTTGTAGCGGTGTTGCCCGTTTCTGCCGAGGCACCAAAGATTTTCGATGCCCGAGAGATAGTTCTTTACCGTGTCAAACTCGGAATATGTGTCAAAGTACGCGGGATAAGCTTTTTTAACTTTTATGCGGGTTGCGTCGCGTACATCATCGCGGTCGATAACGTCAATGGAAGCCAGCTCGTCGATGGCAAATTTAATAAAGTCATCGTCCGTCATCTCCCACATCTCGTCTCCCTCATTGCAGAAGTATTCAAGTCCCAGCCACATGGTATGCTCGGGGTCGGCAACCATATATGGAGACCAGTTGTTAAATAACTGGAGTCGCCCGAGTTTTACCTCGCGTTCTTGCACGTATATCCAACAATCCGGTACGTTGCCGGTAAGGGTTTTGATCTTTGTTTTGTTTTCAAGTTTGAGTTTGTCCACCAAAAGTCCCACGGTTATATAATCGCGGTAGGGAAGTCCCGCCGCTACGCGGCGAACGTCGGCGGGCGGTGTGTCGCCCATGCCGGAAACAAGATCTTTTACCGGCATTGTGGACATAAATATATCCGCTTCAAAACGACGACCGTCAGCGGAGGTGACGGATATCACCTTGTTGTCACGCACTTCAATGTCTTGCACTTCCGTGTTCATGATTATCTCGCCGCCCAGCTTTTTTATGTCGTCGGCGAGCGTTTCCCACAGTTGACCGGGTCCTTTTTTGGGGTAGTAATATTGTTCGATGAGAGAGGTCTCCACCTTGTCTTTGGAGCGGAACGGCTTTGAGATGACGTTCCACACCGCTTTACTGAGGCTTAGCCCTTTTACGCGTTGCGCGCCCCAATCCGCGGATATCTCGGAGGGGTGACGACCCCAAAGGTTTTCGGTATAATACTCAAAAAACATTTCGTAAAGCGGGCGACCGAAACGGTTGATGTAAAAATTCTCAAGCGAATCTTCGGGGAGTTTATGCAGACAACTGCCGACGTATCCGAACCCTGATTTTATAGTGCGGGTAAGCCCCATGTTTTTAAAGGTATCGAATTTAAGAGAGACGGGATAATCAAAAAACTTACGCAAAAAGAATATGCGCGATATACGGTTGCGCAACAGCATAACGCGGTCGTCTTGTTCGGGGTCAGGACCTTCGGCGGGGAGATCTTTTTCAATGCCGAGTACCTTGTCGTCATATGAGGGGCGGCTTTGCAGAGGCATAAGTTCCTGCCACAGCTCGTTTATCTCCTTGTTTTTGGAGAAAAACCTGTGCCCGCCAAGATCCATGCGGTTGCCGTTGTAAACGGCGGTGCGGGATATGCCGCCTATAAATTCCGAACCCTCAAGAATTATGGGCTTAATATCGGTGTTTTTTAAAAGCTCGTAAGCGGCGGTAAGACCCGCTGGACCTGCGCCGATTATTATTGCCGTACGCTTTGCGGTATTGCCGTTATCGTTGTTCATTTTGGGTTTCCTTTCTTGCTTTTTGTTCTGTTTTCGATCGGTATTCGTCGGTATTATTATGTACTATATTAATAATGAAGCTTTTGCAATGTGCAGGTCAGTTGCCGAAGTTGGCAAGACCTGCGCGCTCAAGTTTGTCGGGCAGTATCCACTGTTCGGTATCTGGCTGCATTTCGTCGAATTCGTCGGGGTAGGAGACGGCGTAAAGATATATCTCGGTTTCGGAAAAATAGGTGAGAGTCTCTTCGCGCACGGCAAAATAACGTCCGCCCTTATCATGGTTCGGCGCGTAGTATGTGATTTTTGTCTCATCGGTGTAATCTTCGGGCGCGTTTATCACCGCGGAGAGTACCGTGCGCGTACGGACAACAGTATAAACCTCTCCCCCATCGCCTATACGCACTCCGTGCAGAGCGGAAAGAGCGGTATCTCGGGTAAAAGTACCGTCATCCTCCGCGAGAAAAAAGTCGCAAACACTGCCGGACGAAGATCGCGAGGTGGTAACGACAATGTCAAGTTTGCCGTCGCCGTTAAAATCAAGCACGCGCACGCCGTAATTTTCACCGTCATCGGGAGTGTATGGTTCGGTCGTGTTGTTTTTACAAGTCAGGCGACAATTTTCTTCACCGTCGGCATTGAGTATCAACAGTGTTCTCGCGCCTGTTATACCTCCGTATGCCTCAAGAGTCCTGCCGTCGTCAAGCGGCAGAGACACAAGCAACTCGCCGCCGACACCGCAACCGAAAAGCAGAGCGGCAAGGCATGTGAGAATCGCGCATGCGGTGAATGACGCAAACAAACGTCTATGCGATATTCTTTTTTGATCTTTCGTCATCGGCATTACCTCTTGTCGGGAGATCTTTTTTTGCCCTTGTTGCCGTTGCGCTTTTTCCTTACCGAAAAACCGAAATCGCCTATCTTTTTGCCGAGTTCAAAGTAACTGCCGTGCGAATATGCGGCAAGATGTGCGCGTTCAAGGCAAAGGCGACCGCCGTCATCGACAAGAGCGGGATCCACCCCCACGCCGCAAACATGCGCCAAAAACATATCGTGCGTGCCGAGTGGGGTGCGGCTTATCACGCGGCAATCAAGAGTTACGGGAGAATCGTCAAGCGAGGGACATCCCACCGTGCCGGATGCCGACGGCGCGAGCGGCAGTGAAAATTTTTGAACTTTGTCAACATCTCTGCCGGAATACACTCCGCAACTGTCGGCGCGGCGCACCATGGCGGAAGTGACAAGATTTATTGTAAATTCACCTGTTTCGGTGATTATTTTATGCGAATGACGGGAAGGGCGAAGCGAAATATAGACCGTAGGCGGCTGCGTGCAGGCGATGCCGCACCATGCCACGGTCACAGCGTTCGGTTTAAAGCCGGATGGCGAGGCTGCGCCGTCCTCGGCGATGCGGTCACCGCCGCAGGTCACTATCGCCACAGGCAGGGGAGAAAGCATCGCCCCGCCTTTCCATGATATTTTATCCAAAATAAAATTCCTTTCCTTGAGTGAGTGTCGCGAGGCGGCGAACAGAAATGCGACTTTTTATATTCCGCAGATACGCGCGGCGTTTTCTATCTCCGCTGCGGATTTGAGTCCCGCAAATATTTTTGAGCGGTCAAGCGGTATGCCGCGGGCTGTGAGAACACGGTATGCGGCAAGTCCCACCGGAATCAGATGTGCCGATCCGGCAAAAACATAAGCGTTATACGAGTCTGCCGAAAAATCGCTTGCCCAGTCGTTTAGGTCAACAATATCCGACATGCTTGCAAACCCGCCGCCGTAGGTTACAACGGTTGCTCCGTCAAAATTTTTGGACATTTTCAGCTTGGGGATCGATATGTGTATATCGTATATCTCCGGTGCCGCGAGTCCGAGTTGCTCTGCTATCGCCGCCGCTTCCGCGGCAATCGCGGAGCGCAGATCCTCCATGGATTGAAGTTCGGCAACCGCCAGCGCCAGGTCGGCTTTGCTTGCCGGAGCACCGCCCTCGCCGCACAGTACTCCGCGGTTTATAAGCAGTGCTTTTTTGGGGAGATCGCGTTCGAGTATTCGCCGTATCACGCGACCGGTGGTAAGCTCGGTCGTGGGGCTGAGCTTAAACTCCGAAGCGGGTATTGAAAATGCGGTGTCGGCGGAAACTCTGCCGAGGGAAAGTATATCGGCATCGCAAAAATACAAAAAATCGCAAGGATGTTGAAGGCGGCCGTTTGAGCGCATACCCTCCACAACATCGCCGACAAGAGACTCAACCGCTATCACCTTTTGATGTTGATATATATAGCGCGTCAGCATCAGTTTTGAAAACACCATCTCCTCCACCGTAGATATGCCGGAGACCGGCACAGTCAGGTGACGTTCCGTAATCGTGCTACCGTCATCGAGTGTGACTGTGTTGTCGGCAAGGCAGAGCTTATAAAGCACGCGGTCAATGTGGTAGGTCAGCGCAAGTCCCGTGGCATAGGTATCGCGGCGCAGATAGTCGAGCGAGTCGGCGTCAAAACGTCCGTTTATCATGTCGGTGAGATATGCGGGGCGCATTTCGCAACCGTTTTTGTCGCGGCGCGTCGGCACCGGGGCACCCACAATCATTCGCCCTACGGTTTCAAGCAATTCGCCCGCGTCTTCGCCGTCAAGCGGAAAGTCGGTGCGCTCTGCGAAAAAGTGTTGGAACGTGGGGGTGTTTATGATTATAAAACCGAATATCTCATGCGGTTGCGCGCCGGCAAACACAGCGTTTTCGCGGCGCAGCTGCTTCATTTCCGCGGTTGAGCCGTAATACGCTTCCGAAAGGTGCGAAAAAAAGCAGTGCCCTATATCGTGCAACAATGCGGCAAGGCGCAACAGGCGCACGTCCCGCGGCGGAATGCGCAGACCCGGATCATCGAAGGCGGGGGACATGGCGTCGGAACTCTCGTCGCGATTGATCCTTGATATCATTTTTGTGGTGACGGAAAGCACGCCCAGAGTGTGCTCAAAGCGAGAGTGATGCGCCGATGGGTAGGTGGTCATCGCAAGTCCGAGCTGATTTATCCTGCGCATGCGCTGAAACAGCGGCGAATCGATAAGTTGAAGCTCCCACGGACAAAGCATGACCGTACCCCAAACGCAATCGTGAATTACCTTACTGCGGCGAAAATGCCCGGGTTCGTAGCCGTCCATTTGCGACGCGGCAAACGCGTCGGCGCGGCGAATAAAATCAGCATATATACCGTTTTTATTGATATCTGCGGACATATCATTACCTCCGTCCCGTCGCACACGGCAATCGATTTGATTAAAGCTTGCAAAAGCTTTGGAGAGATCGACGCCGCACGCCGATATTGCTTACAATATTCCAAATTAATTATACAACATTCTCTTAAAAAGGTCAACAGTTTTTTTCGTTTTACAACCCGCGCGGACAGCCGAAAACGATCGGTCATTGCGTAAGTTTTCGCATCGTGCCGCGCGGAATATAACGGAGACGGATCGACGGAGAAAAAATATGTTTATCGAATTTTGCGGCGCACCTCAAACTTTAATCGATCTTTGTCGCTTTTCTTTTTAAAATTCTTGACAGCGAAAAATGTATGTGATATAATATGATCGAATTATTGTCTGAGTCGTGACGGAGGGCGGTATGTCGGAGGATAAAGAATATCCGTGCTTCTGTGCCGGGGCGAGTGCGCCCGAGATATGTGAGCGCGATGTGGGCATTCGCATAGTTGATGCCGCGCAGCTCATTCCCGAGGCACTTGAAATTATTTCGGGCGGCGTTGCATTCCCTCTTGTTGTCAGCGGCAGCAGTATGGAGCCTTTTTTGCATCCGGGGCGGGATGTCGTAATGCTTGCGGCTTTGGGCGAGCGGCGCGTGAAACGCGGCGATATTTTGCTTTTCTGCCGCAAAGATGGTAGTTTTGTGCTGCATCGCGTTTACCGTGCCGACAGCGGAGGAGTATGGTTTATCGGCGATGCGCAAAGCTTTACGGAGGGTCCCGTCCCTCAAGACAGGCTTTTTGCGCGGGTCGATCGCGTTATACGCCGCGGCAGAACGATAGGTCGCCTCTCACCGATTTGGGCATTTTATTCTTTTCGCAGGGTCTTAAAAACGGTCCGACAGCGCTTGCGCGGCAATCTTGTATCGGTTGACGACGCAATCAAAAAATGAAAGGGAGCAATCCGAAAAAATGAACGATACCATTGATATCAAAGCAACGGCACTGCTGCTGTTAAGACACGCTTGGATTATCATCCTCGCTTTTCTTTTGTGCTTTATCTTGACTTACTTTGCCGTGGAGCGTCCCAAAACGCCGGTATACTCGGCAACCGCAACGATGTATGTTTCAAACCTTTCGCGCGACAATACATCAACGTCGTCATCATACTATTCATCCGGTAACCAGGTAAGCGCGCAGGCGCTTATAAACACCTGCAACGTCATAGTTAAGTCCAACAATGCCATGAATAAGGTCATGGCAGAGCTTGACACGCTTGACGGCGTTGAAGATTCGATATTTACAAGTGCCGTGTCGGGTGTGAGCTACACAGCATCCGCGATTAAGGGAATGATAAACCTCAGCTCGGTTAACAGCACCGAGGTAATGGCGGTGCGCGTTACCTGCGGCGATGCGACGGATGCCATGACCATTGCCGATGCGATAGTAGATGTGGTTCCAACGGTCGTTGAGGAGATAATCAACAGCGGTTACGCCAAAAAGGTCGATTCGGCTTATTTTTCGGGTCAAGGCAATGTCCCCGGGCTTACCAAACCCGCCATCGTCGGTTTTGTTGCGGCGGTAGCGGTATGCGTTGTGATAATACTTATCAGCACCTTTGATACCCGCATACATACAAAGGATGATATAATAGCGGTCTATAATGTCCCGATCATTGGCGAGATTCCCGACTTTGCGGGCAAATCAAACGAAAGGTACTACGCGAGATATGAGCATACTGAAAAATAAAAAGAAGAAATCCCGCCGCAATTCGGCGATGATAATAGATGCCGACACTCCGTTTGTCGTTACCGAGGCGTACAAAACGCTTCGTACCAATATTTTGTTTACCACCGCGGCATTGCCTGCCGAAACCCCGCATAAAAATGCTATTGTGATCTCCAGCCCGTTGCCGGGCGAGGGGAAGTCCACAACCGCCGCCAATCTCGGCGTGGTGTTTGCGCAAACAAACTCCAAGGTACTGCTTATCGACGCGGATATGCGTAAGGCGGTACAACATCGCCATTTTAAGGTGGAAAACGATCGCGGTCTTTCCAGCTGTCTTTTGGATCTCGAAGAGCTTACGGATGCCATACACCATTCGGTTCGTCCGGGACTTGATGTTTTGTGCGCCGGTCCCACACCGCCCAACCCATCCGAACTTTTAAGTTCTCCCGCAATGGTCAAGCTGCTTGATATAGTTTGTCGCGTTTACGATGTCGTTATAGTAGATACGCCGCCGCTCACCCTCGTTTCTGACGCCTTGACTTTTGCCGGCAGCACCGCCGGGCTTTTGATGGTTGTTCGTCCCGACGTGTGCCGTCAGATCGATCTGCGCCGCAGTTTTGACAGTATAGAACTTGCGGGGACGCATGTTTTGGGGGTTGTTATGTCGGATGTTCGCCAAAACGGCAGCGGATATTACAGCGGCTACCGCCGTTACGGAAAATACGATAAATACGGTTATGCAAAATACGGCTACAGCTACAGTTACGGTCACACGCCGAAACACAAGGATAATGAGTGATGGCTAGTGAAAAGGAAGCACGACTTGCCGAACTTTTTGCCCGTTGCGGCGAATGTCGCGGTTGCACGCTTGCCGAAGGACGCACAAATTGCGTTTTCGGCGTCGGCAATGCCGAGGCGTCGCTGATGTTTGTCGGCGAGGCACCGGGCGAGCAGGAAGATCTCAGCGGCATACCGTTCGTCGGTCGCGCGGGGCAATTGCTTGATCGCTATCTTTATGCCGTGGATATTGCGCGAGAGGATGTTTATATAGCCAATATCCTAAAGTGCCGCCCGCCGCATAACCGCGATCCGCTGCCTGTGGAGGAAGATGCCTGTATCGAATATCTGCGCGAGCAGGTGCGTATCATCCGTCCGCGTATTATTGTGTGCCTTGGCAGAATAGCGGCAATGCGACTTATTTCCCATGATTTTAAGATCACGCGAGACCACGGGCGTTGGTATGAGCGCGGTGATTTTTTAATGACAGCAGTATATCATCCCGCCGCATTGCTTCGTGATCCGCGTAAAAAGGACGAGATGCTGGCTGATATGAAAAAGATCAAAGAAAAGCTGGACGAGCTTGCCGCCGATTGACGGTTGCAAGTTGCGACCATGGAGACCCCAAATGAAAAAGCTGGTAGTAAAAATACTGATAACCGTACTTGCCGTGTTGCTTGTTTTGGCGGCGGGTGCCGGGGCTGTTTACAGTATAAAAGACAATCGCGCGAGCCGCGATAATATAGATGCGCGCGATGAGCTTGCGCGGGCGCTTCAAGCGGAGATAGAGCCGCTTAAATACGAGCGTGTGGAGCTTGAGGCGGAACTTGAAAATATAGAAAAAAGCTATTCCGCCGATGCAAACGGCGTTGCATCATTTTGTCTTGTAATGACGGATATGTCGTCTGAAATTTACACAAGTATTTTTCCGGAGATGCGACGATTCGGTTATGTCGGGTGTGTTGCGGTGTCGGATCCGGCTGATATCGGTGCCGCCGGTAAACTCGGAACCGGAGAAATACGTTCTCTCGGAGCCGAGGGGTGGGCGATCATAGCCGCGTGGGACGGCGCCGGAAATGCCTCCTCGCAATATGCCGCGATAGTTACCGCCGTTGAAAACTGCGGCGCGGAGCTGTACCCCGGTGTGCTTTTTACCGGAGAAAAGTTGGAATCCTCGGTTGTTGCCGATCTGCTCGGTATAGGTGTTAAGCAGATTATTCTGCCGGAGACAGCTGAGATAGCGGACGAGTTGAAAACGGCAGCCGATTCCGGCGTTATTCGCAGTGCGGAGTGGAACCGTGACGGCGGCAACGTGGTCATTTTGAGCGGAATCGCGTTGCATGAGGATGTTGTTTTTACCGCAAATGCCGACGGCATAAATATTGCGCTTTTTAAATCGATGCTCGATATGCTAAAAATGTATGAGTCGAGTATTAAGGTCAACACGCTCGGCGACCGTTTGACGTACCGCGAGGAGGCGATGCGAGAGCTTGATGCGATCGCGGCGGCTTCCGCCGCGCGCGAGGCGGAAATAGCGGAGCGCATTGCCGAGATTAAACGCGAGATCAACGAACTTTATGTAAAATACGGCACCGCAATGGCGGGCTGAAATGATATGGGCTTACCGATGACGAAAATGTCGGCGGTAAGCCCTTTTTTTATTTATGCGGGGTGGCGGAGCGTTTCTTTTTTGTAAGCATTCTTTTAAGCAGCGGCGCCAAAAAGGCGGGCGGTCGCCAAACTATTATCTTCAATCGCATGCTCCCTGTGATATCTATTTTATCAGCATTATGCCGGCGCAAAGCAGGGCGGCAGCTTCAATAAAAGCCAACAAGCGCCACGGTAGGATGTAAGACATAAATATCCCCGCTCCAAAGCATAAAACAAGCATGCCTATCAGCTTTTTCATCTCGCAGGATCTCGGCATTATCCACACCTCCTTTTGCCTACTTAATGCTCGGTCATTATTATTATATGCCGAACGGTGACTTGGTGTTCGCAAAAATATTTCTTAAGATTTTATTAAGATTGGCAAAAGGCTATTGACAAAATACTGTGCATTATATATAATGAAATCGGACGCAGGTGACAGTAATTAGTCGAAATGCGTTACTAAATGTCAAGGAGACAGAAAATGAAGACGAAAAGGATCCTCACAACCATGGCGGCATTCGCTGCCGCGGCAACGGTACTTTGCGCCGCCGTTTTGGCTGCGTCACTCCCGAGCGCCTACCACGATGATGTTACAACACCCTCGGAAACTCAAACGCCCGAAAATGTCATTGACCCGGTTGTTTCTGCCTCCGAAGAAAAGGCGGTGCTGCCGAATATCTCGAATGCTGAATCTGATCACGAGCACCTGCATGTATCCGGAGATCTTGCATGGATGCGTACGATAGATGCTCAGAGGGTAGAATATCATAAGGCAGAGGTGGCGCGACGTGAATGTAAGCACGAAAACAGTTTGGTTTTTTGCAATACCGATACTGATATAACATCTGCTTATTGTCCCGATTGCGGTGTTATAGAGGTTGGAGTGGAAAGTACCGTCACATCATTGATGACAAACGCCGAGATCATGTCTGAGTGTTCTCACTCTTACACACCGTGGACATATATCAATACATCCGTTCATCAGGTCATGTGCACGATATGCTCAAAAACCATTGTCGCGAACCACCATATAGTGGAAGCCGATTGCATGACCTCCAGAGATTGTATTATATGCAACGGTAGGGATGAAAGTTGGGAGAGTGCTTGGGGGCATCAGATGGAATTTGTGTTTGATTGGTCAAATTTTATGGCGGCGCCGGATGAAGTTTCTCCCGAGGCATATGTGCACGAATATCGGTGCACCCGTTGTGACAACGATTTAGAATATATATGTGATTATGTTGCCGAACGTGAGTTGTGCACTTTTACTCATATTTATTGGAATCCCGAAAAGGACGGTGTGCATGAAAGATATCAAGTTTGCCCATTCTGCGAAATGATGTATTTCCTTGAAGATGCCGAATGCCCTGCGGCGGTATGGGGAATATCCTGTAATATGTGTAACAGAGAAAACGCCTATGATTGGTAATTGAATTAACCGGAATGTAAAACTTAGTTTTACATTCCGGTAACATACGGCTCGCCTATGCGAAGTTGTGGGAGTAAAGCCACCGAAAAAACAGAAATCGCCCCCGAGACGTAAATCTCGGGGGTGTAATTGTCTCGGATTTTGCAGTGAAGCTTATTAAGATTTTATTAAGATTTGCAAAAGGATATTGACAAATCACTGTGCATTGTGTATAATGAAATCGGACGCAGGTGACAGTAATTGGTCGAAATGCGTTACTAAATGTCAAGGAGACAGAAAATGAAGACGAAAAAGATCCTCACAACCATGGCGGCATTCGCTGCCGCGGCAACGGTGCTCTGCGCCGCCGTTTTGGCTACGTCGCTTCCGAGTACCCTTACAACGCCCTCGGGAACTCAAATGCCCGACAATGCAACAGCTTCAGCCGTTACTGCATCTGATGCTTCACACAAAGTGTATTCACGCATATCAACAGCAGAACTCGTGCGCAAGTATCTACGTGAACCGGGTGATATGGAATGGATACGTGTTATCGATGCGCAGATGGTCGAATATCATTCGGCTGAAGTCGCGCGCCTTGAATGTACGCACGAGGACAGCATTGCCTACATCGACACCGATACAGGCATATCGTCTTCATATTGTACACTGTGCGGTGTAAACGGTGTTCTCGCCGAAGTACCCGCTACTGCCACGGTGACCAATGCCGCCAAGCGAGCGACATGCTCGCACGAATACACCGATTGGCTTTTTTATAATTCAGACTTTCACAAAAAGATATGTTCAAAGTGCATGAATGTAGTGTATGAAGCGCACACAAAGATTCCCGCCGATTGCACGACCTTTGAACACTGCGGTGTATGCAACGGTCGCGACAGTTCATGGATGTATGCATACGGACACGATATGGCTTATAGGGTAGATTGGGATTATCTCGACTCCCATGGCTATGACAATGATGATAACTACTACCATGTATACAGATGCATAAGAGATGACATATGTGATTATATTCAAACGCGTGAAAAATGTAATTTTAACGAGCTGTTTTGGGATGCTGAATCGGGCGGTGAGCATGAGTTGTATTACCAATGCCCGACATGCTACGTAGCATTTTATTGGGAACCCGAGATCTGCTATTTTGCCACTCATGGGTTTGATTGCTACCGATGCAACAACCCACATCCCGGATATTATTGACATCAACAGCCCCCGAGGCTTTACCTCGGGGGCTTAATATTATTGATCTTGTTTGTGCTTAAGGAAACGTGACGTTATGAGTTTGGTGATCTCAACTATCGGTATTATGGCAAACGCCATGGCTACCGCAACAAGGTATTCCACAAGGCTTATATGAGCAAAACCGAACGCGTCGCTGAGGCCGGGAAGATATATAACAGCGGTGGTCAGCACAAATGCGCCTATAATAGATGCCCACAGCCAGATGTTTTGTTTTTTAAGTTTGAATATCGATCCGTGAAGCGAGCGCATGTTAAATGAATGGAAGATCTCGATAAGAGAAAGTGTCAAAAACGCCATTGTCATACCGTCGCGGCTGTCGGTTATTGCCCAGTTGCCTGCCTCCATGCGATGACCGACAAAGTAGGAGAGCACGGTAAGTCCGGCAATTACAAGACCTTGCAGACCGATGTGTATACCCATTCCGCCGGCAAATATACCGTCTTTTGAGTTGCGGGGCGGGCGGCTCATAATGTCCGGTTCGCTCTTTTCCATACCGAGCGCGATGGCGGGCAGACAGTCGGTGATGAGGTTTATCCAAAGCAGGTGCACGGGTTCGAGGATGGTGAATCCGAGCAGGGTCGCCGCAAAGATCGAAAGTACTTCGGCAAGGTTGGAGGAGAGCAGGAACTGTATTGCTTTACGAATGTTATCGTAAATGCGGCGTCCCTCTTCAACAGCCGTAACGATAGTGGCAAAATTATCGTCCGCAAGCACCATGTCGGCAACGTTTTTGGTAACGTCGGTACCCGTGATGCCCATGCCCACGCCGATATCCGAAGATTTAATGGATGGTGCGTCGTTAACGCCGTCGCCGGTCATAGCCGTTATCATACCGTGTGCGCGCCATGCGTTGACGATTCTTACCTTGTGTTCGGGTTGAACGCGAGCGTATACCGAGTATTTGTCAATGGTTGCCTCAAGTTCATCGTCCGAGATGGAGTTGAGTTCTGCGCCTGTAATGGCAAGATCACCTTCGCGCAGTATACCGAGCTGTCGTGCTATCGCCGCGGCGGTGTCGCGGTGGTCGCCCGTGATCATTATGGGGCGAATACCCGCTGCACGGCATTCCTTTACGGCGTCGATTACCTCGGGACGAACGGGGTCGATCATACCCGCAAGACCGAGGAAGATGAGATCGGATTCCATGATCTCGGGCGTGTAATCGGCGGGTGCGGAGTCATAGGTGCGGTAGGCGGCGGCAAGAACGCGCAGTGCACGGTCGGCAAAGCGTTTGTTTGCCTCGGCAAGCTGAACGCGCAAATCGTCTGTCATGGGGATGACCTTGCCGTCAACCAAGATTTTGGTGCATCTGCCTATAACAACATCCGGAGCTCCGGTTGTGTGCTGAATGTATTCGCCGTCATTTCGGTGTACGGTGGTCATCATTTTTCTGCCCGAGTCAAAGGGGATCTCTCCTACGCGGGGATACTTTTCTTCAAGCTCGTATTTGGGCAGACCGAGTTTTGCGGCGTAATCCACGACCGCGGTTTGGGTGGGATCGCCTTCCGATATCTGTTTGCCGCGGGGCAGCACGGCATCGGTGCAGAGCGCAAAAGAAGTGGCAAGCAGCTCTTCGTTGTCGCCGTAATGATCGACGACTGTCATCTTATTTTGGGTCAGCGTGCCGGTTTTGTCGGAACAAATTATCTGGGTGCAGCCAAGCGTTTCAACAGCCGTGAGTTTGCGAATTACCGCATTGCGGCGGGACATGTTTGTAACGCCGATCGAGAGCACTATCGTAACAACGGCGGCAAGTCCCTCGGGAATTGCGGCAACGGCAAGGCTTACGGCGACCATAAAGGTGTTGAGTATCGCCTCGCCCGAAAAATCGGGGTACATGCGGATAAGATCGATTCCGAATATTACAACGCAGATGCCGAGTACCAAAAAGCTGAGTACTTTGCTGAGCTGGTTGAGCTTGAGCTGGAGAGGAGTCTCCTCATCCTTTGCCATGGTCAGCGCACTGGCTATCTTGCCCATTTCCGTTTCCATACCGGTGGCAACAACTACGGCTTTGCCGCGCCCGTAAACGGCGGTGGAACCCATATATACCATGTTTTTGCGGTCGCCGAGCGGCACCTCGCCGTTATCGGCGGGAGTTATGGCGTCGGCTGTTTTTAACACGGGGACGGATTCGCCTGTCAGCGCCGCTTCCTCGCATTTAAGACTGGCGCATTCGATAAGGCGGCAATCGGCGGGAACCGAATCGCCTGCTTCAAGCACAACGATATCGCCGGGAACGAGTTCGTCGCTGCGCACGGTTATCTGACGGCCGTCGCGTATCACCTTGGAGGTGGCTGCGGCTATCTGTTGCAGCGCTTCGATTGCCTTTTCGGCTTTGTTTTCCTGAACCACACCCAATATAGCGTTGATCAAAACGACTGCCATAATGATGATAACGTCGGCGAACGATTCGTTTTGCAGTACCGCCGTTACCCCGGATATCACCGCAGCGGCAATGAGTATCAATATCATCGGGTCGGTAAATTGTCCGAGCAACTTGTGGAGGAGGGATTCTTTTTTGGCTTCGGCAAGTTTGTTTTTGCCGTACTTTTCAAGTCTTTTTTCAGCTTCTGCCGAATCGAGACCTGCGTGGGATGAGGATTTTGCCGTCAGCACCTCGTCGGCACTCTGCAAATACTCTTTCATTTTTCTTTTGTACTCCTTGTTATTATATGTAATATTATTACCTTACTTAAATGTTTGATATGTGCGTCAGGCGAATACGCCGAGACCGTCAAGCAAAAGCTTTATGCCCACAAGTATCAGCATAATGCCGCCCGCAAACTCCGCTTTGGATTTGAATTTGTCGCCGAACACATTACCTATTTTGACCCCGACCGCGGAGAAGATAAATGTTGTGGCGCCGATTATTATAATCGGCGGGAAAATACTTTCGTCAGCCGACATTGACAAGGAGAGCGCAACGCCGACAGCCAGTGCGTCTATACTTGTCGCTATTGCCATCGGCAGCATTGCGCGAAACGAAAACGAATCGTTGCAATCTTCCTCTTCCTTGGAAAAGGATTCGCGTATCATGTTTATGCCTATAACGACAAGTATCACAAACGCTATCCAGTGGCTGAAGTGCGTTATAAACTCGGCAAATTGCGAGCCTATAAAGTAGCCTATAAGCGGCATCAGCGCCTGAAAACCGCCAAAGTACGCGCCTGCCGTAAGCGCGTGACGCGGGCGCATTTTGCTGACCGAAAGACCTTTACAAATCGACACAGCAAAGGCGTCCATCGAAAGTCCGACTGCGAGCACGAAAATCTCCAAAAAGTCCATGTTGTATCCTCTTTTTTATGCCGCGAGATGAATTTTGTCGCGGTGTAATGCGGATGCAAAGAAAAAGCCCCCGCCTCGAACTTACGTGTTCGACGGCAGAGGTAAAAAAGAGACTTCTCTGCCGTGGCAGATAAGTCTTGTCTTAAAGCCGAAACTCTATATGCCGTGCCATGAGACAGTGCCTCAGGGTGATTGTTGACACGGTAAACGCCTTATGGCGCAGACTACTCCCTGTATCCAAGGTATATTATATCACAGTTTTCGACCCGGGTCAATAGGTTTGTAAAAAAAAATATATTTATTACAAAACTACGTGCAATTGAAGGCAACATGTGCTATAATATATATGATAAGCCGTCAGCCCAGAGCTTTCGGCAAAGGAGGTCAGTGATGTTAAACGCTTTTAATTTTCGCGCCGCTTGCTTTACCGGACACAGACAGTTTTCAAATGATGAGGAGCGCGAAGTTCTCGAAAAGCTTGATTCGGCTGTCAGATATTTGATTGAGGAACGTGACATTCGTGTTTTCAGAGCAGGTGGAGCATTGGGGTTTGACACCATGGCCGCGTATACTGTGTTGGGATACCGCCATCTTTATCCGGATGTGAGGCTTGAACTTTATTTGCCTTGCCCGGATCAGACCCGTTACTGGGATGCGAACGATAAAGAATCTTACGAGTACATAAAGGCGCGTGCCGACAAGGCGATTTATACGAGCGACCGTTATTTCGGTGGTTGTATGCATCTGCGAAATCGCCGACTCGTAAACGGTTCGATGATATGCGTGGCGTATTACCGCGGCGGCTCGGAGGGCGGTACGGCGTACACAGTTGATTACGCCGAACGGCAGGGTCTTGAGGTAATGAATCTATATACCTCGCCGAAAGATCAAAGGGGCGATGCCTTTGATTGGCAAGGGTCATTCGACCGATATATGAAACACTGAAGCGAAATTTAAAAAATATATTGCAAACGGAGGCGCATGTGCGCTCGCGCGAGGCTTGCTCTGTGCGGTCGCATTTATCGTATGTTGCCGTTTGCGCGTTTTGAAAGGATTAAAAAGGAAAAGATCATGAAAAAAGCACTTATGTACGGCGCCGGTAATATCGGGCGCGGATTTATCGGCAAGCGTTTTTACCTTTCCGGTTATCACACGGTGTTTGTTGACGTAAACGTCGAGATGGTGGAAAAGCTGAAAGCGGCAGGCAGATACCCCATCTATGTAACATGCGGTGACAAGTATCAGCCCGAGTGGGTGGAGAACTGCACCGCGGTAAACGGTCGTGACGATGAGGCTGTTATAGAGGAGATAGCCACCTGCGACATTATGGCAACGGCGCTGGGTGTTAACGTTTTGCCGCATGTTGCTTCACTTATCGCGCGCGGTATTCTTGAACGCCGCGCTCGCGGTGCTCGCCCGTTGAATATCCTTATCTGCGAAAACCTTATAGGCTCGGATAAATTTCTGCGCGATCTGGTTGCTCCGCATATTCCGGCAGAGGCGCAGAGCTATTTCCTTGACGAAGTTGGCTTTGTCAGCGTATCCGTCGGAATAACCGTTCCCCCCACACCCGAAAAGTTTTTGGCGGAGGATCCGTTGGCTGTTTGCACCGACTTGTATCGTGAGTTGCCCGCGGACGCTCTCGGTTTCCGCCCCGTCGGAGCGCCTACGCCGGAGATTGACGGCATGGTCGTATTTTCGCCTTTCGGTTATTTTATCGAACGCAAATTGCTTATCCACAATATGGGACATGCCCTGATGGCATATCTCGGATATCTGAAAAAATACAATTACATATATGAGGTTGCCGCGGACGGAGAAATAAAGTATATTCTCACTCGCGCGCTTACGGAGTCGGCGCGCGCTTTGGCAAAACGTCACGGTGCGGAGCTTGAGGATGTTATGAATTTTGTTGAAACACTCATTCCTCGCCTTGATAATCCGCTTCTTGAGGATACGCTTTTTAGAGTCGGACGTGACACAAAGCGCAAACTCGGTGCCGGTGACAGGCTGGGCGGCGCATATCTTATGGTCCGCGAGCAGGGCGGAGTGCCCGCTTACATTGCCGTGGGCATTGCCGCGGGGTATCTTTTTGATTGCCCGGAGGATCCCATAGCCGTTGAGGTATCGACATACGCAAAGGAGGTCGGGCTTTCCGCCGCGCTTGAAAAATACAGCGGCATTACCGATGAGCGCGATGTGGCGATGATTGAAGATATCTATGGTTTGCTTGAGCGTCGCGCATCCTTTGATGAGCTGGTAAAGACTCTCAATGCATATAAGACAGGACTTAAATGATCTCTCGTATCGCAATTAAATAAAAGCACGGTGCCGTCTCGGGTTCAAGACGGCACCGCGTTTTTATCAGTCTATCGATTTGTCGATATTGAATCTTGTGATCTTTTTGGAAGTGTTCTTTACAAACTCTGTTTTGCGAAGCTTAACAAGCCCCACCTTTTTATAAGGAGCCATTCTGGCGTTTGCGTCGCGCACATGCTCGTTAAAGTATGCCTGAACATCGTCAACGCCGTCAGCCTCAAGTTGCTCATAGTCCGGGTATATCTCGGCAACTATCACTTCCTTGCCGGGATCCTTGCGGCTTTCTCCTGCGTAAACCACCACTTCAAGCACACCGCGGATGCGGGAGAGCTCGGTTTCTATTTCCTCGGGGTAAACGTTTTTACCGTTGGAGAAGATGATAAGATTTTTCAGTCTGCCGGTGATGTATATCCACTGGTCGCCGTCGTGTACTTCTATTTTACCGTAGTCTCCGGTGCGGAAGAAGCCATCGTCGTCAAATACCGCAGCTGTGGCTTCGGGATCTTCAAAATATCCAAGCATAACGTTGGGCCCCTTAACGCAGATCTCGCCCTCGCCGTTTTCATCGGGATCCTTTATCTTTACCTGCTCGCCGATAATGGGCAGACCCACGCTGCCTTTGTATTGCAACTTGTTGCGGTTGCAGGAGATAAGAGGAGAACATTCGGTGATGCCGTAGCCGTTGAGTATGGTGATTCCGATGGCGTCAAAGAAATCGATTATATCCTGGTTGAGCGCCGCGCCGCCGGAGATTATCAGCTCCAGTTCGCCGCCGAATGTCTTAAGTACATCGGCGAAAAGTGTGCGTCGCTTGTCAATGCCTATCTTGCGCAGAGCGTTGCTGATCTTGATTCCTTTTTTAAGCTTCTCAGCCTGACCGGACTTTTCCGCGGTTGCCCAAATGCGGCGATAAATGGTTTCTACAAAAAGCGGTACAAGTATAAGGTGGCGTGGCTTTTGCTCTTGAAATTCGCGTAGCATATAGCGTATGCCGGAAGAGATGTACACTTCGCACCCCTGCGCGTAGTGACCGACGATGTTTACTACCGAGCCGAATGTGTGGTGCGGAGGGAGGAGAAACATTGTTTTATTGGTAATGGCAAAGTTGTACATGCCTTGGGTCATATCCGACGCGATGTTGGTTTGCGAGAGCATAACGCCCTTGCCCTTGCCCGTGGTGCCGGAGGTGAAAACTATCGTAGCAAGGCGGTCGGGGTCTATCTCGTAATCGTAGTATGAGTTATCACCCGCTGCATATTTTTCGCCGCCGCGCGCGATCAGCGTATCCACCGAATCGTCGGGGCCGTCGCCGTTTATGCAAACGTATACGGTAGCCCCGGAGTTTGCCTTGATATAATCAAGCTTGCCGCCTATCTCGGCGCCGTAAAAAACGGCGGTGCAGTGGGCGCGCTCAACCGTGGTGAGTATCTCGGATGCGGGAAGTTCTTTGTCGATCGGTACGGTCACGGCACCGATGGACATAAGCGCCAGATAGGAATATACCCAACCGATACTTGCCCCGCCGACAATGGCGCATTTTTTGTCGCGCAAACCGAGGGCGATGCACTCGGTGCCGAGGTCGCGAGAGCAATCGCGTGTGTGATTAAACGAAACGCGTATGGTTTCACTGTCGTTGGGACTCTTTTTGTAACTGAACGCGGTGTTCTCACCGTGCAGCTCGGCCGCCTGTTCGCTCATTATGCGAAGATCGCGAAATTTTGTAGTCTCATAAAGAGGATAATTCTTTTTTCTCATTATTCGGAATTGACCTTTCTTATCATGCGGAAAATGCGAATACCTTCGCCATTCCGAGCGGTAAAATTTACTACGAATATTTTATCAGCTTTTTTTGGTTATGTCAATAATAATGTGTGAAGAAAATGCAAACACGGCAGTCGACGCACACAATTGTGAATCGATTGCCGTGTTTTTTATTTTATTGCTTTACGTATTGGGGATGTAGTCAAAATATTCTCTTGCAGCAGCCGAGTATACGGCAATGGCGCGACAAAGTTTTGCCAATGTTCCCTCGCCTTTGGCTTTGTTGGCGCAATAGGTTGTCACGCTGTATGATATCATTCTGTCATAGCTTTCGCTTCCGTCGGGAGCTATTTCCACCAAGCGGAAGTAATATGTATCGGCAAGCTTTTTTGCCGGGATATCGTCAAGTACAAACACGCCGTCCTCTGTCGGTGTGAGTAACTTTTTACAGGTTGCCAATGTCATCGCCGTGTCAAGATTCTCGGCAGTGGCGGCTATTGCGGTATATTCCGCGTGACTCCAAACAAGCAGGCGGTAGGTGTAGCCATCCTTTATTCCGTCGGCGCGCATGCGAATGCCCACACATCCGCCGAGTTCAAGACTTGCCGACATTATGTGAGCGTTTCCGGTGTAGCTGAGTATCGGCGCGCTTTCCGCAGTTTTGAAAAGTTCGTCGTCGCTGTATTCGGGCGGCGTTTTGCCGTATTCGGGCAGCACAGATGTTGCAAGCGTATCGGTTGAATAGTTAAAATACAATTGCGCCGCCGCGCTGTAATTCATCATGGCGGAAAGTAAACGGTCAAGTTTTAGGCGGGATTCATCTGTGCCGCCGCCGTACATGTTTGCCGCGTAGCGGGTGACGGAATAGCTGACCTCCTGCGAAGCGCGGGCAAATATTTTGCCGCTGTCATCGATTGCCGTTGCCAAAACATAGCCGTACACGGTATCCGTCATTTTTTTGGGCTGTATTCCGTCGGTGTTAAAGTAAAGCAGTCCGTTGTCACCTATTTGCGAAAGTTTGCTCACCCCGCTGTCTCCGCCGGATGTGCGCCAAATAAGCGATAGTTCTATATCTCCGCTTTTAAGCCCTGTTGTGTCCGACATATATACGCCGAAGCGGATGGCTACATTGTCGTCTATCGAAAGACTGGCAGAACGCATTTCAATATTGAGCGCCGAGGTATATATTCGTCGTTCGTTGCGTGTTTCGGCAAGGATAAACGGATCCGCCTCATAATCCGATATGTTCGACGCACTCCACAGTTCACCGCCGGAGAGGTTTATCGTTAATGCTCCGGTGCCGTGGGAGCCGCAGTCAAGCACCATGCCTCCGGAGAGGGTAAGCGCGGCGGCGTCGGTCGGGGTGCGCGTCAGTAACATTCGTATCTCGCCGCCTTGCTTAGATATCAGCTCCGCTGCATCTGCTGCCGCATTTGTGATACTGTCGTATCCGCTGCGGGAGATATGCTCGCCGCCGCTGTAATGATCGTATATCACCGCGGGTAAAGCGTTGGACTCGGTGACTTCCATGTATTCAAGAGATGACCAACCGTCACTGCCTTCGTAAAACACGCGTCCCCACAGTCCGTCGGCACTGATTTCTGTAACGTACAGTTCGGTACCGTAGGGGATAAGAGCAAGTTTATCAAATCCCGTGCCGGGACCGGATCGCACGCGCAGTCCCACATCCGCGGTTACGCGGCAGACCGAAGGCTCTTTTACTGTTATTTCGGTGTATGACGGCACAGTTGGTGTTTCGCCTTCGTTTTCAAACCATATGACGCCGTCAAGTATAAAAGAGGTCGGAGCGTAAAATTTATAAAGTTCGTTTATGGTGCATTTTATTGCCGCACCCTCCGGGTAATATGTACCGCCGACCGTTACGCCTATGCTGTCCGAAAAATAAACATAGCCGTCGCGTATCATGTGAATGAAAAAGGTGTGACCGTATTTTTCGCCGTCGCCGCCGGCTTTGCTGAATCCCGCCAGTATATTGCGCACGGGCATTCCTCCCGCTGCGTTGACGATGGCGTTAAGTGCGCTTTTAAGAGTATACTCATCTTCCGGGTAAGCGTGTACGCGGTAGCCGCCGGTGGTGTATGTAAGATTACGGTAGTTGTTAAATTCATCCTTACCGTCCCCCGTGACATATTTTTTATTTATGTCAAGCAGATATAATTGCAGGTTTACATACCATGCGCAGTAGCCTTTAAAGGATCGGCGTCCGCAACTTGCCAGCGCACGTGCGCGGAGTTCCACTATTGCGGCTTTGAACACGGCGTCCGAAGCGTCCGTTGACGGCATTGTATAAATATCCACTGCCGAGGCGGATATTGCAGTGCCCGCAGTGCCTGCCAAAACCGCGAGAGTGAGAATCAGAGATATTAAACAACGCAGGAGCTTTCCGCATTCCGCAAACTTGAAATGTTTATTTTTGAACTTCATGTGGGTACGCCTTTCCCGAAATTTTGCGAATATTCGGTAATATTTTTCGGTCTCTCATGGGAGATCACGCGGTCGCCGACATGAGTGTACATTATATGACATTATAATTTTACCATACAAGCCCGCCGCATGTCAAGCCCCCAACCACAAAACAGTTGATTTTTTGCTTTTTATATGCTATAATGTAACTTGCGGACGAAAATAAAAATATCGTAATTGTCGGGAGAGGAGCGTACGGCGGAATGAACGCAAATGAAAAAGAAAAGATAAAGATACAAGAATCGGGCGAGATGTATCTTGAAACGATACTGATACTTTCGCAAAAAAAAGGCAGCGTCCGTTCGCTTGACGTTGCCGAATATATGGGGTATTCCAAACCCAGTGTCAGCCGTGCGGTAGGGATCCTGCGCCGCGACGGTTATCTTGACATGAGTGCCGACGGACATTTGACGCTCACTTCCGAGGGTGAGGTTGCCGCTGCGCGTATATACGAGCGACATAAGGTAATATCCGCTTTTTTGGTAAAGATCGGAGTCGATCCGGATACAGCCGCCGCCGATGCATGCAAAATGGAGCATGTCATCAGCGACGATACGCTTGACGCCATAAAGCGGTTTACCGATACGCTTTAAACGCCGAAGGTTATTTTTTATACACGCACGAGCGCTGCCGCGATTTCACCGATAAACATGCGATGATAGTCTCGGTCGGGATAGCATGAATCTATAAGCGTCTTATCCGTAAAACATTCGGCGCGAATATCATCGGCGTACATTTTGCGGCATATCAGCACAACTTGCGCGCCGTCCGGAAAAGGAATCTCTGTTCCCGCTGTTTCAATGTGGCGAAACCGCATATCGCATGCCGCGGCTTTGTCCTCGTCTCTGCCGCTGTGAGAGCCGAAATATGCCAGCTCTCGCCGCCGTTCGTTGCCGAAAAACGAGAGCGAAAAATACTCGGCGGAATCCGCCAGGCTAAATGTAAAACGTTGCGGGCGTATAAAACAAACTGCGGCGGGCTTCCCCCAAATTTCCCCCATAAATCCCCAACTTGCCGTCATGGCATTGGTCACACCGCGCGCTTCGGCACCGATGAGCATCCACTCGCGACCGATGGCGCGGCATACGGGGGACATTTCAAGTTCGTAGGGAGATATATTTTTATAATCGTAATCCATGTTTTCCTCCTTGCCGAAATGGCATTATAATTATTATAATTAATGTATAATAATATATTTTTGCGGCTTTTCGGTATGCGCCGCAATGCCGCAATAAGCTAAAATTTTAAAATAAAACAATTCAGCCGTTGCGAGACGGCGGAACGGAGAATGCAATGATACACGAAACATTTGAACTTTCCCCCAAATACCCCGGAGCTACCATTACAACTTATGTGGTTGAGAATAAAAAAGATCTGGCGCTTTCACCTCGCCGCGCGATGATAGTGTGTCCCGGCGGAGGATATCACTTTTTGTCCAACCGTGAGGCGGAGCCTGTGGTAATGCAATTTTTGGCGGCAAATATGAACGTCTTTTTGCTTCGCTATACTGTGGGAAAGGAAAAGACCGAGCAAAACGCCGGCGCCGTTGAATATGCGCCCTTGATCGAGGCGGGACTTGCCGTTAAATTTGTGCGCGATCACGCCGAGGAGTAT
>CAZISZ010000003.1:0-32948 GCA_964542035.1 uncultured Ruminococcus sp. | reverse complement strand
TGGAGTGTGTTCTCGGCTTTGGTCAGTATGCGAACAACCGTGAATATGACGAGCGCTATGATAAGAAAGTCAAGTATGGTTTGAAGCCATGTGCCCCAAAGTATAGCGACTTCTTCGGTAACTACGGTGACGCCGTCGTCGGCAAGCACCGCGGGGTTTATAACGGTTTTTATTGTGTCAAGACTGCCCTCTTTCATAAATATGCCGATAAAAGGGTTGATTATGTAAGAAACAAGACCAGATACGATCTTGTTGAACGCGCCGCCCACGACCACGGCCACCGCGAGGTCAAGGACATTGCCGCGCATTATGAATTTACGAAAATCCGACCAAAAACCGGATTTCTTTTTTTCTTTTTGTGCCATAATTATTCCTCCGTCTTGTCGCTGCATGCGACATGAAAATGTAATAAATATACGCCAGGACATTCTCGCCGATAGCACGAGATTAGGGGACAGGATATCGCCGAATTCATGTCATGACAATTCTGTGATAATATAATTATATTAAATTATGTGCGTTCTGTCAAGTGTTTTTGACAAAAACGATTTGAAATAGGTCGAACGTGAGTTTTTACGATACAAATCTTATCAAACGTCATCACACTCGCGGTGTCGGTTACGCATTTCCTTCGCGTGCTCGGCAAAAAAATCCCACCAAAGCCGCACACCGGTCGCGTCGCTCCAAAACACCGATCTGACAGGGGATGTGTCAAGGTCGTACACTAGTGCGTCTCGCATTGCCATTAAAAACGGTGAGTGAGTGGAGATTATAAACTGGCAATCGTAAAAACGAACCGAATCGACGATAAAATCCGCAAGCATTTTTTGCAGATTGGCGGAAAGGCTGTTCTCCGGCTCGTCTAAAAGATACAGCGCACCGGTAGTTATTTCCTGCGTGAAATAGGTATAACCGCTTTCTCCGTTTGAGTGCGTTGCGAGATTTTTAGGCAGTTTATGCCCCGTAAATTGTGATTTTGTCATTTTTCTCGCATCGTTTCGCAGCTTGAGTTCATCATAATCTTCAAGCCCGCCGAGACGATATTCGCCGCTGTGCGCTCTCTTCCGGTCGTATTCCGTAAAAATATCGGATCGCTTTTTGTCTACTCCCGAGTTCAGCGCTCTTATGTCAAGCAGATAGTCGAAAACGTCATCGCTTGTGAGTATCTTACTTTCATGCGGCACCTCTTTACCGTGTGTCAGCTCGAAATCGCAAAGCCCAAGGTATTCCTCGTAATACAGCGTAAGGTTAAAAGGTGCGCGGCGGCGCAGGTGCAGTTTTTCGGATATAATATTCAGCAGTGTAGACTTTCCCGAGCCGTTGCCTCCGCATATCAGCGTTATTTGGTCAAAGGTAATGTGATGCAGTCCACGCTTGGGGAGTACCCAAAACGGATATAAGCTTGTTTGCGAGAAGCACTGCATGTCGAATTTTTGCAGGCGAGCGCTTAAAAAGTGATCCACTTCTTGTTCATCGGATGCAACGGTAAAGCTGTCTATGTATTGCAAAATCACACGTTCCTTTATCATTGATTTTTCAACTACATTATATATATGTTGATCTGTTTTGTTAAGCGAAAGCAGCTGAAAAACTCAACAAAATCAAATTTACCTATTGACAAATCAAGTTTCCTATGATATACTATGTAAAGCAAAAAGCTTTACACCGCGCGCAACGGAAAGGATGGTCTTATCTTTTGTTTGAAAAAAATCTTGAGCTTGGCTATCTATTGGATTTTTACGGTGAGCTTTTAAGCGAACACCGCCGTGAGGCGATGAATTTTTACTATAATGATGATATGTCATTGGCGGAGATAGCCGCAGTGCTCGGTATCACGCGGCAAGGCGTGCGTGACCTTATAAAAAAAGCGGGCGATGAGCTTGCGTTTTACGAGGAAAAGTTGGGACTTGCACGTCGCTTTCGCGACATAGAGTGCTTGGCGGACGAAGCGCGAGCGCTGATCGGTCGCGGCGAGGATGAGCGACTTCGTACGGTGATAGATAAAATAATCGATACTGTCGGATGACGGATGTAAAACATCAAAGACAGGCGATAACGATAAAACAAACGAGGGGAGGATTCACGTGGTCTTTTCAAGCTTGAGCGAAAAGCTCACAGAGGCTTTTAAAAAGTTCAAAAGTAAGGGCAAACTTACCGAGGCCGATGTCCGCGCGGGTATGCGCGAAGTCAAAATGGCTTTGCTGGAAGCGGATGTTAACTTCAGGGTTGTTAAAGAATTTACCAAAACGGTAACCGAACGCGCTGTCGGTTCGGATGTGCTTGAGTCGCTTCTGCCGGCACAGCAGATAATAAAAATAGTAAACGAGGAGCTTACCGCTCTCATGGGCGGTACGCAGGCAAAACTAACTATTGCATCCAACCCGCCAACGGTTGTAATGATGGTAGGTCTTCAGGGGGCCGGAAAGACCACGCATGCCGCAAAGCTTGCGGCAATGTACAAAAAGCAAGGAAAACGTCCGCTTTTGGTTGCTTGCGATGTTTATCGTCCCGCTGCAATAAAACAACTTGAGGTGCTCGGCGAGCAGATAGGCGTTCCGGTATATTCGGAGGGAACAGACGTATCTCCGGTACAAATAGCAAAAAACGGTCTTGCGTACGCAAAAAAGAACTTTTGCGATATGGTGTTTATCGATACCGCCGGAAGACTTCACATAGATGAAGCTCTTATGGGTGAACTCCAATCGATTAAAGCAGAGACTGCGCCAACCGAGATATTGCTGACAATCGATTCGATGATAGGTCAGGATGCCGTTAACGTAGCCGAAAAATTTAATGAAATGCTGGATATATCCGGTGTTATTCTTACAAAACTTGACGGAGACACGCGCGGCGGTGCGGCGCTTTCCGTAAGATATGTAACCGGTAAACCGATAAAATTCGTCGGAGTCGGCGAAAAGATTGATGCCATCGAGCCCTTTTATCCGGATCGCATGGCAAGTCGAATACTCGGTATGGGAGATGTGCTTTCGCTTATAGAAAAAGCGGAGGCGGCATTCGACGAAAAACAGGCGGAAGAACTTGAGCGAAAACTACGCGAGCAGACATTTACTCTTGACGATTACCTTGAGCAGTTTGCGCAGATAAAAAATATGGGTTCCATGGAACAGCTTATCGGTATGATGCCGGGAGTCAATGCTTCGGCTCTTAAGGATGTTAAGATAGACGAAAAGGCAATTGCTCATACCGAGGCTATAATCAAATCAATGACACCGCGCGAGCGTGTAAAACCCGAGATACTCAATTCGTCACGCAAACGTCGCATTGCCTCGGGCAGTGGAACATCAATCGAAGAAGTAAATAGGTTGCTTAAGCAATTTGAGCAAACAAAAAAGTTGATGAAGCAATTTTCATCGCAAGGCAAGCGCCGCGGGCGCGGGAGAAAAGGAATGAAATTTCCGTTTTAAGGATTTTCAAAAATAAATTAAATTTAACATTTTCGGAGGAAAAAACAATGGTAAAAATGAGACTCAGAAGAATGGGCGCCAAGAAGCAGCCTTTCTACCGCGTGATCGTTGCAGATGAGCGTTCTCCTCGCAACGGCAGATTTATTGAAGAGGTTGGATACTACAATCCTCTCACCGAGCCCGCAACAGTCAAGATCGATGCCGATAAGGCTCGCGAGTGGATAAAGAACGGCGCTCAGCCCACCGAAACCGTCAAGGTCCTGCTTAAAAAAGCCGGAGTTATTGACTGATAGTCGGTACAGATATGGAGCTTGAAAAACTCGTTGCAGACGTGGCAAAGGCCATTGTCGATACGCCGGATGCCGTTACCGTGACTCGCACCGACAATGAAAGTGACGGCAGCATTGAGCTTTTGCTCACCGTAGCATCGGATGAAACGGGTATGGTTATAGGCAAACACGGCAAGATAGCCAAGGCCATCCGTACCGTAGTAAAAGCCGCATCGGCAGGCTCGGGAAAAAAAGTCACGGTTGAGATAAAATAATCCAAGACCATGGTTGGGCTGTCGTGCTTTTGGCGCGTCGGCCCTTTGTTTGTTAAGCGGCATGATGTTAAAAAATGCGGGCGGTTATTATCACTTGTTATGATTTTCGGTGTAGAGGTGAAAAAATGACACGGTGTGAACTTTACGTGCGATTGACGGAAGCGGGGATAAGTATGCGCCCGGATGACAATGATGCATTGTCTGTCATTGAAAAGTACGTCAACGACTATCGCGTCGGCGGTAAAGGATGCGATGGTGGAGAAGCGATAAAACTGTGCGAACACATGGAAAAACTAAAGCTTGTCTCCGAATCCGCCGCAGATAATGCGGAAGACATCGGTAATCGTGTCGTTGTGTTTTTAACTAACCTGGTGAACACGTTAGAAGCACAGGTGGACGATTGGGGCGGACGAGATCTGCTTCGCGATTTTGTGTTTTCATATTCGGATGAAGATCGCAAGTACGCCGTTAAGTCCTTTGTGGCGCTTTGTACGCAACTTGCCTCGGCAACGCGGAAGATGTCTGAACTCTCGGGCGGCGCAGCTGCGGAGATCGACAAATTTCGCGAGTACTCATCATTAGCGTTGTTGCTGGCATCCGAGCTTAAGTACGCATCATATGCCGCTCGTGTGTCGGAAAAACTCGTTGCAGGCGAAAGATATTTTGAAATGTCGGATTCGGCAAGACGTGAAGCCGAGTGTGCCGAGCGACTTTCCGAAGGGCTTCACCGTGCCATCCGTGCGCTGTCCGTTTCCGGGGCGGCAATATCCGCAGCTGTTGCAAATGCGTCTGCGGCGCTCGGTATCGACGACGGTATCGATGATGTTGCGGACGATTTCAAATCTGTCTTTGGCGATCATTCCGTGTCGATTCGTCCCAAGCGTGCAGCGGCTGCACTTAATGCGGCGGCATCAACAATACGTGCGGCAATAAATGCGGTAAGCGGTTTTTATGATGAACAGCGGCGCAATAAAAAATAATATATGGTATTTGAACAGCTGTGGGGATTTTGCGGAATTTATTATTTTAATCATTGAAATATACCAGCTAATGTTGTATAATGATATTGTAGTATAGACAAATACAATAAAATATACAATCAAAACCGACAAAAAAGGAGGTATAGGTATGCCTGAATATCTTTTGGCACTTGATCAGGGAACCACCAGTTCACGTTCCATAGTATTTGACCGCGGCGGACGGATAGTGGCTTCTTCACAAAAGGAATTTCCGCAATATTTTCCGCATCAAGGATGGGTTGAGCATGATCCCATGGATATATGGAACACCCAGCTTGAGGTCGCGCGCGAGGCACTTGCACGCGCCGGGATCGGAGCCGATGACGTTTTCGGTATCGGTATCACAAATCAACGTGAAACCACCATAGTATGGGAGCGCGATACCGGGCGGCCTATATGTAATGCGATCGTATGGCAGTGCCGCCGCACGGCGGAGTATTGCGACTATATAAAAAGCGGCGAATTATGCGAGGATATCCGACGTCGTACCGGGCTTTTGATAGATGCCTATTTTTCGGCTACCAAACTTAAATGGATACTCGATAACATACCGGGAGCACGCAATCGGGCTGAACGTGGCGAATTATGCTTCGGTACGGTGGACAGTTGGTTGATTTATAATCTCACCGGCGGGCGTGTACACGCCACCGATTATTCAAATGCCTCCAGGACGATGCTTTTTAATATCAATACGCTTGAATGGGATGACGAACTTTTACGCATGTTTGATATTCCGCGCCGTATGTTGCCTGAAGTGCGTCCGTCTTCCGGTATATTCGGCGAAACGGATCCCGCACTTTTCGGTGCACCGATTGTTGTTGCGGGAGTAGCGGGCGATCAGCAGGCGGCGCTGTTCGGGCAATGCTGCTTTTATAAAGGCGATGCTAAAAATAAATACGGTACGGGTGGATTTATGCTTATGAACACAGGCACACATCCGATAACATCAAATGGCGGATTACTTACCACAATTGCGTGGGGAATCGGTAACCGGCCTGTCACATATGCGCTTGAGGGATCGGTGTTTATCTGCGGCGCCGCGGTACAGTGGTTGCGTGACGGACTCGGGCTTGTCGCAAGTGCCGCGGAAACAGAAAGTGTGGCGCGCTCTGTTGAGAGTAGCGGCGGAGTTTGGTTTATACCTGCGTTTGTCGGACTTGGGGCGCCGTATTGGGATCCCTATGCGCGTGGTGCGCTGCTTGGTATCACCCGCGGTACCACACGCGCGCATGTCGTTCGCGCAGTGCTGGAATCAATGGCATATCAAACCGCCGATGTACTGGAACTTATGAAACGCGAAGCGGGTGCCGATATGACTTCACTTAAGGTGGATGGCGGAGCGTCGGCAAACGATCTTTTACTTGAGATGCAGGCTGATCTGCTCGGCACGCCGATAATTCGTCCGAAGTGCATCGAGACTACGGCATTGGGTGCCGCCAATCTCGCGGGGCTTGCAACGGGCGCGTTTGCAACGCTCAATGAGATTGCGGAGTGTCGGAATGTCGATAGAAGTTTTGCACCCACCATCACAACAGAGGAGCGCGAGCGCAGGCTTCACGGTTGGCGCGAGGCGGTGGGCAGAGTACTTACGAAGTAATATTTCGATTTTCGGTACCGGTGCGCTTCACCGCGGTATTGCAAACCGCAAAATATCGTGTTGTCGATATAATTTGTAATCTGATACGAGCAAGATGTGTATCTAAAAAATGCTTCAAAGCGTTTTAACTCTCCGATAAGACGATTTAAAAATGACTCGGAATGAAAATCTTCAAAACTGTCAATAATATATGCGGTCGGCAGATTATGCCGACCGCATATATTATTGACCGATGATCTGTGGGGAAAGTGAGACGAAAATGAGCGGAACTGCAAATGAAAAAAACAAGGCCGAAAATATGAATGAAAATAGCGCCGATGTGCGTAAATGCGCCGTTATAGGATGCGGAAATGTGGGAGCCACCATTTCCTATACACTCATGCAAAGCGAACTGTTCAGCGAGCTTGTTATGATAGATATAAATAAATGCAAGGCATGCGGCGAAGCGGAGGATATAGCGCACGGTTTACCTTTTCATTCACCTATGTCGATATATAGCGGTGACTATGCCGATATTGCCGACGCGGCGCTGATAATAATTACCGCCGGAGCTCCGCAACGTGATGGAGAAAGCAGGATAGATCTTATCCACAAAAACGAGGTGATATTCGCCGATATCGTGGACAGTATATCAGCAATAAATCCTCGCGGTATAATTTTGGTGGTATCGAATCCCGTGGATATCCTGACCTATCTTACGCTTGTAAGGTCCGGGCTTCCCGCAGGACGTGTTATAGGATCCGGAACGGTACTTGATACGGCACGTCTAAAGCAACTGGTCGGCGAGCGTTTGGGGGTTGACAGTCGTAATGTGCATACTTTTATAATAGGCGAGCACGGCGACAGTGAGGTGGCGGTATTCAGCAGTGCGAATGTTTCGGGCGTTGATCTCTCACGCTTTTGCAGTGAATGCTCGTACGGTTGCGACCCGCAGAGATTCTCGGAATTGTTTATGGATGTAAGGGATGCCGCGTACAGGATCATCAGCGCCAAGGGGGCAACATATTATGCAATAGCGGAGGCGGTGCGTCGCATAGCCGTGGCAATAGTGCGTAACGAGCATACCATTTTGCCGGTATCGACATTGGCTCGAGGACATTACGGAATCGGCGATGTTTGCATAGGATTGCCATGCATAATAGGTCGTAGGGGTATCGAAAAAATACTTGAAATACCGCTCGATGGTGAAGAAACGGAAAAATTGCGTCGATCGGCAGCATCAGTTCGTGCGATCATCGATACGCTTGATGATCGCTATGCCTCTTTTGCTGCGCAATGAGGCGTAATTGTGCGTTATTGATCAAATTTAAATAAAACTATTGACTCCGGGCGTGTTTGAGGATATAATATTTTCTGACAGTTATCGCTGAAACGTAATGTTTTCGGGTGCCGTTGATTTGTGCGCACGAATTATATATAATTTGCAAACGAAGCGTTTTTGACTTTGAAGTGAAAAGTCGGCGATAATATTGATGGGAGCTGTAAAAATGAAAAAACTCAACATGTCACCGGCGGAAAAAATAGCTTTTTATATGACACGACTGTATGATAACAAACTTACCACAACATCCGGCGGCAATCTTTCGATAATGGATGATGACGGTACGTTGTGGATATCGCCCTCCGGTGTCGATAAAGCGCACTTGACGCCGGAGGATATTATGTGGGTAACGCCGGATGGTGAGGTGCACGGAAAGCACAAACCGTCAACCGAGTATCCGTTTCATCTGGCGGTACTGCGTTCAAGACCTGATTTGCACGCAGTGCTTCATGCTCATCCCGCCGCGCTTGTGGCATACAGTCTGGAACGTCAATTGCCGCCAATAAATCTCATACCGGAAGTTTCGAAACTGTGCGGCAAAGTCGCCATAGCCAAATACGCCCTGCCGGGCAGCGAAAAGCTGGGTGGATATATATCAGCGGAGTTTGCCAATGGGAGCGATACCGTTTTACTTGAAAATCACGGCGTTGTGCTCGGAGCAGATAGCCTCGAACGCGCGTATATGATGTTTGAGGCTTTGGATTTTACCGCTCGAACCGGAGTGGCTGCTTCAATGCTCGGCAAGCGCGGACATGAGCTGACTCCTTGGGAAGTTTCAAAAAAATCATCCCCCTTGCGAGAACTTGCTTTTAGCGATTCGATAGTTGCGGCGGATTTTTTGTCCGTGCGTAATGATATTACGGATAAATGCCGCCGTTCATATAAAAATAAACTTTTTACCGCCGCAAACGGAACTTTTGCTTCACGTGCCGGACGAGGTTTTTTGATAACTCCGGAAGGGGAGGATGTTGGTGTCATCGAACCGCATGATCTTGTTTATGTTGAGGATGCAAGATGCGAAAAAAACAAAAAACCTTCTCGTTTTGCAGGGATGGTAAGGCGTATTTTTGATGCACACTCTGATATTGAAAGCATATGCATTGCACGCCCTCCGTACACAATGGGTTTTGCCGTAACGGGGAGTGAGTTTAATTCACACATGATACCCGAGGGATATATTTGTCTGCGCAACACGCTGCGTTATCCGTACGGAACATTCGAGGATGCCTCCTCAAAGATTGTCGATGAAATATCCATGCACACGCCTATTGCAATAATCGACAGTGATATGGTCATAGTTGCGGGTACCTCTCCGCTTAACGCCTATGATCGTATGGAGGTGCTGGAATTCGGTGCCGAATCGCTTTGCGATATAGCTTCTATGGGAGGTAAGATAGTACCTATCGGCGACGATGAGATACGTGAAATAGAGATTGCGTTTAACCTTTGATTTCGCATAAATCCAATACCGCGAGGCTGTCGTATACGACAGCCTCGCGGTGTATCTTGGTTTTATGGTGTTATGTGTTTCGGCAATTATATCAGAGTATATCCGATATCAACGTATATCCTGCTTCGGAAAGCAGGCGCGCACCCAACGCGTTGTCGGCAACGCGAATGGCAACATTTGCTCGCGGATCTGCACCGCATCCGACAAATGTATACATATATTCAACATCTATATCGTTGTTATTAAGTACGCACAGTGCCGTCATAAGTCCGCCTGGATCGTCGGGAATCTCAATGCAGAGAACATCGTTGATCGATGCGGTTTTTCCGGCGCCTCGTATTGCATTGTAAGCATTTTCGGTGTCGCTTACTATAAGGCGAAGTATACCGTATTCTTCCGTCTCTGTGAGAGAGAGTGCGCGAATGTCTATTTTGGCGGCGGCGAGTACTTCTGTAATCTCCAAAAGAGTGCCGCGGCGATTTTCAATAAATACGGATAGTTGTTGTACCGACATTTTGTGACCTTTCCGATAACGCCCGTATCCTTGTGCCGAACATGCGGCGCGGACGTTTTACATTGACATATAAGTTACATTCTATTATATCACATGTCGCTTTCGTTTTCAATATTTTTATAAATAAAAAAATAAATATTTCGTCGCATTGCCGGCTTGTATCGTAAAAAAAATATTCTCGTATTGCGGTTTGGTTCGGAACTTGGGTGCGATTTTAAACCGAAACGCTGAAATCACTTGACAACCGGTGCAATTGATTATATAATTATATGTATTAAATTCGAAAAAAGGATATCTATAAATGAAAGCAGTTATAACAGTAACGGGTCGAGACAGTGTTGGCATAATAGCACGTGTTGCGCAGGAATGCGCCGCAAACGGCGTAAATATCGTAGATATATCTCAAAGTGTTCTTCGCGAATATTTTGCCATGATCATGCTTGTGGATATCGACGGCATTACGTTGCCGTTCGGTGAGTTTGTGGATAAAATGAAAAAGCTCGGCAATGATGTGGGGTTGGATGTTTCCACAATGCACGAGGATATTTTCAATACCATGCATCATATATGATAAAAACCAAAATCGCTGCAAAATAAAAGCAATGCCAAAAGGAGCAACGAATATCCGAAAATGCTTAATGTAACCGATATTATCGAAACTATAAATATGATACACGAGGAAAATCTCGATATCAGAACAGTAACCATGGGTATATCGCTTATCGATTGCGCGGGGGAGGACGTATCCCTCGTGTGTGACAGGATATACGACAAGATCACCACGCGCGCGGGCAGACTTTGCTCTGTTGCCGACGATATAGAAAAGGAATACGGGATTCCGATCGTTAATCGCCGTGTGTCGGTGACTCCTATATCGCTTGTAGGCGGCAACTTTTCCTCCGAAGATTATGTAAAGATCGCCCAAACACTTGATCGCGCCGCGGATGCACTCGGCATTAACTTTATCGGCGGTTACAGCGCGTTGGTGCAAAAGGGAAGTACACCGGGTGAGCGCAGGATGATCGAATCTATACCTTATGCGCTCTGCGAGACACAAAAGGTGTGCTCCTCCGTAAACGTTGCCTCGACCAAAGCGGGCATCAATATGGAGGCGATAAAAGCCATGGGCGGTATAATAAAAAAGACTGCCGAACTTACTGCCGATCGCGATTCAATCGGATGTGCGAAGCTTGTTGTATTTGCAAATGTGCCGGAAGATAACCCGTTTATGGCAGGTGCATTCCACGGCGTCAGTGAGCCGGAATGCGTCATAAATGTCGGTGTTTCCGGTCCCGGTACTGTTGCATCCGCAATAGCGAGGGCGGGAGATTGCGATCTTTCCGAACTTGCGGAAACCGTTAAGCGCACAGCCTTCAAGATAACGCGTGTGGGTCAACTGGTCGCCGCCGAGGCATCTCGCAGGCTTGATGTGCCTTTCGGTATCGTTGATCTTTCTCTCGCGCCAACCCCCGCAGTCGGTGATTCGGTTGCGTATATACTTGAGGAAATGGGGCTTGAGCAGTGCGGCGGTCCCGGTACAACCGCGGCACTTGCGCTTCTTAACGATGCCGTAAAAAAAGGCGGTGTTATGGCGTCCTCTCATGTAGGCGGACTTTCCGGTGCGTTTATCCCCGTATCCGAGGACGCCGGCATGATAGCCGCGGCAAGATCCGGTGCCCTGACGCTTGAAAAACTTGAAGCAATGACGGCTGTTTGTTCGGTAGGTCTTGATATGATAGCTATACCCGGAGACACAGAGGCAGACGTTATCTGCGGACTTATTGCCGATGAGATATCAATAGGTGTTGCCAATACCAAGACCACCGCTGTGCGCGTTATCCCGGCTATAGGTAAAACGGTCGGCGAGGAGGTTTCGTTCGGCGGACTTCTCGGTACTGCCCCGGTTATGCCTATAAATCGGCGGTCTCCCGCGCGTTTTATCGCTCGCGGAGGAAGGATTCCGGCGCCTATTCACAGCCTTAAAAACTGATAGATTAAAAAAGGCTATCGTAACATCATAAAGCAAAAACAGATCTTAACATATCGAATTTCGGAAAGGCTGAATAAATGAAAAAGACAGTAATGAAAAAGTACGCACAACTCATTGCAAAGACAGGTGCAAATGTGCAAAAAGGACAGGAGGTAATGGTTTATTCTTCTGTTGAGACTGCGGAATTCGCCCATATGGTGGTTGAAGAATGCTACAAATGCGGCGCAAAAAAAGTCATGGTTGAGTGGAGCTATCAACCGCTTGTTAAAACCAATTATCGATACCGCACGCTCAAAAACCTTACAACCATAGAAAAATGGGAGATTGAACGTTGGGAGCACCGTGTTGAGGCTTTGCCGGCAATGATATATCTCGAATCAGACGATCCGGACGGGCTTGCCGGCATCAATCGTCAAAAAATGGCAAAGACGAGCCAGGCGACCTATCCAATTATAAAACCGTACCGCGATAAGATGGATAATAAGTACCAGTGGGTCATTGCGGCTGTACCGGGCGAACGTTGGGCAAAAAAGATGTTCCCCGATCTTACACGCAATCGCGCCGTAGAGAAGCTTTGGGAGGCGATACTCAGTGCGGCTCGTGCGGACGGCGAGGATCCCGTTGCGGATTGGCAGGCGCACAATGACGATATGGCAGCAAGAAGTCGTTATCTTAATGAGCTGGACGTAGCAGAGCTTGAATATCACTCTCAAAACGGCACAAATTTCAAGGTTGGGCTGATCAAAAATGTAAACTTCCTCGGCGGTGCCGAAAATACTCTCGGCGGTGTTCGTTATAATCCAAATATGCCAACGGAGGAGGTTTTTACGTCTCCCTGCCGCGGCTGTGCGGAAGGAGTGGTAGTTGCCACTCGTCCTCTTTCCTACCAGGGACAGCTTATTGAAAACTTTTCGGTGAGATTTGAGGGAGGTCGCGCCGTTGAGGTGCATGCCGAAAAGAACGAAGAACTTTTGCGCCAAATGATATCCATGGATGACGGTGCGGCATATCTTGGCGAGTGCGCTTTGGTTCCTTACAATTCGCCTATACAAAATTCCGGTCTTATATTCTATAATACGCTTTTCGATGAAAATGCTTGCTGTCATCTGGCGCTCGGTCGCGGTTTTCCCGAATGCGTAAATAATTACGCCGATTACAGTATTGAAGAGTGTCATGAGATGGGGATTAACGACTCGATGATCCATGTTGATTTTATGATAGGTTCTTCTGATCTTGAAATAATCGCCCACACGCACGACGGTCGCAGTATAAAAGTATTTGAAAACGGTAACTGGGCATTTTGACCGGTACGCTCTGCACATAATTGTCACAAACCCAACGGGCTGTCCCGCGATATACAGGTATCGCGGGACAGCCCGTTCATATTTGCGGATATTACATTTCAAACCAACGGCGACCGATACTGAGGTCAACCGTCAGTGGTACCGAAAGCGAAACGGCTCCTTCCATTTCTTCGCGCAGTATCACGGCTGCGCGCTCCGCGTCATGATCAGCTGCCTCAACTATCAGTTCATCATGCACCTGGAGAATCAGTTTTGCATCAAGACTCTCTTCCTTTATTCGTCTGCTGACATTCAGCATTGCAAGCTTAACGATATCGGCGGCACTGCCTTGAATAGGGCTGTTCATTGCCACGCGCTCACCGAATTTACGCGCAACGGCGTTATGCCCGCCGAGTTCCGGGATGTACCTGCGCCTGCCGAAAAGAGTGCATACATAGCCGTTTTGACGCGCCTCTGCGACAATGTCTTTGAGATAGGCATCTACCTCCGGATATGACGCAAGATAGCTCGCAATATATTCGCGGGCTTGCTTTACCGGAATGCCTAAATCTCCGGCAAGTGAAAAATCGCCGATGCCGTATATAATGCCGAAGTTTACGGCTTTGGCGCGTTTGCGTTGTTCTTGTGTTACATCCTCTGGCGGTGTGCCAAAGACAGCCGCGGCAGTGGACGTGTGGATATCCGCGCCGCTGCGGAATGCTTCCGTCAACGCATTGTCTCCGGAAATGTGTGCCAAAAGTCTCAACTCTATCTGCGAGTAGTCTGCGTCAATAAGGACTCGCCCGGGCGCTGCGAGAAAGTATTTTCTCAACTCGCGTCCTTCGTCTGTTCGTATGGGAATATTTTGCAGGTTGGGTTCGGCGGAGGAGAGTCTGCCTGTAGCTGTGCCGGTTTGCTTGAAAGAGGTGTGGATCCTACCATGTTCGTCTGCTACTTTTAAAAGCCCCGTAACATATGTGCTGTATAACTTTGAGAGCTTTCTGTATTCGAGTACATCGCGTACTATTTTGTAATCTGGTGCGAGTTTTTCAAGTATATCCGCATTTGTGGAATATCCGTTTTTGGTCTTTTTTGCATGAGGAAGTTCCAAACGTTCAAAAAGCACTTCTCCGAGCTGTTTGGGGGAATTGATGTTAAAATTCGTTCCGGCCTCGTGCATTACTTCGGCGGCAAGTTCTTCGGTGCGTACGGAAAGAATATTGCCGTATTCTTCAAGACCGCAACGATCTATCAAAAATCCGGTATCCTCCATATCAGCCAACACGCCCGCCAGAGGCATTTCCATTGTTTTAAATAACTTTATCGATGCTTCGTTATCGAGTTTTAAATCAAGCGTTGCGCGTAAACGATATACCATTTCTGCATTACTCATGCTGCCGGATATACCGAGATATTTGTCGCAAAGCGCGGTCAAGTCAAAATGCCCTTGTGGGTCGATAACATATGCGGCAAGCATGACGTCGTATATTTCGCTGTCGGTGTGAAATTCAAATCTGTTGTCTCCGAGCTTGCGTATCAGCTCGCGTATGCTTTTGCAATCATAACAGGATATATTGTTCGCATAACAAAGTGCCTCTATGCAGTCATCGTCCGGTACGGATGAGGCGAGTAACTTTCCATCAAAAGCGGATATCTCATCCTCGCAGACAGCTACCGCGATAGCTGTACCGTCCGTTCGTTTGAGAAGTTTTAAAAGATCCGATCTGTCGCCGATTCGAGTTTCCGCACGCGCAGGCGATAAAGAAATTTCGGTATCCTCCTGGGGGAGATCAAGTTTTTCAAGTAAACGCCCGAATTCAAGTCTTGTAAGTAATTTTCGTGTTTCCGTAGGATTGGGATGACCGTCCGATAACTCGGAGATATTCGGAACCGATGGTGTGGCGCGGTATATCGTGGCAAGTTCGCGGGAAAGATATGCCGACTCACGTCCGACTTCAAGTTTTGCCGCCATTGCCGGTTTTATGCTTTTTGATGATTCATACCCCGCATATATTCCGTCAAGCGAACCAAACTCCGAGATTAGTTTTTGCGCGCCTTTTTCTCCGATGCCGGGAATGCCGGGGATATTGTCCGATGTATCTCCCATTATCGCTTTCATATCGATAAAAGCCTCCGGATCGATACCGTACTCTGCCTTGAATCTTTCTCGGTTGAAATAAATATTTTCTTTGTTTGTTGCTAAAACAACGGTTGTTTTTTCGCTTATCAGTTGAAGTGAATCACGGTCTCCTGTGAATATATAACACCGCGTGTTCGGGTCATCGTCATTGTCGCACTTATCGGCTATCGTTCCTAAAATATCGTCAGCTTCATAACCCTCCGCTTCGATTACCGTAAAACCTAATGCACGGCAAAGCTCATGCGCATACGGCAATTGCCGCGCCAACTCTTCCGGCATCGGTTTCCTGCCCGCTTTATAGGCGTTATATTTTTTGTGCCTGAATGTGGGCGCTTTCAAGTCAAAAGCCACCGCGCAGTGCGTGGGGGAAATGTCGGATATCTGTCGCATTAACATATTTGTCATTCCGTAGAGCGCGTTTGTTGGTATGCCGTCGCGTGTTGACAGAGGTCTTATTCCGTAAAATGCGCGATTTAATATGCTGTTGCCGTCCACGGCGAGAATTTTTTTCATTAATAATATACCCGTCCCCTTACAATGCGCTAAGGGGTCCTTTCTGCTTCGGGTGCATGTTTGATGATCGGTATGCTTATATATAAGTATACCACCAAACATCGCCGCGGTCAAGAATGATAATAAAAATAACTTTGCTCGGTATGCGATATCGCTATTGCAAAAAAAGAGCATGTGTGGTATAATGTATTTGTAAAAATATTTTTGCGGCGGCATGTTGAACATTCGCCGAAATACAAGGAGGTACCGAATTATGTCAGAAAACAACAACTATGTTATCACCATTGCTCGTCAATACGGAAGCGGAGGGCGTGAGGTCGGAGTTCATCTTGCTGAGTTGCTCGGTATCAAGGCGTATGACCGTGAGCTTATAACGATGGCAGCGCAAAAAAGCGGAATGTCAAGCGAGATACTTGATCACGCCGACGAAAAGGCAACTAACAGCTTACTTTACACTTTGGCGCTCGGCTCGTCTTACTACGGAGCCGCATCGATCGGAACGGATGTTCCCATTAACGATAAACTTTTTATCACGCAATCTCAAATTATTCGCGACTTGGCATCATCCGAACCGTGCATAGTTATAGGTAGATGTTCGGATTATGTGCTTCGCAACAATCCAACTCGTTTTTCCGTGTTTATCTACTCGCCTCTTGATGCGCGCATACAAAGAGTTATCGAGCGCGGTGCGGCTAAAACCGAAAAGGAAGCGCGAGATCTCATTTCCCGTACCGATAAGCGCAGAATAAACTACTATAACTATTACACCGGAAGAAAGTGGGGAAGTCCCGATAACTATAATATGATGCTTGACAGCTCGTTTTTGGGCATTGACGGTTCTGCGCGTGCCATTGCGGACGTCTATCGTGAAAAAATGAGTTAAACGGCAACGCGAGTACCGAAAGCATAATAGCAGATCATCAATATCAAACCGCATGAACATCTTCATGTAAGGCGAAAGTTTGAGGAGAAAAGACAAATGAAAAAATCGGTTTTGTTTTATTTGTTAATCGTGATAATGCTGTTCGCGTTGATGACCGCATGTGATAACTATGGCGGTGGCGATATCACCACTGCCGATGCGGCATCTACTACCTCTGCGTTGTCCGGCGATTTGTCGGATGACACCCTGACCGATAAAGACAAAAAGGATGAAACTTCAGACTCAGTTTCAGAAACTACGGCTGCGGTTCTTGCGGGTCCTGTGGTGGTTGATGTCAAATGGAATTGCGGTTATGTTGGATCCGATCAAAACGCTCAAAATTACGTAAATAAAATAAAAGAGAATGGCGGATCATACTCTTATTCTGATGTTTTAACCATTTCCAAAGCGGGAACGAAGATATATTTTACCGATGATAACACCAATTCAAACGGAGATACAAATTTCGCCTCCGCAGCTGCATATGTAATATCTTCATGGAAGTGGGAGGGGAATGAATGGGTCATCAATCTTGACGGTGCCAATTACCGCGGTTGCGGAAATTCGTCAAGCGATATTTCCATTGCCAATGCCGACGGCAGTGTAACGTATGTTTACACCACATCCAAGGATAACGAAAATATAAGACTTTGTTTCCGTTCCGGGCAACAAACATCTTTTACCCCATCAAAATTTCCGGATGTATTCGCCGAATTTACAGGTGAGGTGGGAACTGTAAGTGTATCCGTTCGTGAAAAAGAGGCATTCGATGCCTATATTGCCGATGCTCGAGCGAATATCAAATATCCCAACCTTAAAGGGCTTACTGTGAATTTTATCGGCGACAGCTATTTTGCCGGCAACGGACTGGATGCCGCATATGTTTGGCCGTCTCTTATTGCCGCTATTTATGATATGAACGGCACAAACTACGGTAAAAACGGTTCAACAATATCAAACTATGTGACCGATAAAAATCCGATGTGTGTTCGTTACAAAACAATGGCAAACAACAACCCGGATATAGTCATCTTCGAGGGGGGGCGAAACGATTATAACAAACTGGTTCCCATTGGTATGAACGACTCGGTCGATACCAAGACATTTAAGGGAGCGCTCAACGTTATGATTGATGGTTTGCTCCAAAAATACCCAAATGCCGTTATAATGGGAGTAACGCCGTGGAAGGTTTCCGGTACCAACGATATAGGAAATACCGTAGGCGATTATGCCGACGCTATGCGCGAGATTTGTACCATAAAAGGTATACCGTGTTTTAGTGCGGATGATCCGTCTCTCTCCGGTGTGGATATGACAAGCGAGGTATTCAGAGCAAAATATTCCATGAAGCCAACGGATGTCAGCCATCTCAACCTTGACGGACACAAACTTGTATTGCCGGCGTTTGAAAAATTTATCTCCGAAACATATGCTACCGCAAACTAAGGCGCTGCAAACGGTACAATTACAGGGCGCGCCGGGAGAAAAAACAAATAAAATAGGGGCTGCGGCACATGCGGCAGCCCCGGGTAATTATTTTGTTTATCTTTTTAGCCTATTATCGATATCATGTCCCTCATATCGCGTATTATATGCTCACATCTAAAGTTATCGTAAAAATGACCGTCATCAAATAAACAGCCGTGCAAATTCGCATTCAAACCCGCAAGTACATCTATGTCTCGGTCTCCAACCATCAGCGTGCGTTCCTTATTGAGTGAATAGCTATCGCAAAGATAGTTGAGCGCATCCGGGGCGGGTTTTGAGGGGAATTTCATGGTGCTGTCAATGATAAATGTAAACTTATCAAGCAGTCCCCAACGTTCAAGCAGTGTGGTCGGAAATTTATCGGAATGCGTGTACAAAAAGTTGCGCCCGCCGTTGGCGATGGTATACTCCAATGCCTCCGGGATCCCCAAAATGGGATGTCCTTCTTCAATCGCCAACTGCTGATATATATCGTACATCATTTTTCTGACTTCGGTACGCCTGTCGGGCGCATAAAAATTCAGTGCGTGCCGCACGGATATTTTTAAGTGCCCGAGTACTGCTTCGTAACTGTCGTATATGCCGAAATGATCAAGCGTTTGGTGAAGCGCACGGGTGAAATACGGATAGGAATCGGCTATCGTTCCGTCGAAATCATAAACTATATTGTCGTAATTTTTAAGCATAGCGCATTTCTTTCCTTACTTATTTGACTTGTTTTTTAATCTGTCTTGTTCGTGTGCCATAAAGCGGGTTATTTATCAAGTTTGGCATTTCGCTTTTTTTCCGCTTCTTCGGGCGTTTCGGCAATGTTTATGCGTGTGAGATGTAGGTTGAGAATACCGAACCAATAACCGAAAAGTCCGGCAAGCAAGCCGGGAATCGTTATGAGAAAATAAGATATCCAGTAGGCATTGGCGGGCTGTGCATTGATTTTTATATAGGACAAAAGTCCGGTGTACATGCCCTGTACCCATATTGCTATCATTGATGTCACACCGCCGAGTGTAGAGAAAAATTCAATGTCGCAGAAAAGCTGTGCAAGCATAATGATTACGGCAAAAATAAAGTTGGGAACCGATGCCCACAGTGCCATATAAAAACCGTTCAGCGGCCGTCGCGGCATGCGACCGGCATCTATTGCCGGGATATTTTTGTAGCCGATCTCCCAAAGTACCGAATAGTTTAAAAACAAAAAAAACAAAATGGCAAAAATACTGGTAACAAGTTTCAGCGCTTGGTTATCAGCCATGCCGCAGGCAATTGCCAGAACATTGCCAAAGATGGATATCGCCAGTTGATTGATAAACAACTTTACGATAGTGTAGGAATTTTTCTTTAAAAAGCCCATAAATAATAATTTCCTTTCACGGCGGTATCGCCGATAGATTTATTCATACATGCTTATTATATAATCTCGGGCGAAAAAAAGCAATATCAAAGCCCGAAAATTTACACTTTATCCACCAAAACGGTCATCATATTACATAACAGTAGGTGTGTTTCGCTATCATCGTCATATTTGAGAAGAAGGAGAGAAATAATGTCAACACAATACAATCCCGATGATTACTCTCTGATTCTGCGCGAATTTGCCGGATATAAGCTTGTAATACAAGGTCGCTCGCCACGTACGGTAAATGAATACATGTTGGATCTTCGAACTTTCTTTCGCTTTTTGATAACAAAAAGGGCAGGCGAAGTTCCGCCGCCGGAGAGCGATGAGTTCAGATCCGTCGATATAAAAAAAGTAGATATTGAGTTTTTACGAAGTGTAAAGGCAACGGAAATATACGATTTTTTGTTTTATATAAACAGTGATCGAAAAAACGGTGCCGCCGCACGCGCACGCAAACTTACATCCATAAAAGGACTTTATAAATACCTTACGTCCAAGCGACAATTGATAGATCAAGACCCGACGGTTGCCATTGACGTACCGACCAAACGAAAGTCACTGCCGAAATATCTGACACTTGATGAATCGAGATTGTTGCTTGATACTGTCCTTGGGGATACCGAATCAAATCAGCGAGTGCGCGACTTTGCCATCATTACCGTTTTTCTGAACTGCGGTATACGTCTTTCGGAATTGTGCGGTATGAATATTTCGGACGTTGACAGGTATCTGCGTTCGGCAAGAATAGTGGGCAAGGGGAATAAAGAGCGCGTGGTTTATTTCAACGATGCGACCAAGGCGGCGCTTGCGGATCACATGGCAGAACGTGCACGCGGCGATATAAAGCCGAAAACACAAGGAGATGCCACGGCGTTGTTTATCAGCCGAGTGGGAAAAAGAATAAGCCCCAAGGCTGTTGAAAATATGGTTGATAAGTATTTGGATATGTCTGGGCTCGGATCCAAAAACTATTCCGTGCATAAGTTGCGGCACACCGCGGCAACACTTATGTACCGTGAGGGCGGTGTTGATGTGCGTGTGCTCAAGGAGATACTCGGTCACGAGCAACTGAATACCACTCAGATTTATACGCATGTTGCCGACAGTGATGTTGAACGTGCAATGGGAAAAAATCCGCTCGGCGATGATGTTAGACGTGTTGCAGATGTACATTCGAGCATAGCCGATTCGGTAAAAAATGCCGATAAGTGTGTGAATCGCAATACGGTGAATGAAATAAAAGATACGTAAATACAGATAAAACAAAGGAAAAACAAAAATGGATCTTAAAAACTTTTCTCTGATATATCCCGGAGAGGAATCGCGAGAACGCCATCTTCGTTCGGAGGATCGTCCGAATATCAGTCCGTACGTGGTGGATGAATTGGGCCTCGGTGATATACTTGAATTAAAAAACGGCTCGCTTTCGGAATTTTTTACCGCCGATCCGGATGTTATAGCATATCGAAACGAAACATTTGCCGATTTGCTTGATAACCCCGAACTTATCGATACGCTGAATTCCGTAATGCCGATACTCGGTGATATTTTAGAGCTCCGCAGGCTTGAATCAGACAACGGGGACACCACGGATTATCTTGCCAGTATCACGGAGATAGAACTGTATATATCAAGTGTAGATACTCTGAATGACGGTCTTAACGCCGTGTCGGACAAGTTGCGCAGCCGCGCTTTTCGCACACTGTGCGATCGTATAAACGAGCTGGCGGAAAGCGATTATTACAGCGAACTCAATGAAAAACTGTGCGAACTTACGAAGCGTGTGCGCGAGATAAAAAGCGTGACTGTCGGAGTAAATCTTGATGCTCAACTGCGCCCGCGCGAGGCGGGAGTGCTCTCCATCAACCCCGAGCAGTTCCGCTCGGGAGATGTGATAGAAAAGATATTGCGACTTAACTTCAGAGATGACGAGTACACCTGCATTGCAAAACTGGTGCCGTTTAATAAAAATCAAACGGAAAACCAAAAGACCGCACTCTCTATCGCCTTTAATACTGCAATTAACGATGTTTACAGTTCATCGCTCAGATCGTGGAAGAAGATCGTTCAGCAATATGTATTGGAAAATACCGATTTTCTTTTGGACCTGATGCCTGAGATAGAATTTTTGGTAAAGGGCACAAGAATGCTGGCGCGCTTGCGTGCCAAGGGATGTCCGCTTTGTCTTCCAACCATCGCGTCATCCGAAGATCGCACATATAAAGCAATAGGACTTTACAATCCAGCCGTAGCCTTAAAAATAGAAGGAGATGTTGTTCCCAACGACCTTGTATTTGACGAAAATGCTACGATCTATGTTTTGTCGGGACCCAATCGCGGCGGTAAATCCGTTATTACATGCGCACTCGGTATATCGCAGGCGTTGTTGCAACTCGGAATGTTCTTTCCGGCTGAAAGCGCTGTTGTTTCTCCGGTTGACGCCATATTTACACATTTTCCTACCGGAGCCGATGACACTATAGATAAAGGAAGACTTGGAGAGGAATGCGCGAGGCTTGACGCGATAATCAATGCGGTTAGCAGCAAGTCATTGGTGCTGTTGGATGAGTCGCTCTCATCCACCGGCTCTTTTGAAGCTTCTTATATCGCCGCCGAGGTGCTTGCGGGATTTTCGTTGATAGGTTGCCGAGTGTTGTTCTCAACCCACTTGCACGAGCTTGCGAGTATGATAGATGGTATAAATGAGCGCACACGTCCCAACGGTGCGCGAATAGACACACTGGTGGCGGGAATTGAAGAGGGGCAACGTTCCTTTAAGATAACCAGAGCTAAACCCGACGGAAAGAGCTACGCACGAGATATTGCCGAAAAATACGGGCTTTCCTTTGATTCTATAGAAAAAAAGGTAAAATACAGATTATTAAAGAAATAAACTCCGTGAAACGAAAAATAACTTTAAACCAAGGAGAATAAAATGGATAAGATTCTTACATTGCTTGAAAAAGACGCTAAACTCACCCCAGAACAACTGGCGGTGATGCTGGGTAAGGAAACAGGCGATATAAAGACCGCAATTGAGGGATATGAGTCGGACGGTACAATACTCGGTTATCAGGCGCTCGTTGATTGGGATAAAACAGATCGCGAATACGTGACCGCATTTATTGAGGTGAAAATAACCCCCATGCGCGACCTCGGTTTTGATAAAGCCGCCGAAAAAATATACAGTTACCCTGAAGTGAAAAGTGTTTATCTTATGTCCGGCGGATTTGATCTTGCTCTTATAATTGAAGGCAAAACTATGCGTGAGGTTGCGTTTTTTGTTGCGCAAAAACTTGCACCGATCGAATATGTTATGTCAACAGCAACACATTTCGTTCTAAAAAAATACAAAGACAAAGGTGTCGTGTATGGTCTGCGGGAGCAAGACGAGAGAGGAAACTGCAACTGATGTTTGATTACAACAAATTACTTTCTCCCACAGTACGCTCCCTTAAAAAATCCGGTATACGAAAATTTTTTGATCTGCTTGAGGAGATGGACGATGTCGTCTCTCTTACTGTAGGTCAGCCCGATTTTGTTACTCCTTGGCATATCCGCGAGGCGGGAATTCAGAGCCTGGAAAAAGGAAAAACGTATTATACATCGAATGCAGGCACGATTGAGTTGCGCCGAGAAATATCTGCTTATCTCTCTCGTCGATTTGCGTTGGAATATGAGCCTCGCAGTGAGGTAATAGTTACCGTCGGCGGCAGCGAGGCTATAGATATGACAATTCGTGCGCTTGTTACCCCCGGAGATGAGGTCATAATACCCGAACCGTGCTTTGTTTGCTATGAGCCGTTGGTGAGGATGGCGGGCGGAGTGCCTGTTATTGTTGATACATGCGCCTCGGATAAATTCAAACTCACACCAGAAAAACTTGCGGCTGCAATAACTACTCGCACAAAACTTTTGGTATTGGCGTATCCCAACAACCCCACCGGCGCGGTTATGACGCGCGATGATCTCGAACGTATTGCCGAGGTGATAAGACCCACGGGTATGGCTATACTTTCGGATGAGATATATGCCGAGCTTACATTCGGATTTAAACATACATCTATAGCATCTATTCAGGGAATGCGCGAGCGCACGGTGCTTGCTTCGGGTTTTTCAAAGGCATATGCAATGACAGGATGGCGACTTGGCTATGTTTGCGCTCCGCAACCGATAGCGGATCAGATTCTAAAACTTCATCAATACGCCATCATGTGCGCTCCGACAACAAGTCAGTTGGCTGCTATTGAGGCTATGAAGAACGGTGATGAAGACATTGAATATATGGCTGAGCAGTACGATCAGCGGCGCAGATATATTCACCGCGGTCTCGCCGATATCGGTATTGAGTCGTTTGAGCCAGAGGGAGCATTTTATATCTATCCCGAGATAGGCAAGTTTGGGCTGACGAGTGATGAATTTTGCAACCGTCTGCTTTACGAGCACAAATGCGCAATAGTTCCGGGAACAGCCTTCGGACGCTCAGGCGAGGGATTTGCGAGAATCTCCTATGCATATTCTCTCAAGCATATCGATGAAGCACTTCAGCGCATAGAGACCTTTACAAAGTCGCTGAAAAAATGAGAGTTGATTGTTGTATTTTGTGATGATAAACTTTTGCTATTATTATTTATTTATTAACGAAAACAGCCGCTTCACGTCGGCAGAACGGATATGATATACTATGGAAAATACCGATCGCAGTGAGCGCAAGAAAAGTGTGCTTGGAGCGATTGCCGCAAGCAAACTCAGTGAAATGCTGAAAAATATCGACATAAGCTCAATAAAAGAGGCAAATGGCGGATATAATGCCCGTGCGCGCATAACGGCTCTGTTTGATATTGGTACATTTGCGGAGACAGGGACTTATATAGCTCGCACAGGTGTGAATGATGATCCTGCGGCAGTCTTTTCATCTGTCATAACCGGTTACGGTGCTGTGGGGGGGAGGCTTGTTTACGCATTTGTGCAGGATAACGCTCGTATGCGCGGTGCGTTTGACAGTGTTGCGGCCGGCAAAATAACCGAACTTATTCGTCTGGCCATTCGTAACGGTGCACCGTTGGTAGGCATATTTGATTCAAACGGTGCGTCTGTGTATGAGGGTGTTCGGGTTCTTGCGGCATACGGTGATGTTATGCGCCAACTTGAGCAGGCACGCAATATTTTGCCAACAATTGCGCTGATTCCGGGCATATGCGGCGGAGGCATGGCAACGCTTGCCGCATCATTTGATTTTAAGCTGGCTGTAAGAGGACAGGGAGAATTTTATATTGTTCCGCCGTTTATAGGCGGCGATGTGTGCGAAACGGACACCCCCATAGAAGATATTTGCGATATAGTTGTTGACGATGAAGATGAACTTTATCCGCGTACCCGCGAACTTTTGGCTTATTTGCCGTCAAACTGCAATGATGGGACGCGTGTTTCAGACATACCGGTGCTTAATCGTCCTATGCCGCCGGATCTTATATATGCTATGGAGTACGGTACGAGCGACGGCGTGTTCGGTGCGCGCCGCCTTATATCGGCACTCTCCGATGATGATAACGTAATGTTTATAGGCGGCAAGCCCGCAGAGCTGGTTATCGGTTTTGCCTATATCGGAGGCGTTGTATGTTGCTTGGCGGCAAATGAATCATCTGTTCGCGGCGGTGTTATGTCTTGTGCCGCGTGTCGTAAACTCTCAAAAATTGTGGCTTTTTGCAATGGTTTCGGCATTCCGCTTATCACTTTGGTAAACAGCGATGGTGCAGATAAGGATGAGAGTGATCAAGCAGCATATGCCGAAGCTGTGGCTGAGCTTTACCGTGCAATGGTGATATCTGAAAATGCCAAGATCTGTATGGTATTGGGTCATGCTTACGGTATTGGATTTACCCTGATGGCGTCTCGGTCTGTGGGCGGCGATATCGCGTTTGCACTTCCCACGGCTTGCATCAGTCCGATGTCTCCCGAGGCGTCTGTTGCTTTTGTTTGGAATGACCGTATCTGCGCCAATGATGTTACCGTAACACGTGAGGAGTTGGAGAAAAAATGGCGATCCGAACTGGCATCTCCCGCCGAAGCAGCTATGTACGGACAAATAGATGATATCATCAATCCGCAGGAATTGCGAGAAAAAATCGTTTCGGCGGTAATGATGCTTGCGGCAAAGTCGCGTACACATCCGCTACCTATTGTCGGAGAGGGACGTAGGCAACGATGAATATATTATTTCCGTTCTTAAAGAAAAAGAAAAGAGCGCAACTTTCCGAAGCCGAACGTCGTGCGGCAGAGCACGAAAAAGAGTTGCGAGAAGCGGAATTTAAACGCGAATCGGAGAAACATGCCGAGGCTTTAAGAAGAAAGAACGATGAAGAACGTCTTGTTGCTGCCGTAACAGCGGCGATTACGGCGTATATTCATGCAGAAGCGGAGGCAGAGAAAAAAGCAGTACCGAAATTCAGAGTGGTGGCATTTAAACGCGTCGGCGGTGCGCGCCCGTGGAACAGCTGAAGCCGATAAGGCAGATTATGGAGATATAATAATGAATGAAAATGATGCAAAAAGAAGAAGGTTCAAGGTAACGGTAGACGAAAACGACTATATTGTTGAAATTGAAGAATTGCCATACATGGACGTTGTCGGCAGTGATGTTAGTTCCAACACTCGCGATACTACAGTAGATGTGAATAATGATGAAAAGCCGACGGTGTCGGATTCTGATCTGCTCGCATGAACGGAGAATCAAACGCCACAAAAAAGTTTTGCGCTACTTTGTCACCCGGGCAAGCGGAGCGGCTTGGTAAAACTCCGCTTGCGCAAATTCTTGCCGCTATTGATAAAGCGGGGCTATATGCGATAGAATTTTGGGGAGCGGAAAACTTTTCGGCAGACCTTTTAACATTGCGCGGTACGCAGGATCCTTGGGAGAGACTTCGCGCGCTGCGCGATGGCGTGAAAAATACGCGTTTGCGCCTTACACTGCGTGGTCAATCTTTGCTTGGGAATGGGGTGTATGCCGATGATGTTGTTGAATATCTTGTAGCGCGTGCGGCGGAAAACGGAGTTGGTATCATACGTGTTTACGATGCTCTAAACGATCCGCGCAATATCGAAACAGTTGTAAAATCGGCAAAAAAATACGACCTTGAACTTGATGCCGCAATGGTGTATACCGCAGGTCCGGCATCAAGTACGGCTTTTTATGCCGGATACGCATCTTTGCTTGAGGGGATGGGAGCCGACATCATAAGCATTATCGATCCGGAACGAAATCTTGACCTGAAAACTCTTCGTGAACTCAGCGCGTCGGTCGGAAGTATTGTGTCGATACCATTGATGCTCGGTGAATGTAATCATGAATTGATATCGCTTGGCGATGTTTTGTCTGAGGATCACGTGTTCGGAATGGATATAGACCTTTCCGATTGTGAGTTGATCGGTGCCTGCAAGATTTTCGGCAGTGCATGGAACAGTGTAAAAAGTATGTTACCGCAGTCGAAAGTTGCGCTGCGCACTGATGATATTCCACCGGAATATATCGAGCACGCAAGGTGCGAGGCAGGCTGGCCCACCATGGCAGCTCCGATTGCGGATATAATATACGATCGTGCCTTATCGCTTTACCGCTACGGTAATGCCGAGTCGCATGTGTTTTCGCCGAGCTACCGTGCGTTGGTCAGCGGATTTTACGGTCGTTTACCTATGCCGCCATCCCCGGAGATCATGGCCGCTTTGGGTGTCAATGCATCGATGATTTTGACTCGTCCCGCGGATCTATTGGATCCGGAACTTGATACATTGCGTACGGAGATAGCTCCGTATCTTGAACAGGCTGAGGATATATTGACGTATGCAATGTCGGGAGATGCGGCAATATCTTTTTTTGAACATCGCAAATGTGTCAGATACGGTATTGACGAGATAAATTCGGTACCGATGCTCGGTGTGCATATAATATAAAAACATTACAACTAAACCGCGGTCGGCAGCTTGGCGCATCGACCGCGGTTTAGTTTTGATATGGATGTTACCGTACGGCAGCCTCGGCTTCCTCCTTTTTTATAAGCTTTACAAGCGCACTTGTCCCCAGCCTTTCGGCACCGAGAGTGATAAAGTCCTCGGCGTCCTCAAAAGAGCGTATCCCGCCGGCAGCCTTGATTTTGAGTCCCGCCGGGATATTCTTCGCAAACAGGGCAATATCCTCACGCGTTGCGCCGCCGGTTGAAAAGCCGGTGGATGTCTTTATATAATCCGCTCCGGCGGCGCCGACGATACTGCACATGTGGCGTTTTTGCTCATCGCTGAGCAGGCAAGTTTCTATTATGACCTTAAGGATATGTTTACCGCAGACGGATTTGACGGCGCGAATCTCATCTTCTACCGCTTTAAAACGACCATCGTTGAGCCAACCGAGGTTTATGACCATATCTATCTCGTTGGCTCCGTTGCGGATAGCATCCTCAGCCTCAAAGCATTTTGCGGCTGTTGTGTTATAGCCGAGAGGAAATCCGATAACGGTACAAATGTTAAGCTTGCCATCGGTGTAGTTGTGAGCATATTTAACGTATGATGCGGGAATACATACCGACGCTGTGTGGTATTTCAATCCGTCATCGCAGATATCGCGTATTTCAGCCTCGGTCGCCTTGGGGGAAAGTAGTGTGTGATCGGCATATTTGAGTATTTCTAATTTATCCATGAACGTTTCCTTTCGGTATCCTGTGATTTTTTATCTTCTTATATGATATCATATTTGGTGAAAAATATCAAGTAAAAAATGATAAAACCATTGAAATAGATACAAACATCTGATATAATAAGCACAATAAGAAATAAGAAAGGCAGGAAACTTTAAAATGATCGTAAAACATGATATTCACAACCACACACTGTACTCTCTTTGCTGTTATGATCCCGTGGCAACCGTGGAGGCGTTTGCGCGTCGAGCCAAAGAACTTGGGCACACAAGTTTCGGTGTTTCCAATCACTTATGGGATGAAAAGGTTCCGGGAGCGAGCCATTGGTATCATATGCAAATGATAAATTACGGTCTTGAGGGTGCACGTGCCTCCATGCCGTTACTGCCGAATATAAGACTGATGGTGGGGACCGAGACGGAATATTGCGGTATGTCGGATAACCTCGGTATGCTTGCTGAAACGGCAAAACAGTTTGATTATGTTTTGGTGCCGCATACGCATGTACATATGAAGAATTTTGTTATTTCGGAAATGGAGGATATAAAGGCTAAAAGAGTCGAACTCGGTGCAAAACTTGCCGCAGTTATGCCGGAACTCGGGGATGAACGTGCACGAAAATTGATGGATGCGGTACCGGAGGCGGAGATAGCCGTATTAATCGGTGATCGAACAGATGCTGTTGTAAGTTATAATGCCGACTTTATGTATCACAGCTTTTTGAGCCTTATGGCAAATGCGGAATTTAAAAAGCTTTCGCATACCGTGCCCACTATCGTTGCGCATACATTCTCACCCTGCGGGTTTCCGAAAGTTTTGCAAAAAAGAATGATAGAATCGGTCTGCGATCAACGCTATCTCGAATGCTTCTCTATTGCAGCCGAAATAGGCGTAGGAATAGAGATAAACACGGGGGCATTTAAGTTTCCGGAAAATGATTTTGTTGATGAGCCGATGGTAAGAGTTATGAAATTGGCAAAGGCAGCGGGATGCAAATTTACATTTGGTACCGATGCGCACTCACTGGCAGGACTTGATAAGATTCGTATGGCAGATCGTATAACAGAATTATGCGATATAAACGAAGCCGATGTAATGGAGTTTGTAAGGTGATAAAATTTTAATCTGCAATTCCCGTAAATCGATAAAACTTAACTTTAAATCCCTCGCGGCGGAGAAGCTCAAATAAAGTTTTCCGCTGCGAGGGATAAATATTACGGTTTGGGGAAAGGTCAATCACATCAACTACTCTTTAAAAAATCGAAATAGTTGCTTACTGTTGTGCCGGGGAAATACGCCAATAAAATTTGTGTGGCGGTGGCACCCGCTTCTCCGAGGTCGGATGCGCCGAACTGGCTCATTCCGACTCCGTGTCCCATTCCTTTACCGACAATCGCAAAAGAGGTGGAGGAGGAGGCGTAATGTGTTTTTTTGATCTGCTTTAGTTGATTAACTATCAAAAATGTGCCGTAATTTGAAACGACAGTATAGTTTCCGTTAGCATCCGGTTCTGTAGATATGGGGATGTCTATATCTCCGCCTATTATCTGCGCTATACCGTTTTCGGTGTAAATGTGCAGTGTTGAAGAACCGTCCTTTATGGCGGTTCCGAGGTCGGTCAAAAAGTTAAATCCGGCGGCGTCGGATACTATAACTCCGTTTTTTGTTTTCACACTTACCGATCCCGCGCTTGATCCCATGAGGTTTATTATTCTTGTTGATTTTACCTCTTCGTAGGTGTAATCTACCGATCCGCGTCCAATTATGATATTTGCCGACCAAACATAGCCGGATAGCAAACTTCTTACTCCGGAGCATCGTGTGGCAGAGGCGGTATTTCCGTTTGCGTCGGTAAGTTTTATGGTGTAAACATAAGGGGATGAGTCACCTGTTGTTGTTGTGTCAACCTGTACGATATTTGAATTTATCTGTGTCTCTCCATATTCTCGTGCGGCGATCTTAAGTTCTGCCGCTGTGATTTCGTTGAACCAAAGACCCGATGCGTATTCCGAGTATTTTTCCCAAGGCGTTGCCTGAGTACGCAGATAACTGTCGGTTGTGCCACCCCAAACATATTTTGGATTGACTGACCAACCGCCTATACTTGAAGAATAAAGTCCCTCAACTATAGTTGAACCGAAGGTCAAGACCTGATCGCGTGTTTCGTTTACGGCTTGAGTTACGCGTGAGGTTATAAGTTTGCGACCTCGGTAGTTTTCGCAATGCGAAAGACTGCACATGTCAAATCCGTAAGATGAATAATGTTTGCCCACGCATTTTACCGAGTAGGATCTTACCGTAATGGCGAAAGCCTTTTGAGTTTCTATATCCCAACTGGTGTATATTTCGTTTGGCAGAACACCCTCAACATACGTGTTTAGCTCAACCATGTTCAAATGCAAAAGACCGTTACATTCGGAGCCGATAAAGTGTCTAAAGCAAAACAATCCGTCATAAAGAGTCGATGTTGCAACATCTTGTATATATGCGTGATCCTGACCCGGTTGCTGGTATGCCGAAAAGCCGAGATAAAAATGCTCTCCACCCTCATATTCAAAAAGAATGCTCTCCATGGTATCATCAAGCACCGATACGCCGGTTGCCGAGGGGGAAGCGATACGTACGTCGCGATTGGTCATGATGGAAGATATTGTTGCTGCGGCTTCTCCTGCCGCCGTGTAGGTCGGAAATGCACCTATTCTAATGCATTTTTCGCCGTTGATATAGGCAGGAAAGCATTGATCGTACAGTGCTTCGAAAAGGTCGGAGTAGGATGTAAAATCCGCCCAAATATCTGCGGCGTTTGCTATTTCAACATGATATCCGCCTATATCCGCATTATCCTCGGTTGCTTGCGAACAGGAGTTGTAGCCGATCTTCAGATTGGTATCGCAAACAGCGTGCACTGTAGCGGAGTTTAGTTTGAAGAGCGGTGTAAAGTTTCTTTCATTTCTTGTAATCTCTGTTTCTCCTACCACAAAACCGTAGGGGGAGAGAATCGAGCAGGAAAAAGGCGCATCCGCTCCGTATCTGAGTCCGATGGCAAGATACATCGGGCTGGTCGTTACATTTGATTTAATGGTATAGGAAGAAAGTGCCGAGGCGTCAGCCGAGGCGTTTATTATCAGTGTTACACCTCCGAGAAGCAGAAAAATTACCGGTATTACTAAGAGAATCCCGACGAAGGAACGTTTACTGCCGCGTGCACGCGAATTATTTGCTTTTTTTATGTTTTTATCCATTAGCATCTTCTATTATGTATTCGCCGCCTATCATAACATAAGCGCCATCGTAACTTTCTATACGAATACCGCGGCCGTCATCCGCACCGCGCGGAATGAGTAGATTGTGCATAAGCGGCGCATCCGCACCGTTGTAGAGTTCTTCACCGGTAGTGAGATCGTTTATTCCTTGCAGTGTGCCTGAAGTGTTATACGGTGATTCGATCACGGCATATCCCGACCTGACTATAACAAGCACTCCCTCATCCGCATTTTTTGCGCGTATTATCTGCCCGGCTTCGACCAAAACGGGTCTGTACATGACACCTGCCTTGGTTTGAAGCTGTTGTATGGTGTCGTTTAGGGCTTCGTATTTGGTACGTAGATCTGTAATAGCGCCACTGTCACCGGTTAGAGCATCAATGGATGATCGCAGTGTGTTCATTTCTTTGGTGACGCTGAGATATTTGTTTGAAAGATCGGAAAAGTTCTTTTCAAGATTGTTATTGTCGGCGCGCAACGTCTCTATGCTGCTTTTGATACCGGTGATTGAGTCGTTTATCGAATCTATCTGTTTTGAGATATTCGAATAGCTTGTCTCAAGATCGTTAAGTCTTGACGAATGATCGTTCTCAAGAGATTGAAGCTTTTTCTCAAGTTCATTAATAGCTTCATCTTTGGTTTTTCCTTGCTCCTCAAGCGCCGCAATGCGTGACATTATGGCTTGGTAAGCCTCGGAATTCATGCCGCCTCCGCTACTACCGCCACCGCCGATTTCAAGTGCGCTGACTCTGGTGGAAAGGTCGTCTATACGGTTTGAGAGTGGCACCAATACGTAATTTTCAACATACTGTGCAAGACCCGACAGTGACACCACAGGGTCAACGGCACTGTCATAGACCAGTGAAGCGTACACTGCAATTGATGTTGCGAAAGCAAGCGCCAACGCTAAAAACAGCGCTGTGACTTTTTTGATTTTTGTGGGAATTTTGTTCATGGGTAATAATCTCCGTTCCGCCGGGATGCGGCGGCATTTTGGCTTTACAGATCAAGCTTCATCTGCATCTTCTCGATATCCTTTTCCACAAGCAGTACCGGTGTGGCAGGTATCTTTATCTTTTTGTATCCCTTGGTGCTTTCAAATTTGTCGTTAAAATCTCGCATGGCCGCTTTAAGGGATCTGCCACCCTTTAGCGTTATCAATTGAACTCCGCCGGCGCTTCTTGTGGTTTTTTCTGGGATGAGCGAGGATGATATTATCGCCGCTTTATCATTATCGGTAAGCAAGAGTATTTCGAACGGTTTTTCCTCCTCGAATATTCCCACTATGGGTGAGGATTGAGAATAAGCTCCCGTCAGCTTACGGCGGTTGCCTTTCGTTCGATATACAGGTTGCGGTATGCGTACCCCCTTGCCGTTGGCAAAGATCAGCACGATA
>CAZISZ010000002.1:0-35953 GCA_964542035.1 uncultured Ruminococcus sp. | reverse complement strand
GGCATGCAGAACTGCCAGCAGGAGATGAAGCGTGCGGTTGACGCAGGCTACTGGCAGATGTTCCGCTACAATCCCGCGCTTAAGGCAGAGGGTAAAAACCCGCTGACCGTTGACTCCAAGGAGCCGACAGCGAACTACCGCGACTTTATCACAAGCGAAACTCGCTACAGCCGTTTGGCTCAGCAGTTCCCGGATCGTGCGGAAAAGCTGTTTGAAAAAGCGGAAACCGCGGCTCGCGAAAAATACGAAAGATTGCTTAAATACGGCAGACTTTTTGAATGATAATCCTCCCCTGCGGGCTGAGTCTCGGACTCAGCCCGCTTTTTAAAGCGCAAACAATACAAAAAAGTGACGACCGTCATATTCGGCACATGACAGTCGTCCTTTTTATTTATACGGTTAAGATTCTTTAAATATCGTATTTCAGTTTTAGTCTCTCGATACGTTTTGCCCACGGTTTGGCAAGAAGAAGCAAAAAGATCACATTCGAAACGGCATAGAGCACAGTGTGCGGCAGCGCGCTTATGCACGCGGCGACGTACAGCTCGGCGGAAAATCCATCGTTATACCACAAAACCGTCCACACATCCATAATAAGCGAAAACATCACACCGGCAAGTGCACCGTATACGACCGTAAACCACATACGGCGGCGCATCGAACGTCCGAGATAACCCGCTATCAGCCCGATAAGCCCCCACGCAAGCATTTGAAAAGGTGCCCACGGTCCCATGCCGAAATACAGGTCGGAAATGAGTGCCGACATAGCGCCCACCAGAAAACCCGCCTCGCCTCCGAGGTGGACGGCGGTAAGAACAGTCAGCGCGGTAATGGGTTTAAAAAGCGGAATAAATCTCCCCGCCACCGAAAGTGCTGTAATTATCGATAGCACAACAAGTCGCCGCGATCCTGTTTTTTTGCGTTCAAAACCCGCGGCAAAAAGCAACAAAGACAGCAGCGCCACAACCGCCGACACAGCGGCATAGTATTTTTCGTCAAACACCCAAACGCCTATTGCCACCACCGCGGGAATAATAACAAACGGAAGCACGATCGACAGTGCGCGCCTCAGGCGCGCGTTTTTTATTACGATCATGCGCCGCTACCGACCGATATCAGTTCGCGCGCCGAAGCGACGGTCACGCAACCGCGAGCCATACCGCGCGTGATACGCGCGGCGGGGGTGGTGTAGAAGGCGTTACCGTCAAAAAATCCCCGCACTTCTCCCTCGGATATCAATTCGCCTCGAAACAAAAAACCGCATCTGTTTGCCGTCTCGGCGGCAAATTCGGCGTCATGTGTAACGGCTATCACCGTTATGCCTTCATCGCGCAGGCGGCAAAGAAGCGCGGAAAGCGCGGCGCGTGCCGAGGCGTCGAGCCCTTTAGTGGGTTCGTCAAGCATTAAAATACGTGGGCGACGAGCAAGTACCTTGGCAAGCGCCAACATCTCGCGCTGACCGCCGGAAAGATCAAACGGATGACGAGCCGCGGGCAAGACAAGTTCGGGCGGCAGGTCTTTTATCGAAAGTCCTGCCGAGGCAAGTTCCTCCTCCACGCTGTCATACAGAAAAAGCATCTCCGGCTCCTGCGGAAGATATCCCACAATGCCGCTGTAAAGTTGCTCTCCCCACGCCGCGGGGCGGCGACCGAAGATGCGTATACTGCCGACATACGGACGGCGAAGTCCCGCCGCTACCGAAAGAGCAGTGGATTTGCCCGATCCGTTACCACCGAGAAAACAGTATATTTCGCCCTTGAATATCTTCACGTTAAGTCCGTGAAGTGCGTCATCCCCATCACGAGAATACCTGAAAAATACATCTCTTAACTCTATCGCCGAATCCCGCTTTTGCGGCGCTTTCGGCTTTTCGGCTTTTTGAGATCCGGCGTGCGTAACAGGCTCGGTATTCATACATTCGGCAAAAAATTCTCGCCCCTCCTTAACGCTCAACGGACAATCACACACAGTGCCGCACGCATCTGCTGACTCCCTCCAAAGCCTTGCCGCGGCGGGAAGCGAAGCAAAGACGGGAGATTGCAACGACAACGCTGCCGCCGCACGGCGCGGAGCATCGCATATCGTCATCCTACCGCCGTCCAAAACCATAAGCCTGTCGGCATATGGCAGAATATCTTCCATACGATGCTCGGCTATGATGAGCGTGGTTCCGAGTTCGCGATTAAGGCGCAAAACGGCGGACATCAAATCTGCCGCCGCAATCGGATCAAGACGTGAGGTGGGCTCATCAAGCAAAAGGATATCGGGGTCGGTCACCATAACCGACGCAACCGTTAAAAGCTGTCGCTGTCCTCCGGAAAGTTCCGATGTGGGGCGTTCGAACCACTCGTCTATGCCAAAATAGGATGCCACCTCGGCAACGCGACGACGAATAAGATTCGGACTCCACCCCAGACTTTCGGCACCGAATGCCAACTCGTGATATACGCGGTCTGTCGCTATCTGCTCCTCCGGACGTTGCGCCGCATATCCTATGCGCGCAGCCGCCTCGCGGTCGGCAAGTTCCGATATCGGGCGACCGAAAAACTCTATCGCCCCGCGCAGTTCGCCGCGAGGTGAAAGTTCTCTTTTTATCAAACGCAAAAGGGTGGATTTACCGCTCCCCGTTCCTCCGGCAAGCAGTATAACTTCCCCCGCACGAACGGAAAGATCTATCCCGTCCAGTGCCGTAACACTTTCCCCCGCATAACAAAAACTTAAATTTTTGAGAGCAAGTATTTCCATCTTATCACCTCTGCGGCATCATTTATAAGCGGCATAAGCATCAAAAAAGCAAACGCCGCGCAAGCGATATGCGCAATCGTATCACCGTTCGGCATACCGAGCGTCGGATAAAATTCAAATTCGAGATATCCGCAACCGCCCGCCGCTATAAGGATAGCGTCGATTACCGCAACCGGAAGCAAAAACAACGCATCCCGCCATCCGAAACGATAGAGCGAAACAGACGTACGCCGCCCCGTTCCATAGCCGCGTGCGCTCATACTGTCGGCGGTCACTATACCGTCCTCAAGCGCGCCTGCGGCAAGCGAATAAAACACACGCGCATCCCCCGTTATACGCTCGGGCAGGCTGCCGTCACGGTAAAGTCCCGCGCCGCGCTGTGCAAGCCGAACATCGCCCGACCGCCGCCAAAGATACGGAATATACCTCAGTGCCACCGAAAGCATAAGCGCCAGTTTGGGAGAAACGACTCCAAGTAGGCACTGAAGTCTATCCGAAGTCATATAATTTGAAAATGATTTAAAAATATTCAGCACGGCGGCAATCGCCGCGCCTGCCGAAACGCCGTAAAGCAACGCCTCCGCAGTGATGCGCATATCGCCGACAAAGAACAAAACGGTCTTACCGTTATGCGAAACGGCGGCGTTGAGGATAGCTGATACCGAAATAATGAGCGCCGTCCATCCCATACATGCCGCATCGCGATGTATCGCCGCGCGCTCGATGATGCCGACGCACAGCGCCGTGACGATGATACGAGGATCATGGCAAAACATGATCGCCGATGCCGCGGAAAGGTAATATAAAAACGTCACCAGCGGATGATATCTGCCGAATTCGCACATTTGCATTTTCCTTTCTTCGATCGTGAAGCTGTGTTTTTCATTTCAATATTTCGGAACGAGAGTGTACTCCCACTCAATGACGTCGCCGTCCGAAAGCTTGTACCCCCCGCATCCCACGCTCGGCGCCTCTCCGTTTACTCGGTATATCCACCCTGAAAGCTCTCCGCCGTCGAATTCGTAAAGATATTCTATACCCGAGACATACGCCATACTGCCGCCGCCCGAATATTCAAGTTGCAAACGGTAGACTCTCGCCGCTTCCGTGAGCGCGTCAAGCACCGTGCCGTCATAGGCGATATCAATCACCGTCTCATTCAGTATCACACCGTCGGTCGGGAGGCTTTCAAGTTCAACAACCCCGAGAGCCTCATCGCATCGAATCGATATACTCACACCGATTCTCGGCACATCACCGTCAATTGAAGTTGTACCTGCGTAGTAATCGTTTGCCGTTCTGATATCGGCAAGTAAAACCAACATCACCGCCGCAACCGCCGTGAAAACAATAAAAACAAAATTCTTCTTATGCCGCCAACCGCGAACATAAAAACACACCGCCGCAACTACAGCCGCCGCAACAATGCCCGTAACTATCCAAAATTTTATTTTTTCACCGTCTGCGTGAGATCGTAACGAATCCTCTGCGGCGGTCGTGACAGATTCAACCGTTGCCGCCATACTGTTCGCAAATATCGTATCCGTTATATCTGTTCCAACGGATTCGGCGGTTCCGGTCAACTCCGACTCGGTATCAAAAACATACATACCGCCAATGCCGCGGCGCGCGCGGCTCACGGCGATGAGCGCCAAAAGAGACTGCACGGTAGCGGTTGCGTTATATCCGCCGCCCGCGGTGTGTGAAAAGCCCTCGCCCGCCAAGCGAAAAGCAAAAATACCGTCAATAAGCGTGCGCCGTCCCTCCATGCGCGAATCATACTCCGGGTCAATACCGCAAGAGACAAATGCCATTGCCGCCTGCGCCGCCGATTCCGGGTTTTCCGTACCGTAACTGATATATGTGCCGCTGTCACGCATATCGGAGATCAATAATTCGATTGCCGTATCGGTTGCCTCTTTCACATCCGTGCGCCGCTCTCGGTACGGCGCCAATGCCTGAACCGCCATGGCGGTAACATCGGCTTCCGCAACGTGTCCGATAATTGCCCAGCCGCCGCCCTCAAGGCGAGCCGCAAGAATGGCGTCTATCACATCATCCGACGTGCGGGTGTGCGAAGCAATTCCGGAATTCATAAGATTTAACCCGAAAATGTAACTCATCAGCCCAAGCCCACCGATAGTTTCATCCATAACCGAGGATACCGTCGTCGAATCTCCTCTGCCGCATGCCGTCAATGCGAGCGCGCAACGTTGGCGCGCCACCGCACCTTTTATCTCGCCGCTCTGCATGCGCGTCTCAAGAACGTTCGCGTATACCGAAAGATCAACCTCCGGGTGCGCCTGCCGCAGAGCTATAATATACCATTCGACACCGTCACCCGCACGCGGTGCAAGAGAGGTTTCAACCCACTCGGCGAGACTCTCCGCGCCGTCCGCGCGGCAAAGCTCCGCGAAGATCGCTTCTGCCTCACCGTCAAGATCGTAGTTGCCTCCGACACCGATTTCGGAGGTTGAAGAAACAGCCGACGCTTGAACGACAAACGAAAAAGCAAGTATCACCGCCGAGAAAATTGCGATGATACTCTGCTTTATATTTAACTTACGCCGCATTATCCTTACGGTGTGCAATAAACGCACCGAGACCTACCGTAATCGTTGCGATGGCAACAAGACAGGTATAAACCACGCCGTTATCTCCGGTCTGCGGAGCATCTCCCGAGGTTATCGTTACCACACAAACGGGAGGTGTTATATGTTTTTCGTCATGAACCGCACTTATAGAATGCTCGCCCTCGGTAAGCGTAAGAGTGGCGCGACCCGCCTCATCGGTTTTTACATCGGTCACCTTGCCGTCAACGGTAATAACGGCACCGGAAAGGGGCGCGGTGACAGGCTGCCAGTTGGCGTCGTATCCTGCGCTTGAAAGCGTGAGAGTAACGCTCTCCCCGGTCTCGGCGCTCAGAGTATTTTTGTCAAAATAGCAATAGATATCGGTAAATCCGACGGTATCGGTATAAACGAAGGCATAGATGCTGTCGCCATCGACAACAGGATCGGCAAGACTCATTGCGGCGGCATTATTGAGATAATAGCCGTAACTGCCTCCGTTTTCAACGCCCCAAAGGCGGGTAAGGGAAAGTCCCCACTCGCTTGCGGCGGAAGAATAACCCGCAGCAGCGCCACCCTCGAAATACGCGTCATGCGCCGAAGCAAGCGCGTCGTTTATCGTAAGTTTACCGTCGCCGTCAACATCGGTGACCTGCACAGGCGAGTGCGCAAGCTTTACCGTGCTATTTGACACCGTAACATATACAGTGGGGTTCTCAGACGCCGACACACCGAGCGAGAGCGACATTGCGAGCAATACCAAAGTGAGTAAAATCGTGATCAATCTTGCTGTTTTCATTTTTGTCCTTTTCCTTTTTATATTATATAATAACGCGGCATATGCCGGCGATTATTCTTTATCCAAAGGTATATCTTGTTTTGCGGCGCGGCGTGCGGCGTTTATTTTGCGCTTGGCGCGTATACGCTTTTCTCGGTTACGTTCCGCGTGATCGCCGTCTCGCGGAGCTTTTAATCCCGCCTCCTCAAGCGCACGAGGCCACGGACCGAGACGCGCTTTAATGGCACACACCTCGCGTTCCGAAAAATCGGATCTTCGGGGTAACCGCTGCTCTCCCGCCTCGGCAAGCAGCGCTCCCATATTTACGAGAAGTGCTATGCAATATTCTTTTGTATATTCCATATCGGGGTTCCTCACAATGTTTTGAAAAGGCAACAAAAAACGCCTTATTTCGCTTCACCTCGGAAATAAGACGCACACAACCCGAAAAGCCCCGGCAGAGAGCGCATTTTTTGCCTCCTCCACCGCGGTGCGAGTCGGAACAGCTGTCTTCTTACCCAAGAGCTTACCCTTATAACATCACGGCAGGTATTCCGACTTATGAGCTGCGGCTCAATTACGGTAATGGTCGTTGCGACGGATTTTCACCGAACTTCCCCCTGATCCTGCGGCGTGTGCCGCGGAACCGCGATGTATTTGTTTTTTCGGTCAACGGACAAACCGCCGACATCCATATATTATTATATACCATTTTTACCGACAAGTCAACCATCCATCGCCCAACTTTCAAATAAAAATGCGAATATTTCTATTTACATTCCAAACGCTATGTGATAAAATATATATGATGCGATCCGGCGGTCGATAGCAGACCATGACCGACAGTAAGCTGATATTTTACACGTCTCGCAAATGCGGGCGAAAGAAAAGGATGTGTTTTTAATGAGCTGCGAAAAAAGATCTGACATCAGGATAATGTCCCACAACATTTGGTGCGGTGCGGTGTACAATCGCGATACCCACCTTGCAAATATCTACCTGCGCTACGCGCCGGATATTCTCGGCTTGCAGGAAATGACGCAAAATCTTTACGATTCCCGACTGCTCTCATTGCTTGGCGAACAATACGAACTTTTGCGCCCCGAGACGGACGGAATGCTTGACAATACCCCCCTGCTTATCCGACGCGGCGTATTTGAAACCGTAAAGTGCGGTTGGCACCTTTACGACGGACTTAACAACCACGCAAGCAAGAGTCTTGCATGGGCGGTACTGCGCCGAATCGAGAACGGCGAGATGATAGGCGTTATATCCACCCACTACTGGTGGCAAAAGGGTCCCGAATCCGATACCGCACGCGTTTACGATGCCCGCCAGCTCGGCGCATATGCTCGCTTTATCGCTACGGAATACAATGTCCCCGTGGTCGTGATGGGTGATCTTAACATGAGAATAGGCGCCGACGGCTACAACGCAATGATATCCGACGGAGCCATGGACATGCGCATGGCGGCGGTGGAATATGCGTCACGCTCCAACACACATCACCCATATGCCGTATATGACCCCGAAAGCGGAGAATATATAAACGGTCCCATGCCGCGCGGCTCCCACCTCCAAGCCATCGACCATATGTTCGTTTACGGTCGCGAGGGGCTTGATGTACGCACCTTTGACGTTGTTACCGAGCAGGAGGCACTGGACGCTTCAGATCACTGCCCGATATACGTCGATTGCCGCATATTGCCGCGCGAGCCTAAGCCCACATCACCCACATATATAAAAAAGGAGACCGCCGTATGACCGCACCCGAGTTTGATTCTCGCGAAAAAAACGCGGATAACGGCTCCGACACAAATTCAACCGCCGATGCTCCGCGCCGCCACCTGACGAGCGCCGAACGTCAACAAATCTACCGCGAACGCGCCAAGCATCGGCGCCGTGCCACCCTCTCCACACAGAAAAAGAAAAAACGCAGATTGACGATTGCCATATCTACTGCGGCTTTTAGTCTCATAGCCGTAACCGTAGGCGCAGTGATACTGTTTGACCGCGTGATAATTCCCAACCGCAATTACAACAATGCCGTAGCACTGTTTGATGAGGGCGAATATATGCGCGCGCTTGATATTTTTGACGAAATGGGCAACTACCGCGACAGCGACGATTATGTTGAGCGGTGTATTTTGGAACAGGCGCGCACCCTCGCGGGTCGCGACGATGTGGTGGTAGGCAGCACCGCCGACACGCCGTGGTTCTCCTTTGATACCGATACGAATGAAGATGGCATGTTAACATTCGACTCCGAACTGTACAAAGGCGGCGGAAATATAATCGTTCCGGATGTTTTTGACGGTGTGCTTGTGCGCGGCATTGCCGAACGCGCCTTTTACAGATGCGAGTTTTTAACCTCCGTTTCACTGCCGCCGTCTATAAAAACAATAGGCGAACGAGCGTTTTACGGTTGCGAAAAGCTCACCTCCGTCACCATACCCGACAACGTAACGGTTATAGGCGAAAAAGCATTCAGTGTATGCACATCTCTCGAAAGCGTAACATTCGGCACCGGGCTTATTACGATAAATCAACGCGCATTTGACGGTTGCACGGCGCTGACCGATATTACACTCGGCGAGGGCGTCGAGTTTTTGGGCTACCGCGCCTTTGGGGGATGTTCGGCTATCGAAAGCATAACATTGCCCGCCTCTCTCCGAAAAATCGAATCCGGAGCATTGGTCGGCTGCGAACATCTTAAAACCATAAACTATGCCGGCACACGCGAGGAACTTCTGTCGCTCCTCGGCGATGACGCCGAAACGCTTAACGCACAAGCGGAGCTAAAAACATTGGGGTGATCCTCATCACAATAAACGAAAAGGTAAAAACATCAATGAATATCACCGAAAGATTTTTAAAATACGTTTCCTTTCCCACTATGTCGGATAAGCACTCCGAAACCTGCCCCAGCACCGAAAGTCAGCTGGTTTTGGCTGAATATATTGCCGACGAATTGCGCGAAATAGGTCTTTCCGACGTCACTCTTGACCCCAACGGCTACGTAAGCGCCACTCTGCCTGCCACCGCGGGATATGAATCGGCACCCACCGTCGGTCTTATAGCGCATATGGATACATCGGACGAGGCGCCCGATTCGCCGATATGCCCGCGCATAGTCGAATACGCGGGCGGCGATATAACGCTATGCGATCATCCGCGCGTCGTCATGCGAGAGGAGGACTACCCGAGCCTTGGCGAATATCACGGAAAACACCTGATCGTGACCGATGGCAAGACGCTGCTCGGCGCCGATGACAAAGCGGGCATTGCCGCCATCGTTACCGCCGCCGAACGCCTCAAAAATTCGGATATTCCTCACTGCCGCCTGCGAATCTGTTTCACCCCCGACGAGGAGATAGGCGCGGGAGCGGATCACTTTGACGTTGCCGCATTCGGCGCGGATTACGCATACACCGTTGACGGCGGTGCACTCGGCGAGATAGAATACGAATGCTTTAACGCCGCTGCGGCTGCCGTAGATTTTACCGGAGTTGCCATTCATCCCGGCTACGGCAAAGGCAAAATGAAAAACGCCGCGCTTATGGCGGCGGAATTCGTATCACTGCTCCCCGCGGCGGAGGATCCCGCTCATACCGAAGGATACGAGGGTTTTTATCATCTGGACGAGTTGCACGGTGAACTTGAGCACGCCCGTGTTGAATATATTATCCGCGACCACGACGCCGCTCGTTTTGAAGAACGCAAGCGCCTGTTTGCCGCAGCCGCCGACTTTATAAATGCCAAGTACGGCGCGGGTTCGGCAACCTGTAAAATAACCGATTCCTACCGCAACATGCGCGAGATTATTAAAGATCACCTGTTTATAGTCGATCGCGCCGCCGCAGCTATGCGCGAGGTGGGAGTTGAACCCAAAATCGTTCCCATTCGCGGAGGTACTGACGGCGCACGCCTTTCATACATGGGTCTACCCTGTCCCAACCTTTGCGCCGGCGGCGAGAATTTTCATTCTCGTTTTGAATACCTCCCAGTTGAATCGCTTGAGGCGGTAGCCGACATACTTGTGCGCATCCTTTGCGATGCAGCCGATATTTAAGGAGATGCACCGATGAAGATAAACGTACACGACAACATTCGCGGAAAGTGCGGAGAGCAGGCGGTGTTTGAATTTTCAAACGGCGTGCTTACCGTATCCGGCAAGGGGGCGCTTGCCCCATTTAAAAACACCGACAGCTCACCTTTTCTCCCTTTTCGCGACAAGGTGGAAGAAATAAAGATAGAGAATGGAATAACGGAAATCGGCGAGTTGACCTTTAGCGGTTTTCCCGCACTTGTTCGCATTGATATTGCAGGCAGTGTGGATATCGTTGCGTACCGCTCTTTTTCCGAATGTCCGCGTCTGCGCAGTGTAAGATTTGCGGAGGGCGTGCGAGTGCTCGCTCCCAAGGTTTTTGAAAACTGCAAAAGCCTTGAATATATAGAATTACCGTCCTCATTGCGAGCGGTGGATTTTAAATGCTTTATGCACGACGCCGCCATAAAAACCGTAAGATATGCCGGAACAGAGCTTGAGTGGCGCCGCCGCGTACGCGTCGGCACATCCGCACGCGGCAACGACGGACTTTTGGGTGCGCACTTCTACTATCGCGCTCATTCAAAACGATACTACGAACTTGCCTCCGCCGCAGGTGATATCGTGCGCCGCGGAGGCGACGGAAACATGCATATCGTCGCCCCCGACCTCAGCGTACCGGGAGTCAACGGTAAATCCGGCGATTGTACCGTTATCGTCCTGCCCAACGGCAAAACGATAATGATAGACGCGGGGCTTCCCGCGTGCTTTGTACACGTGATCGAACTTATCGACGCGATGGGGCTGAAATCCATTGATTATTTTGTTCTCTCCCACCCGCACAGCGACCATTTCGGCGGCATAAACAAGGTTATCGATTACATTGCATCGCGCGGCGGCAGGATAGGCGAATTCATTTATTCCGGCTACGCGCACAAAGGCCTTGATAAAAAAATAAAAAAACTGCTTGCCGCGCAGGGAGCGGTGTTGCGGTGTAATATTTGCGAGGGCGATCGTTTGGAGTTCGGAGAGGTCGCGGTAGATATATTCAATCCGAGCCGAGAAGAAGTTGAGTCATCGGCCGAGCGCATCACCGATACAGAAGGTGTCAACAACACCTCCCTTGGCATGATATTTAACTTCGGCGATCTTAAATATCTTACATCGGGCGATCTTTACGCAAGTCGCGAACGCCGTTTAGCAAAAGATCTCGGCGAGGCGCTTCACGCCGACATCGCCAAGACCAACCACCACGGGCTGTTTACATCCAATACCGATGAATGGATCTCAGCCGTCTCCCCGCGCATACTGATATCCGACAGTGACGACGCACCGTGGACGAGTTTTGCCGAGAAGCTGGCAAACCTCGGCATTGAGCATTATATCGTCAGCGACCGCGGTCTTACCGTCATCGAAATGACCGGCGACGGTAAAATCAGTGCCACTTGCGAGTATTGATCGCACACAAATAAACAAACAGGCTGTTACCGATGCTTGACTCGCATTCGGAACAGCCTGTTTTTTATATAAGTACAAAAATTATTTGCAGATCCCGCCGTTGTTACCTGCTGTCAAGGAAAAACTCACGGCAACGCCTATAAGATGGGCGTCGTCAAGTTCGACCGCGGGCATAACATCCACCCCGCGCAGGGCGGCGCTCAACTCGCGCGTAAACAATTCGGCGTCACGCGAGATCTGCCCGCCGAGTAAAAGAGTGTGCGCATCATATTCACTCAGTATAGGTTGCAACAACTTGCCAAGCAATCTACCGGTTTCCGCATAGACTTCACGCGCCGCACCGTCCCCAGAACGTGCGCGTATGGCAACCGTTTTTGCATCCAGATGTTCACCAGATATCCCCGCCAGCGCGGCGTATCTGTTTGTAATACCGCGCGCGGAAATCAGCTCCTCCGCTTCCGTGCCGCAAATGTGATTACGATAGATACTGACTTTCGGTCCGCCGACCTCATTTGTAAGCGGTACACCGTCTCGCATTAAAGAAAAACCAAGCCCGGTTCCTATCATAACGGCGCCAAGAGTGTCGTGCGCCCGCCGCTCGGGGGACACAGCGCGGGACGCGCCAAGTATAAACGCGGAGGAATCGTGAATTATATGTACGGGCACGCATGGGATATCCTCGGCAAACCACTGCAAAACCGAAATGCCGTAAAGCGCAGTATATTTGTGCCGCATGCAAAATGTCCCGCTTGAATACTCAAAAGGCCCCGGCGTATCCATCCCCACCGCCGTTATTTCGTACCCCCGCGTTTCGGCATTTACTTTAGCACGCGCGGCAATCGAGGCATACGCCGCACGTATCTCGGGCACAGTGCCGCTGGCAGAATTTACAGCCTCCGAATCGCGGGTGCCGTTGATGACCTCCATTGTATCGGTATCCACCAGCCCGCTTTTTAAAAAACTTCCGCCCGCATCGAGAGCGTAAATGCATTTTTTCATTGTCATATTGTCGACATCGGTTGCCTCAAACTTCGCGTTTAAGCATTGTTTTGTGCATAACCGTCCATGTTCCGGGCTTGTTGTTTATAAGTTCAACCTCACCCATAGACGCGGGAATAACAACCATATCCATGTATTTCATTCTGTAAGCGCGCGCGGGATCCGCCTTGCTGCGTACGGTAACATCCTCACCGTCAACGAGAGCATATACAAAGAAGTCACCGCTCTCCGAATATCGCTTTGTATCATCTGTAAAGTAATCTCCGAAAACAAGGTTACGAAGCGAGAAATACAGTTGATCGCACTCGCCCACTACTATCTCGCGACCGTTTTCATCTTCGCGCAAAACACGGCTGCGACCGTTTACGAGATTCTCCTTAACATAAGATTCGGTCATTGCGTGATTGAGGTTAAGCGCACCGTAATAAGAATGTATGGGGCGCGGGTTGCCGTCAAGATCGCGGCGCAGATAATCGTACATTTTGTATGTATACGAACCGACAGTCAGTGAACCTATCTCCAAGATCACCTGGTTTTGACCGGATGCATGTATGGTGCCTGCGGGAATCATCACCTGTGTGCCGGGCTCGCTGTGAACTCCGTAAATATATTTCTTGTAGTCGATCTCGGTATGCTCACGCTCGCTGCGGCGCACTTCCTCCACAAATTCGTCAACATCCGCTCCGTCGCGAAAACCAAGGTAGGTACGCGCGCCCTGCCCCGTGACAAAAACATAGTAACTCTCATCCTGACGCCCGAGTTCGCCGTTCTCACTTGTCACAAAGTCTTCGCCCGGATGAAGCTGTACCGACATATTTCCGGCAGCATGGAAAGTATCGTCATAGTTAAAACGGATCGGGAAAAATCCGTGGAATTCTTCAAGGCACTTACGCCCCATCAGTTTTTCGCCTACCGAGGAAACAACGGTGTAAAAAGGAACCTCAAGCGTAAAATCGCCTGCATCTATAACGGTGGAGACCTCCATTGGGATCATATCGAATACCCACGCGCAATTTTTCATGGTATCCGGCAATTTGCGCACACCCATAGTGTAGTATCCGCCCCAAACGCCCTCAAGATAAACCGGGCGCTGACGGAACGGCGAATCCGTTACTCGATCGATAAGCGAATAAAGCAGTTCGGCGGAGAGCATGGTCAGCGCCGCGGGATCGTCGCCCGCAATGTAGTAATCTATCCCGCGGCATGCCAAAAGTTTGGAACGCAGGGAAAACGCCAATTCAAAATCAACGTAATAGCAACGTCGCATTGTGACTTTAAAAGGCATTTCGCTGTCCGAGCCAAGGTTTAAAAATCCGCCGCGTTTGATATTGAGTACCGCACACTTGGGCGTAATATCGCAAAAGATTTTGATATCCGAAAGCGGAGCAAGCTCATCGGAGAGTGCGCCGAATCCCCAAAGAAGTATCGCATCTCCGGACGCCTTGGCGGCTTTCAAACTTTCACAAAGCGCCGCAAGCTTTTCGGAGTCGAATATCCCCGCATAGCCCTCTTTAAAAAGCTTGCCGTAAAGCAAAACCGGATCTTTTTCTCTGTCCTCCGGCAAATTATCGCGAAAAAGCTCGCGAAGTTCATCCGCGGATTTGTATATCGAAGATACTGCAACGGTCTTAACATTTTTCGCCATTGCAAGAACAGACTCGAAAGGCGCGGTCGTATAGCCGTCGATGGCAACAATACCGCCTCGACTTAAAACATCCGCAAGCGCCTTTTCCACCGCTGTGTTACCGACAGCGGCGCAGGATGTATCTATTCCGCGTGCGTCTATTTTATTTACAGCCGATGGATCGTCATACGGAAATGGATTGAACATAAAAGACATGGTTTTTTCTCCTTTTTGGCTTTTAACTTAATGTTTTGTTGTGTTATCAACAGATTTATTTCAATGTGTTATCGCTCACTCACCGAGCAGGCGAACAAATTCGCGCATAAACGCCGGAAGATCTTCGGGACGGCGGGAGGTTACCGTATTTCCGTCGCGCACGACCTCGCTATCCTCATAAAGTGCGCCTGCGTTTATAAGATCGTCGCGAATACCCGGGTAACAGGTGGCACGGCGACCGCCGATAATTCCCGCGCTGATAAGTATTTGCGGACCGTGACAGATAGCCGCAATGGGCAGGTGATTTTTATCGAAATACCGTACGATACGAAGTACATCCTCGTTTTGCCGCAATTTTTCGGGCGCTGTGCCGCCGGGCAGAATAAGACCGCTATAAGCTGAGGGATCCACATCTTCGGGCAACAGATCGGCGGTGACCGTAAAGTGATATTTTGATTTTATCACACGCCGCTCAAGCGATGTAACATCCACGGTGTATCCCGCCTCGCGCATACGGTACAGCGGGTACAGTACCTCGCTGTCGTCGCTGTTATCATACGTTATTAGCAGTATCTTTTTTTCCATAATTATAATATCATCTCCTTCGGACAGGATCTTTGCTTTCGATCTGTATTATTCTATCAACGTAAAATCCAAATCAAGCATAGCGGCAAGATCGCAAAGCTCCGCGGTAACGTTGCCGGGCGCTATGGCATAGTGCTGTGTTACTCCGCATGATCCGATACGGTGGAAAAGCTCCTCGGGCGACATTCCGCGCGGTGCGAAATCGGCATGGGAATAGGACGCAAGATAATGCTTGGTGGGCAAACACTCCACCACAGTGCACACCATCTTCATCCTGCCGTTTTGTTCCGACATGTGCAGCATGGTCTTTTCCCCCTCCGGGAAGACATACCATGCAAACGGCGCGCCCGCGTACTTCCAACCGCTTTTGGCAAAGCGCTCATCGCGCGCTATTATCATGCTGCCCGCAGGATCGCGATAATCGTTGGGTCCCGCATGACCCGCAGCAAACGTGCCGCGCACGTGATCAATATAAAAAGGCTCGATAAAGTTGGCGCGCCGCCCGGTTAGGGCGTGCAATATATATGTGGCAAGACCGCCGCCGATATCTCCCTCGGGAACGGTCACCAGCGGCGAATCGGCAGAGGTGGGCGCAAATCCCGGGCGCAATCCGACTTCACGGAAAAGAACCGTATCGATATCGTTAAGCACCAAAAGATCTGTACCCGCCGCGGCAGCCACGCGCTCCATGGCGTAGGATGCGCGCACGGATGCGTCAAGCTTTGCCATATCCACGTTCGGAAAAACCGTGTGAACGGAGGTAAGCTCGCCTACTATGCGCCGCACCGTTTCATCGGGCGTGGAATTTATCTCATTTACAAGTTCGGAAACCGAGATGAAATGTATTTCAGGTCCCATTTTCATAAACAGGTTATATGGATCGACATATGTCGCCCACATCGCCTCGTTAAAACAGGAAAGGAGAGAAAGTCGGGAGCGGCGAAGAACGGCGCGTACCCTTGCCGCCGCGGCAAATACCTCAAGTCTTTTCACAACGGTTTCAAGCGTGCCTATCGCCATTTCGCTCATGGGTCGCGCAAAACGGCGAAAGGATCCGCTTGCCTCCTGAAAGCCCACAAGTGCGCCCGCGGAGAGGAAATCTATAAATTGATCTTCGTCATTTGTATCGGTTATCGACAGACTGTCCCGAACCACCGACATAAAAAACAAAGGCATTGGCGGCAGCTCGCGCAAAAAACGTATCCACGCAAAATCCTCCGCCCATGAGAGAAAACCCGCGGCAACGCAATCGCATTCCTCATTATAAAAGAGTCGCGCCGCGCGCTCCGCTCCGTCGCGTTCCCAAACGGGACCGGGGTAGACCACATCGGCAAATTCGGAAATTCTTTTTATATACGATGCCGCTTCGGCATCCTTTCGCTCGGAGTAAAGACCGCGAGCCGTCCCATCGCCCAGTGCGCGAAAACGCTCCGCTTCGATCAAAAGCACACCTATCTTCGGTCTTCCGTGAATTGCATTCATTTAAATTTTCTCCTTTTATCTTTTTTGGGGAAATCACTCGCCACGCACCGCGCAATTGTCTTTTTATTACTTAAAAGGAATGTTTTCTTAAAAAGCGCGCGTAATTCTGTCATCGGTATTGACTTTACGGAAAATATGTATTATAATCTTACATGAACATTATACTGCTATGAGATATGCTTTTATATCAAAATAGTACGAAAAAATATGAAAATCATATTATTGTACGCCGCACGGACAAGAGGAGGTCGCAATGGAATTCGGGCTTGAGATATTAAAGACCCGCACCTACAACTCAACCGATGTAAGAAAAACTCTTTATTCGGCAGAACGCACTGTACCGGCATACGAAATAGAACTGTGTACAGCCGATATCGGCGGCGGGGTGAATTTTGTTAACGGCGAAGCATTTCCATGCGAGGTGGGACGCATACTTGTGGCGCGTCCCGGCGCGCGCAGATACACCAAAGGGCATTTTGAATGTCAATTTGTGCATTTTATCTGCCACGACCGCGCATTTGAAGATAAATATCTGCGCCCGCTTCAGGTAAGCTTGCGCCTTTGCGACGAAACGCGTGCCCCGCACATATTTCGCGCACTGACAGGAGCATGGGCAAAACGTGAAGAGGGCTACGAGCTGTACTGCGTAGGCAAGCTTATGGAGTTGATAAGCGCCATTTATTCGGCGGGCAAACTGCTCGGCTCAATCGACGAAAAATATCGCCGTTTTTCGCGCAATATCATCAGTGCCACCGAATTCATGCGCGAAAATTACGCCTCTCCGCTCACTCTAAACGATATCGCCTCCTCGGCGCATATAAGCCCATCGTATTTTCACCTTATATTTAAAAACTCCATAGGAGTCACCCCCGCGCATTATCTGCTTGACGTACGCATGAGAGAAGCGCAAAAACTGCTCATTAACACATCTCTGCCACTCTCTGAAATCGCCGGACTCTGCGGATTTGACTCGCAATCCTATTTCACCGATGTTTTTCGCCGCGAGGCGGGTGTTACTCCCGGTAAATTCCGCCGCGATAATTCGGATATCATAATGTGATCGCGCAAACAAAAACAACCACCGTTTTACATTCGGAAAAAGTACAATTTTCACGGAGGAAATCATGAAAAAAGCAACATCGATATTACTTTTATGCTGTATTCTGATCATATCGCTGGCGTCATGTTCCGACAAAGGACCGCAATCGGCTCTTACATCCGGCAGCGAAAACACATCCTCTCCGCTTCCCGTGCTTTCTGCCGATACCGAAGGTGATTCAACAAACTCTTTACCGACATCGGAGACAGAAACGGATACGGAAACCGATCCGCCTGCCGTTTCGGACACCGAACCCATCACCGAGCCTGTAACCGAGCCGCCCGCACCCGCGGAAACGCGCCTTTCGGTTGTGGCAGCCGGAGACAACCTCATTCACGAAGGAATAATCGCGGACGCAAAGCAGGCGGACGGCAGTTACAGTTTTATCTCAAAATACGACGAAATAGCCGATATGGTATCCACGGCGGACATTGCCTTTATAAATCAGGAAACGCCCCTGTGCGGCGAACGTTACGGATATGCGGGTTGGCCGCGCTTTAACTCTCCGCAAGAGCTCGGCAAGGATATGATAGATCTCGGTTTTGACGTACTTTGCTTTGCCAACAATCACATGGCGGACAAAATGAAACAAAACGATCCCGAACTTAACGGTCGCGCCATGACAGACATGATGGACTATACCGACACGCTCGACGCATTGATCCTCGGTCTTTACCGCAGTTTTGAGGACTACGAAACCATTCGCTATATGAACATTGACGGTGTGAAAATAGCATTTTTGGCATACACCTATGCCACCAACGCATATTGGCAGGATAAAACTCCCGCAGACGGCGTTTATTTACCGATAATTCTCGACAGAGCAATAAAAAGACAACTTGCCGCGGCAAGGGAAAACGCCGATTTTGTTATCGTATCTATGCACTGGGGCACCGAGAACAGCCATACGGTAAATGACGAACAGCGCAGACTTGCACGCCTTTTGGCGGACGGCGGCGCGGATGTGGTAATTGGAACGCACCCGCATGTGGTACAATCGGCGGAGTGGTACGACCGTCCGGACGGCGGAAGAATGCTTTGCTACTATTCGCTCGGAAACCTTATAAGCAACCAAGAGACGTTTGCAAACAACATAGGCTACATTGCAAGATTTGATCTTGTTATCGACGAAAACGGTCGTCGTGTTGAGGCGGACAGCATAGTACCGATATTTAATTTTCACGACAAAGACAAGCGTAACGCCAAGATATATACAATAAATCATATTACCGACGATCTGGTTGCGGCGCACTACAGCAACTCCGAACTTGCCGTGGGCGAAGCACCGTATACAGTCGAATCCGTGCTCCGAATCATAAAAGAAAACGTACCCGCCGAGTTTTTGGATTTAAGCCTTATAAATTAAAATTCACGCATACGGAATTCACACAAAGAGATACATATTCGCGCTTTCGCGCCGAAAAAATACAGATCTCTGATCACGTAAAAACATCAGCCGAAATCAAAAAAGCTCGGATGCTTTTAGGCATCCGAGCTTTTTACTGTTTTATTCTTTTTTATTTGCGCATGCGATTATATGTCACTTAAGCACGGCGTTGCAAAACTATCCCCACATCCTCAAGCAAATTAACGGTGATAGCGGCGGCAGGATCGAATGTAACCTCCGGCGGTTGGGAAAACGGCGGCACCGCGCGGTCTGTAAGACTTATCAGGCGCAGATTGTTACGCACCATGCCAGCCTCGGCAAGTATAGCCTCGCGAACGTTTGAGCGTTTTATCCTGTCGGCATTTTTAAGTATGGTATCAAAATGCCCAAACCTTGCTATCAGCATCACGGCGGTCTTTTCGCCAACCCCCGTAACGCCGCGAATATTATCCGATCTATCCCCGGTGAGTGCCTTTAAGTCGGCAAAAAACTCGGGATCCACACCGTAGCGGAGACGAATGTGATCGGCATCCCAGATAACGCTTTGATCGCCGTGAAAGTCAAACAGCTTAATGCGATCATTTACAATACCGAAAAAATCGCGATTCTGCGAAGCTATAAGCACCTCAAACGTATCGGAGAACTTTTTGGCACAGGATGCTATAACGTCATCTGTCTCCATGCCCTCGGCGGTTTCGGTATGATAAACACGAAGCTCATCAAGCACAGTTTTGATAAGCGGTAACTGCGAGTAGGGAGACCCCTCCGGCGGAGTATCCGAATAATTCCGCCTGCCTATCTTGTACTCGGGCAGCAATTTTATTCTCGTGCTCGGGTGCTTGCCATCGAATATCACGGCGGTATACTCGGCGCCACTGAGGCGCAAAAGCTTAAGGTATGCGCCTATAAACCCAACAACGGCATGAACCGGCTGCCCCGTGCTGTCATTTATGCGGGATGGCATACCGTAAAACATTCTGAACAAAAGATTGTGACCGTCAACTATCAAAAAACGTTTCATTTTTTTGTACCTGCCGATGCAGATCTTATTTTTTCCACAAGCTCACGGGCGGCTGCCGCGGGATCGGAACCTACTCTTATCTCGCAGTCGCACACTTCGGCATTGCGATATTCAAAATCAAGCGACATTATGCGTCGCATTTTATCCTCCGCTTTTGTATCGCGACTGATAATATCGAGTATCACCTCGCTGCGTTCGCGATTTAAAAACACAAGCATGGCGCGGTTGCGATATAAATTTTTGACCGTAAGCGCTCCGCAAATATCAATCGGTATCACGGCCAGCCCCTCTCGCTCGACAATGGGCGCTATCTCGCTGTCGGATGTGCCGAAATAATATCTGCTGTAAACGGTGGTCTCTATAAACTTCCCCTCGTCTTTTTCCGCCAAAAATTTCTCCTCGGTGATAAACCTGTATGCGTCACTGCCTTCTTCCGCGCGGCAGGGACGTGTGGTGGAGGTAAGCGGCTTTTCAAAGCGCGGAAAACTCATAAGTTCATGCGCGATTTTGTTTTTAAGCGAACCGGACGGTCCAACCAAGCAAACCACGCCGCCGTGCGAAAGATCGGGCACCTTTTCGGTAAAAGAATTTCGCACCATTTTGCAAAGATGCAAAAAATCGTCATAGCTGTTAACCGCCAAAAGACCGGTCATATCGGTGTTCCACGGCTTGCGAAAAAGCACCGGATACGCCGCGCGGGAACTTGATATATTGTGAGCTGCGTCATCAAGCAATATATCCACCGCCATAACGTCCTTGCGCGTACCGATTATTATGTTTTCCGGCGGCACCTCGGGAAAATCCTCTCTAAGGCGCTCGGCGCGCGCCGTCATACATGCCGGCGGTACGGCAGTAATAAAAAATATATCGGCAAGGCGGGAAAGTTCGCGTACAAATTTTTTGGCACCGTGTATCACCGGTTGCGTGCGAACAAAATCCGGATCGCCGTAAAGCGCCATGCGCTCCTCCGCGTGGCGGCCGTAATGCCCCCACCCGGTTATTTCGTTTATACTTACCGGCGCTTCGTCCGGATAGCGGGAATTTATTATCGAAAGTGCGTATGCATTGCACTCGTAAAGTGTATCGTCAACGTCAAGTCCTACGCGCAGACGGTATTTTCTCATTATTTTGCTCCGATCTCTTTTTTCGGGCTTGACCCGAATCTGTTTTTACGCTATAATATATTATCATATATATTCTATATCCATTATACAACATTTTTTTCGCTTTGGCAAGGGCGCGGGCGAGGGTTTACCGAAATTTACAATTTTCCGTTTGCGCCGTGCTTTCGGATATATCTAATATATTTGATTTCCCAAAAATCAAAAAAGCAGAACCGCGGGCAACATTTTCCGTTCTCTCCGCGGCTTTACAGGAGAATTACATGTTTGAAGAGATAGCGGCTAAAATACAAAAATACCCGCGCATAATAATCCACCGCCACAAAAAACCGGACGGCGACGCAATCGGCAGCCAATCGGGGCTATGTCGCCTGATTGCGGACAACTTGCCCGACAAGGAAGTCTATACGGTAGGCGACCCTGCGGGCAGATATGCCTTTATCGCGGGTGCCGAATGCCATGAGATCCCCGATGAATACTATCGCGGCGCGTTGTCAATAATACTTGATACATCATCCCCCGCGCTGATATCCGACGATCGTTGGCGCCTTGCCGACGAGACCGTACGAATAGACCACCATCTTTTTATCGAAAAGATAGCGGACACCGAAGTGGTCGATACTTCCTTTGAAAGTTGCGCGGGACTTATAGCCGAACTTTCCCGCGAGTGCGGTTGGCAACTTTCCGATGACGCCGCAACGGCTATATACACGGGAATGGTTACCGACTCGGGACGTTTTCGTTACTCCTCAACCACCGCCGCAACGTTTGAGCGCGCCGCATATCTTATGAATAGGCAAATCGACACCGGCGCTATATATTCCGCCCTTTATGCCGATGATTTTGAAATGATACGCGCCCGCGCCTCATTTGTTATGCGGGTACGCTTTACAGCTCACCGCGTAGGATACATATATACCGACCGCGCCGAACTTGCGGCATCGGGGCTTGATTCCTTTACCGCCTCCCGCGGGATGGTTGGCGTTATGTCAGACGTTCGAGGCGTAAATATTTGGGTAAACTTTACCGAAACCGATGACGGCGTGCTTTGCGAGATACGCTCAAACAAATATAACATCAACCCCATAGCCGTAAAATACGGCGGAGGCGGTCACGCCATGGCAAGCGGCGCAACCCTCCCCGACCGCGAGCACGCCATGGCATTGCTCGGCGATCTCGACGCCATGGCGTCAAACGCCTGAGAACATTCCGGCTGCAAGAACACAAAATCAAGGAAAGAAATATAAAATGTCAGACGAACGTACAAACAATAAAACCAACGACGATAATTACGAAACCAAACGACTGATACTTGACAAAATACGCGAGTACGACCGTATAATCATCTCCCGCCACATTCGCCCGGACGGCGACGCCGTGGGCTCAACTTTGGGACTTGCGCGTTTGATATCCGCAAGCTTCCCCTCAAAAGACGTGCGCGTGGTAAACTCCGACTATGCCGATTACACCGCATTTCTCGGATGCGAATCGGGTCAGCCTGACGATGATTTTTATGCCTCCGCGCTCATTATCGTGCTTGATACCGCCACCGTTGAACGCATATCCAACAAGCGGTGGGATCGCGGCTGCGAAGTGATAAAGATAGACCACCACATAGATATTGCCCCCTACGGCGATATTGCGTGGGTAGAAGAGGAACGCTGCGCCACCTGCGAAATGATAGCGGACTTTTACATGACATTCGAAAATGAGCTTACTCTCACACGCGAGGCTGCCACGGCGATATATGCCGGCATGGTAACGGATTCCGGACGTTTTAGATTTCGCAGTGTAAGCCCCGCAACTCTTCGCTGTGCCGCCGCCATGCTTGAAGGCGGTGTTGACACGGAAGAACTGTTTGCCGAACTGTATCTTGAAGAACTTGATTCGCTTAAGCTCCGCGCATTCGTTTACGACAATATCAAAATGACAAAAAACGGCGTGGCATATATCTATATAAACCGCGAGATAAAAGAACGCTTTTCGCTGAGCGACGAAGAGGCGTCCGCAACCGTCAGCTGTCTTGATTCCATAAAGGGATCACCGATATGGATAGCTTTTATCGACAATTCTGACGGAGAGACGATCCGCGTGCGTTTGCGCTCCCGCTATGTGACTGTAGATAAGCTCGCAAACAAATATCGCGGCGGCGGACATGATCGCGCCAGCGGCGCAACGCTTTATTCTCCCGAAGAAATAGAACTGTTGCTCGCGGACGCGGACGCTATGCTTTGCGATTTTAAAGAGCAAAACAGAGGTGTAAAGTGAGAATCCTTATTACCAATGACGATGGCATTGACGCGATAGGCATAAAAACGCTTGCCCGTTGGGCGCAAAAACTCGGCGAGGTTACGATTGTGGCTCCAAAACGTCAACAGAGCGGCATGAGCCATTCGATCAATATCACGGATGCGGTTGAAATAAAAAAACTCCCCTCGGTTGGGGACTACCTCGGCGCGCACGCCGTTTATTATGTTGACTCCACCCCCGCCGATTGCGTGCGTTTCGGTCTTTCAACCGTAGAGGCGGCAGAAGGCAGGTTTGACCTTGTATTTTCCGGCATCAACCGCGGTTATAACCTCGGTGCCGACATCGTTTATTCCGGTACCGCGGGCGCGGTGTTTGAATCAGGCTTGTTAGGGCGCCGCTCTCTGGCGTTTTCCGCCCACTATCGTGCCGTCGGTGAAGACTTATCAACCCCGCCGGTAAGCGCCGAGACGCTTGACCGCGTTTGGGATTACATATCGCAAAACAGACTGCTTGATCGCGGCACGCTTTACAACATAAACATACCTCCGCAGGCGGGGGAGATAACCCTGACACGTCAGGGCGGTCCCTTTTACCGCGACGTTTTTCGCGATATAGGAGACGGAATGTTTAAACCGGAGGGGGTAAAGGTTTTTCAAAACCGTCACAACAGCACCGTGGATACCGACGCAGTCTCCGACGGTTTCATCTCCATAACTCCGCTCATGACAGAACGTACAGACGCGGCTCTTCTTGCCGCACTGCGGCAGGATATAGGATAAAGATCCGCCGTTTACGACCGCAAAAACAAAAGGCTGTCGCCGATGCTGATTTCAAAGCATCGGCGACAGCCTTTTATTAAACCGCGTTCAAATAGCAACGGCAACGGCGAGCTCATCATGATCGTGATCATGGTCGCCGGATCCGGAGTAGACCAATACCGCTGCAACGCCTACCACCATAAGGGCAGCCAACGCAATGCACACGATGCGCGTAATTTTGGTTTTTACGCTTTGCTTTACCATTTTAAAAACTCCCTCCGCCGCACTGCGGCGGCATATCCGTATTTGATCCGTCAAAAACAGGGTCAAGATAATATCATGACCCTATTATATCATTAAATCAATCGTCCGTCAATAGTTTTTTTATGTCATCCGGCAGAAAAAGCTTGGATGAAGTCAACAACGGCAGTATCATTGCTCGCTCATCGGGGCAATGCTCGGGCTGATGCATGCAGATCATGCGACGTCCGCCGAAATCGCGGAAAAACATTGCATGACCGCCGTTGCCGTCGTATATAGGTTGTTCAAAATGCAGCCACGGCCCGCGAATATCCTCTGCAACAGCCCCCAATACCACATAATTGTTACCGGGATAAGGCGACCATGTAAGCAGAAGTCTGCCGTCTGCCAGCCTGTTTATAAACGGCGCGTCGGAACCGTAGCGAGTCAGCGTTTTGCCGCCTCTCAAGGCTTTTGAAGGCGCGGCTGCGGAATATGGCACATCGGAAGAATCAAACATCACAAACGGCTCGCCGACTTCGTGTGTAAGATCCTCGCTCAGCTCCACGCCGCATATCTGACCGATGTATGAATCGCTCTCGGCATCGTAATTATCCGGCCAATCGTGCGAGTAGATCATATAAGGGCGATCGCCGTCCACCCACAAAGTTCCGTCAATACAGCTCTGCCCGGCAGGCGTGGCGGGAGCATCGGAAATGGGCAAAAACATCCCGTCCGGCGTATCGCTGACGGATATCTCCGTGCCGCGCAGTCCCTCTTTACCAAGTATGGAAAGCAAAAGATAAAACCTGCCGCGGTATTTATGTACCTCGGGTGCCCAAAGCTCGCGCTCGCGCCATGTGGAGGTATCAAGTCTGTATACCACTGTGGGATCATCCCATTCTTCAAGATCGCGGCTGCGATATACTTCTATGGTGCGACCGTCAGCCGAGCAGGTCGCGCTGTACATGTAATAGATTCCTCCGTCGTTTACAATAAACGGATCACGTATGCGAATATCCGAGCGTTTCATTTTTATCTCCCAATTTTTAAAGTTAGCCGATTGTAAAACGAAGTTTTAAAATCGGATATTTATATGCGGCATTCAAGATATCCGCAAACGTCCCCAACCGTTTCAAAACGAACGAACTCGGTAAACTTAAAACCGAACGCATCTTCTATCTCCATCGACAGCATCATAAGCGCGAGCGAGTCAAACCCGAGATCTTCTATAAGCCTTGTATCCTCGGTCACCCCCGACATATCAACATCGGGCAACACGCGACCAAGCAGAGTTTTTAATTTTTCAAGCATATTAAATTTCCTTTTTGTACGATCTTCTTTTTTTGTGCCTGCGCGAATCAAAGTATTTCCATTGCGCCTGCACCGCCGTATTATCCTCAAGATTCAAATTGGTCTCGCACCGCTCCACCTCGCCGCTCTCAAGCACATCAAGCAAGCGATCAAGCACAACGGCGTTTATTGCCGCGTTTTGATATTCCGGCAATACAGCCACCAAACCGAGATCAATGGTTTGGGGGTTCTTTACCGTCTTTATTATACGACAAAGTGTTGCCGGTGTCAACCTCCCACCGCTTTTTTTCACAGCGTCGCCGATACCCGGGAAGCAGAGACCGAACGCCACCACGCGCTCGGATTCATCGCAAATGAAAACGGCGTATTCCTTGTTGACGATAAGCATGAACTGTGATATCAGCTCATCCTGCTCGGCGCGCGTGAGAGGAACGGTACCGTAAAGATGGCTGTAACACCTATCAAGACATTCAAAAAAGCCGTCGCGATATTTTTCTATATATTTGCGCTTCGACAATCTTGTGTCCGCAACGTGCAGATGATTGAGTTCAAGCGTTCTTTCAGCCACGCGAGAGAGCATCCGGTTGCGCTCGCTTGGACGGCGCAGTTCGTATTCAAGCCAATCGGCATCGCGAGCAAGTCCGAAATCCTCACAAAGCGCGGCATAATATTCATAATTATACTGCTCCTCAAAAGTGGAATTCTCACCGAAGCCGTCGATAAGCAATCCCTCGCGGTCAAGATCGCTGTATCCCAGCGGACCGCACATTTCGCGCATGCCGCGCTCGCGTCCCCATTTTTCGACCGCTCCGAACAGCGCGCGCGACACTTCGGTATCGTCAATGGAATCAAACCTTGTAAAGCGTACCTGCGCCGCACTGTGTATTTTATTGTATTGATGTTGGATTATACCCTGTATGCGCCCTACGGTCTTGCCGTCGCGGGTGGCAAGAAAAAACACCGAATCCGAACTTTTCGTATCTCCCCCGGTCGATACGAGTTTCATTTCGTCGCCGTAAAGCGGCGGCACAAAATAAGGGCAGGAGCGGTACAGCTCCAACGGAAAACGCACAAACGCACGCACATCCGCCCGTGTTTTCACCTCTGTTACATAAATATTCGACATATCTCACTCCAAAGGCTCATCATCGCGGCGGAGGAATGCAAGACCGTACCCCGCAAGCCACGGACCGTTATGACAGCCGCTGACGGGGGACATTATCACGGACTCGTGATTTGTCTCGATGCCGTATTTCTTTTCTATCTCGCACAGCTGACCGATAAGCGAGGGACCCGTGTATATATGCCAAAGCAGGTAATCATCCGGCGAGCGATCGCCTATTTTTTCACGCAATATCTCGCAGGTGCGAGCCAGCGCCTTTTTGGGGGTGCGAACGCTTTCAAGCGGAACTATCTCGCCGCCCTCAAAGTGAATAACCGGGCAAATGCTGAGGAGCTGTCCCATAAACGCCTTACCGCCTTTAAGACGGCCGTTATATATAAGGTAATCAAGCTTGCCGTCAACGCCTATAAATTCCTGACGCGCCATCATCCAATGTATCTCGCGCAAAATTTCGTCGGAGGCCATACCGTGCGTGGCAAATTCCGCCGCCTTGATAGCCAAAAGTCCCTCTCCGAAACAGGTTATCTCGGTATTGATCACATTTATCTTAAGTTTTGCGGTGTATTCTTTGGCAATAAGACATATCTTGTCATATGTACCGCCGAGGGCAGATGAAAGAACAAACACCATAGCTTCATCACAGCCCTCCCGGATTGCACGGTCAAACGCCGCGCGTATCTCCTCGGTATCCGGCATGCCGGTATGCGGCAAATTATTTTTCGGATCCTCTATGGTTTCAAGCCGTTTGTAGAATTCAACCGGATCAAGATCCAATCCTTCGCGATACTCTTTGCCCTCAAAAAACACATGTATGCGTATTATTTCTATTCCGAGTTCACGATAACGCGCCGGAGCGTATTCAATACAACCGGTAGATGTGCACATTATTTTTATTTTTGACATCGATGTTTCTCCTGTTTTATTTGAGATTTTATTCCTTATCATATACGGTACGACCGCGCGAAAGATTTATGATCATCTCCGCGGTATTTACAACGGCATCCTCTCCCGAACTGCCGCGCAGCTTTATTACCGGCTTTGCCGCACCGAGTATAATTCCGCCGCCAAGGGACGCTATATCATATCTGCCCATAAGTTCCGCCGCCAATGCGCTTATCGCCTCGCCGCCGTTATGAGTGTGCGCATACTTGATTATATCGCGCATAATGCGCGCGGCGGTTCCCTCGGTAACTTTAAGCACCTGATTGCCGGCAAATCCGTCGCACACCAAAACATCGCAAACGCCGGAGAGCGCCGTGTTGCCCTCGACATTACCGATAAAATTGATATCGGGATCCTCGGCGAGTTTTACATGCGTCTCCTTAACAAGTTTATTGCCCTTTGTCGGCTCGGCACCGTTTGAAAGCAGACCCACACGCGGCGATTCTATCGAATACATACGCCTCATGGTATCGGTACCGAGATGCGCGAAATGACAAAGCATTTGCGGCGTACAGTCAATGGTGGCACCCGCGTCCACAAGACATGTAAACGAACCGTCCGCCGCGGGTAGCAGTGCCGCCATAGCGGGACGAGTACGATCGGCACACAAAAGATAACGCACCGTGCCCGCCAAAAGCACACCCGTGTTACCCGCACTGAGCATGCCGGAGACATCGTCTCGTCGCGACAGTTCCCCAAGACCGCGTAACATAGATGAATCCGTCTTTTTAAATATCGCCTCTGCGGGGTCGTCGAAATTTGTGATTGACGTTGGCGCGTGTAAAAATTCCACTCGGTCGGCGGGAAGATCGATCTCCTCCGCCGTTTTTTTCATCTCTTCGATATCACCGACAAGTTCTGCCGAAAGATCCGAAAATTTTCGCAGTGCCGCGCCCGCGCCGCGTATTATCGTTGCCGCACCGCGATCGCTGCCCTGTGTATCGATAATTATCTTTACCATTTCGTCTTTAGTCCTTTCTTGTTTTTATGTCTTATGTCAGTCCGCGAATCATTCTATCGCGGCAAGATAATCGTAAACATCCTGCCCGCCGCAATAAACGGTAACCTCACAATCCGGATGCGCGACACGCAGACGCTCGGTCACGACGGCGCGGCGTTCGTCGGCAACATCGCGCCCCGCAAATACCGTTATAAGCTCGCCCATACCGTCCGCGTTTAAGTGCTCCGTCAGAGCCATCAGCGCGTCTTCGGCGTTTTCGGCAAGCGCGATAAGTTCGCCGTGCGACAGCGCCATCCATTCTCCGCAGGAGATCTTATGTCCATCTATCACAGCATCGCGCACAGCGCGCGTAACTTCACCGTCACATACGCCGCGTGCGGCATTCGCCGCCCCGCTTATCAGCTGATCTATATCCTTTATCCCGGGAGTTATAACCGAAAGCGCCGAATAGCCCTCAGTCATACTGCGGGTCTCAAGCACGTGTACATGTGCGGATGTGTAAATTTCCGCCGCCTGCCGCGCCGCCATTATGATATTTTTGTTGTTGGGCAAAACGATTATTTCCCCCGCATCGCATTCCGCAAACGCGCGGGCAAATTCCGCCGCCGACGGGTTAAGCGACTGTCCGCCGCTTATTACCCTATCAGCTCCGAGCTCGTAAAAAAGGGCTTCCATTCCGTCGCCGGACGCTACCGCGACAACGGAATACGGTTTTACCGGCTTTGCCGGCTTTGCCTGTTTGGCTTTTGCCTTTACGAGCGCACTTGAAACTTGTGGACGCGCGGAACTGTCGGAGTGACCGAGATCCATATTTTCTATCTTTACCGTTAAAAATTCGCCCCACTCCTGCGCCGCCGCAAGCACATTCCCCGGTGTGTGCGTGTGGACGTGTACCTTGAGAATATCTCCGTCAAGCATCGCCACAACGCTCTCTCCGCCAAGCGCGTCAAGGCGGGAAATGACGGTATCGATCGAAAAGTTATCGATATCCGTCTTTGATTCGGTAAGGCGAAGCAAAAATTCGGTACAATACCCCTCGCGAAGCACACTTTTGCGTGTGAAAAGTTCAATATCGGTACAAGGTTGACGTACCGATACCGCGCCAATACGATACTCGCCGCCGCTCCCCTCAAGTGCGCGATACATTCCCTCGGCAATGCAAAGATAGCCTGCCGCGCCCGAATCCACAACATCCGATTCGGTAAGCACGGGTAAAAGCTCACGCGTTGCCTCAAGCGAACGATGCGCCTCCTCTATGTGCAAACGAAAAAAATCCTCTATGCCGGAGGTTTCCGAAATACCTGCCAGCGCATACTCGGTGCTCTCCCTGAAAACCGTAAGAATAGTCCCCTCCACCGGTTTGCGAACGGCGGCGTATGAGCGTTCGATACCGTGCCGATATGCCTCGGCAAGTTCACGCGCCGTAGCGGAAGCAAGCCCTGCCAATCCATCGCCTATACCCGCGAATATCTGCGAAAGTATAACTCCGGAATTTCCGCGCGCGGAAAGCAAAACTTCTCGTGCAAATTTTTGCGCGGTGTCGCCGATGGGCGCCCCGTCCGCGGTACCTCCCAAAGCGCCTATACCGCCCTCCATGGTGCGAAGCATGTTGGTACCGGTATCGCCGTCGGCGACCGGAAAAACATTCAGCGCGTTAAGTTCCTCGGTGTGCTCGGATAAAAATTCCGCGCCTCCGCCGAGCATACGCATAAGCGCGGCGCCGTCGATAGTTGTAGTTTTTGTATTCATAAAAATAATCCTCCGCTCAAAAGCCGAATCCGATATAACAATCGAATACATGATCGCCGTATTTATACATTGCGGCAATCGCGTGTTGTCACTTTGTATATATTTTTTCGACATTATATTACACCCGAAAACTAAACCCAAACTAAACAAACAGCCCCGCGGGGAAAAATCCTCCGCAGGGCTTTGAAAGACAGATCGTCTTTATATTTTAAATTATAAGATAAAGCGCCGCCAAAAGCAAAACGATTCCAGCCGCACCGAGCGATTCACATATCAGCAAAACGGATATCACAGCGAGGGGTACGCAGGCGACAAGAGTTTTTACCCACACGAGTTTTTTCGAGGACAGGTAAAAGACCAAGATCGCCGCGCCGAAAAGCAAAACCGACGCACCGAGATAGGCAGAGAACTGATCCCCCTCCACCGTTCGCCTGAATGCGGCTCGAACGCCCGAATCGCCAAGCGATTTAAGATAATCCGAACCAAGTGTGCGTGCGGTAGAGGACCCCTCGGTAAGATAAACGGCGTATATCCTATCAACGGCGCCGCGTATCGTTCCGACCGCGGCGGAAGGCGCCAGCCCGTGACTTTTTAGTTTTGCCATCGTTTCGGCAGACGACAAGACCCGCCCGCAAAGGACGGCGGTATGGGCTGAAAAAGCCGCGCCGAGCGTTCCGACAAGTGCTGTGGCAGCAGGGTGCGCAAAATTTGTGCGACCTGCTCTGTCGCTGAACTCGGCATAAAGCAGCGCACCGGCGGCGTGCGCCGCAGTGAACAGTATAACAGCCGTAGGGTATTTTGTAAGTAGCTTTTGAGTAAGCAAAAACAGTTCATACGCCAATGGCAAAACCGACGCCATGGCGCCGAGCACAGGCCATCGCCGCAAAAGTATCCCAACCGCCGCCGAAAAGACCAAAAGCAGAAATATATTAATATATATGCGGTAGGATGATGTGGTTATAAGTTTTTCTATCTTTTCCGACATGGTCATTGAAGTATTTTTGCCGGAATCGCTCTTGATATATCCCGTTAGGATATACACGGCGATAAGCACCGCCAAAAAAATCGCAAGTCCATCGGTAAAGCTTTTAAATTTTCCGTTTATTTTCATTGCCGTATTCCTTGTCGTCGGGCAAAATGCCCACCGAAGTTTACTTTTGCGCTATGCGGCGGCATTCGCCGCCTATCGCCGCTCGTGCCTTAAAAGCACGAATAACGTCGTCTGCCTCTGCCGCGCTTTCTGTCGTAAAGATAAAATGGCGACCGCGCAAGCCGTATTCGTCAAGCGTCTTTTGCTTATCCGACATAGACGTGGGCAAGCTGTTGACAATAAGCGAACGGTGGCGCGCCTCACGCAGGACAGGGAACGACACGCCGCGCCTGTCGATAAGTTTGTTTTTTCCGTCTGCACAGCCGCGGCAACTTCCGCACTCACGTCCCGCGCATTTTTCGGTTACCATAAGCGGAATGCGACCGTAAACTATGCTAAGCGTCCTGCCGCCGATATCGCGCAGTCGCGGCAGAGTAAGCTCGGGCGAGAGGATCATATCTTCAAATCCCAACGCCTCATACGCCGCCGCGCTCTCGCGGTTACATATGTTAAGCCGCATATCCCCGTGCGGGCGCATTTCAAACTCGTGCGCCAAAGAAAGGTGCCCTATATTACCGATCAAAAGATCGCGCACTCCGCGCTCACATGCCGCCGAAAGTTCGGCGCGAACACCGGAGAGTTCGCTGTCGGGAATGACCGGCGGCAATACCGCGCCTATCGCGGCATACCCATGACTTCCCGCGGCGGGAACGGATAACTTTGCCGCGTCGCGAAGCGGTATAAAGCATATATCAAAATATGCGCGAGCCTCTGCCGTCAGCTGGCGTATCGAATGCATTTGCGCCGTGCGCATTACCGCCGAACGACCACAGGGGCGGATCGGTGCATATTCTTCGGCATGCGGCTCTCTTTTCGGAGTCTCTATCGGCTCGCCGACAGGCTGCACCGTGTGCGCGGGCGCGGTGAGCGACGAGGCAGAGGTTCGCCTTTTATCTCGTTCGGTACGTATGCCGAGCATATCGTGATCGATCCTGTCGCAAAAATAGCCGTCGGTAAACCCGGACCGAGAAAAAATGCCCTCAAGCGCCGATATCTCACGCGGAGTTGCCGCGCGGCGCTCATCAAGCAAACGGCGGTATACCGATACCACGCCGCCGACATAATCCGCGCCTTTCATTCTGCCCTCTATCTTCAGCGACGCAACTTTGGCTTCTATCAGATCCGGAATATGCGCGGCAAGGCAATTATCCTTGAGGGACAGCGGGTATTTACCTCCGTTATACGGCAATCGGCAGGGTTGCGCGCACTCGCCGCGATTCCCCGAGCGACCGCCTACCATCGATGAAAACAGGCACTGCCCCGAATGGCAAACACACAGCGCACCGTGCACGAACACCTCCGCCTCTATCGGCGAATTTTTTGTGAATTCGAATATATCCTCGCGCGACAGTTCGCGCGCCAATACCATTCGGGAAAAACCGAGTTTTTCCAATTCGCGAGCCGCCGCCACCGAATGCCCCGACATTTGCGTTGATGCATGAAGCTCAAAATCGGGAAATGTACGGTGTATTGCCGCGGCACCGCCGAAATCGGCAACAATCAAGGCGTCCACTCCCGCAAGATACGCACGCTCTGCCGCGGCAAGATAATCGCGCATCTCTCTGTCATACACCAACGTGTTTAGAGTAAGGTACACCCGTACACCGTTTGCGTGGCAATGCTCTACGGCGCGACAAAGCTCCGCGTCCGAAAAATTGCGCGCACCGGCGCGGGCATTAAAACCGGACGCGCCGAAATATACGGCGTCGGCTCCCGCCGCCACCGCCGCACGCAGTGCCTCCGGCGATCCTGCGGGAGCCAAAAGTTCGGGCAGTACCGTCATTGCTCGTCCACCTCGTGCGCGGACATATCCTCCGCACTGTCATCGACGGCGGGCTGTTTTGTGTGGCGCTCAATATAGGCGCGCAGAAGATCGTTTTCATGCTCAACCCTTGCCATTTGAGCTTCAAGGGCGCGTGTTTCGGCAACAGCGCGGCGCTTTTCGGAATATGCGTCGAGCGCGCAAAGAATTATCGCCTCATTGCGCGGCAGATTGCGATTGCGCGCGCACACATCACGTATTCCGCGATCAAGCGCGCCGACTATCTCCTCCACTTCATCAGCAGTATTATCCGATCTGACATTCATCTCGTATCCGGCTACAGTTACCGTATATCTTTGCTTTAATGCCATGTTTTATCGCCGTCCTTTCACACATACGGCGATTTTTTCGCATCGCCGCTTGATTATCATCCAAAAACATTGTATAATATTATCGGGCGAAATATTTTGCTTCGCAACCGTATAAGTATACATATTTATTATACTATAAAAATCGGCAGGAATAAAGAGCGGAATGCAAATTTTCGCGTTTTTTTGCAAAAAAGTTTGTACTTTCGTCATCTCGGGAGACTGTTTTAATGGAAACAAAAAGATTTTTAAAAAATGATTCGGGTTTTGTGTGCGCACACTGCCACAAAAAAGTAGAGCCGCTCGGGTACTCCTCGCGTAACCATTGCCCTTTTTGCCTGTGGTCAATACATATTGACGAAAATCCCGGCGACCGCGCCTGTGAATGCGGAGGTCTGCTTGAACCGATATCCGCCGAACCGGATGCGCGGCGGGGATTTATTATAACTCACCGCTGTCAAAAATGCGGCGCTGTAAAGCGCTGCCGTTCGGCACATGAAGCGAATGTTCAGCCGGACGATATAGATCTTTTGATCGCTCTGACGGCAAAAGGTAAATTTTAAAACCATATTACAGATCTATTGTAATATTACAGTGAAATAATATAATTACGAAAGGCAGCCTCGCCTTTGGCGAGGCATGATAGCAACAATGGCACTCATTACCGCAAATTTCAGATCCGCAGAACTTGAGCAGGAAACGTTAATAAACGTGATCCTACCGGAAGATTGTCCCGAAGAGGACATTAAAACCGTTTATCTTCTGCACGGCATGCACGGAGACCATTCATCATGGTGCCGCAAAACATCCATTGAACGTTACGCCACGGACAGACGTTTGGCAATAGTTATGCCCGACGGAGAGAACGGCTTTTACACCGATATGAAGTACGGCAAGCGGCACTTCAGCTATGTTTCGCGTGAGTTGGTTGACTACACCCGCCGCATATTCAAACTCAGCCGCCGCCGCGAGCGGACGTTCATTGCCGGACTCTCTATGGGCGGTTACGGTGCGTTTTTGCTTGCACTGCGCTGTCCCGAGCAATACGCGGCGGCGGCATCGCTTTCCGGCTGTCTCGATATCGCCACCGCCCTCCCCGAATGCGATTGGCTACCGCAGGCGACCGCAATTTGGGGTGAGGATTGCAACACCACACTGCCGGGCAGCGACGGCGACCTTTTGCACCTGCTTGACACCTATCGCGAAAAGCCCGCCGATGCGCCGCGCCCGCGTCTTTTTGCCGTTTGCGGCACAGAAGACAGTTTGTATAACGGAAATCTTTTGTTCTGCGAACGCGCCAAAGGCACCGGCATAGACTTTGATTTCACCTCCGCGCCCGGCAACCACAGATGGAAATTTTGGGATAAACACATCGGACCCGCGCTTGATATATTTGCGGAAATGAACTGATATCTTCCACCGGTAAGACCGCGTTGTACATCTTATATATAAATATCGGGGACGCCGTACGGCGTCCCCGAATTTTTTATTTTGTCCCCGATCTTAACTCAACCGAGGAATGTTCCTATAAGGTTAGAGAACAAAACGACAAGTACCAACGCTATCGGATATGTGGAAGCATATGCCGATGCCACGTTATCCGTACCGGAAACGCCTACAAGCGTACCAAGCGCGGGAGTACTGGTCATACCGCCGGTAATGGACCCGAGGTTGTTGAGAAGAGGCAGCTTGAAGACATACTTTGCCATGAGGTAACCCACTATCATGGGTACCGCGGTAATAACTACGCCCGCAAGGAAGCCGTAAACAACAAGCATAATGCCGTATTCGGACGCGGACACCTGAGCAACAAGCTCAACGCCGCCCTCAACGCCCGCACCGATAAGGAAGAGCATAAGTCCGAACTCGCGGAAGACCTTAAGTGTCGCATCGGGAATGCGCAGGGAGATCCTGCCAATGTGCCCGAAATGACCGAGAATAAGAGCCGCGATAAGCGGACCGCCCGTGGTTCCGAGCGAGAATGTGGCACCATCGTATCCCGCGCTTGTGAGCGGGATCTTTATGGAACCGAGCAGTATGCCGAGAACAATGGCAAGACCGAAAGCACCGAAGCCGAACTCATCAAGCTCGATAAGCTTTTTCTTTTTGCCGTCCGAAGCTTTTGCCTCTTTGGCGGGAGCGGCTATAAGCTCGCGCTCGTGAGCCATATCGGCATGGACCATCTTGGGGATGATCTGCACGA
>CAZISZ010000001.1:0-40102 GCA_964542035.1 uncultured Ruminococcus sp. | reverse complement strand
AATGCAAAACCCTTTTTTCATTGCCTGTATATTATATCACACTTATGGTGACTTGTCAACCCCTTTTTATAAAAAAATCTCATTTCCTCAATTTTCCTTAGGGCGGCACCGCAGTGCCGCCCTTGCTTTGCGGAATTTTCAGTCTCTTTCCCTCATACGTTTACCGCTCTCGTTAAGATATTGCGCCATGGCAAGCACCCAGTCGGTTTGGATAATATCAAATCCGTGATCGGCAAGCCATCCCCAACCCTCGGCGGGATCATCGGTAAGCGAGATATCGTCCGAATGTCCGCCGGCAAGCGGTACGCGATAATTGTAAAGAATCGCGTTGCCCCATACAAGTTTTCCGTCACCGTGCAAACGATCTATAAACTCGGGTGACGCAATGTAATCGGTATCGTTGCCGAACACCAGTTCCGCACCTACGTATCTTATATTGCGATGCATAAGTTCCTCATGCGCCGCGGCGTCATTCTTTTTAAGTATCGGCAGATACTGAATGCCCTGACCGTACTCCTCTATAATATCAAAAAGTTCGGGCTTGGGCGCGGTTTTTACGATTATCTGCTCCTGCATACCGTGTGCGCAGATAGCATCGGATATCTCGCGCGGGTTCTCCCAAAACTTATCGATGTTGATGTAGCAACGACCGCGGAAAGCTTCCAACACCTCGTCAAGCGTACAAAGCGGCCATTCGGTGTATGTGCGATCGGTATTGACATAGCGCAAACGACGTATCTCATCGTCATGCATATCGGGCAAACGAGGCGCCTCCTGTGTACCGAGATAGTTGAGTTGAATATACTCCATTTTCGGATGCAAAATCCACAGTGTACCGTCCGCACTGCGGCTGACATCGACCTCAAGCATGTCGGCACCGTGACGGAGTGCTATCTCATAAGCTGCCATCGTGTTGCAGGGGATGTTGCCTCCGCAGGCGCCGCGGTGGGCAACGATGATGATGCGCTCGGCGGCATCCTTTTTAATGTCAAAGGTATTCATGCTGATCATCCTTTCGGGTATTAGGTTAAGACTATTATATCACTTTTCTTGGTCGCGGTCAATAAAAAAGAGCCGCAAAAGCGGCTCTTTTTTGACATTATGCAACAATAACGTACATTATGATGACGGCTACGGCAAATACCGCGGCAACGATGGGGGTAAGAACGTTGAGCAGCTTGTCAAGACGACTGCCTCTTTCTTTACCGAGGTAGGTGTCGGCGCCGCCGGCGATCGCGCCGGAAAGCCGTTTGTCGCTGCCGGACTGCAAAAGCACGGCAACAACAAGAAAGAGAGCCATGACCAGAAGAACGATACCCATAATGATCTCAAAAACGCCCATTTATGTGTCCTCCGATTTTATGATTTTCGCTCCATCGCGTCCGTTTCTTTTCTGAAATTCTCAGACGGCGGAGCGATCCGATGCGTAGTTTTTATTATATCATATCGCCGCCGCCGTGTCAACCCCTTTTACCGCCTCGGTGTGAATTTTTTGTTAATTTGCAAAGCGCGGTCGAATTTCGACAATACGCCGAAATCACACAACCAAAAGGCGGTAGCGTATATTTTCCGCATGCAAACGTCAGCACCCGGCGGTGGACGGCGTTTTGAACAATCTGCGCCATGCGTGTATAAAATAGGCTATCTCGGCAATGGCGGTAATGCTCCACGAAAAAACGTACAAAAGGTAAAGCGATGGAATAGTGCCGAAATGCGCAAATACGGTGTAAACCCATACAACGCGGAAAACGCAGGACCCGAGGATAACTATAACCGTAGGCCACAGGCTTTTACCTATTCCGCGAGAAGCTGCGATAGTGCAATCCATAAATGCGGATACCATATATGAGAACCCCATTATCATAACTCGATGCATACCTGCCTCGGCAACTTCCGCGTCGGTTGTAAAGAGCGACAAAAACTGCCGTCCGAAAACAACAAGCAATCCGCCCATTATCGCGCCCGCGGCAAATGAATAAACAAGGCTTACGATATAGCTTTTAACAACGCGGCGGCGTTTGCCCGCACCGAGATTTTGCCCCATAAATGTTGAACATGCGGTGTAAAACGCACCCATTACGTTGTAAACGATCGAATCTGAGTTTGCAGCGGCGGCGTTGCCCTCAACCATGATGTGGTCAAAAGAGTTGACTGCCGATTGTATGAAAAGATTTGCCACCGCAAAAATAGCGTTTTGAAGTCCCGCGGGGATACCGAGCGCAAGTATTCCGCGTGCGCGGTCGGGGTAAATGCGTATCATATTCGCCCGCAGACCGCACTCCGAGCGGTCACGCGCCATTCTTACTATCACCAACGCCGCGGAAAGGTACTGCGATATTATGCTTGCCCACGCCACACCGTCCGCCGCCATACCGAGCCCCAGAACAAAAACAAGGTTGAGGACAACGTTGAGAAGCCCCGATGCGGTAAGGTAAACAAGCGGGCGGCGAGTATCTCCCTCGGCGCTGAGCACGGCGTTGCCGAAATTAAAGATTCCGAGCGCCGGCATACCGAGCGAATATATTTTAAAATACAGTACGGCACCTTCTATCAGCTCTTCCTTGGTATTGATAAGTTCAAGCATCGGGCGTGCAAGCGTGAGACATGCGGCGGTGATAATAAAACCGAGCGCGGTACAGATAATAAACGAACTGCCTACCGTTTCAGCCGCCTCGCGGCGATCACCGGCACCGATGGCGCGGGCAACCTTTACATTTACGCCGCTGCCCATGCCGATAAGTAATCCGGTAAAAAGGGTAACGAGTATGGTTGTTGAACCGACCGATCCCATTGCCGATGAGCTTGAAAACCGACCGACTATAGCCACATCCGCCATGTTAAACATGACCTGAAGCAATTGCGACGCCATAAGCGGCAGGCTGAATATAAGTATTTTTCGCCAAAGCGAACCGTGAGTCATATCCGCCTCCGCGGATGGATTTATGCTTTTATGTGATGTAAATTTCATAATTGAGAGAGCCTTTGCATATGTAGTGATCGCGCCGCGCAGGCGCAGGCAATATCATACCACAAAAACACAAAAAGGTCAATAGCAACGCAGCGTAACTCCGCGGCGATTATATGAGTTTTTCGCGGTGCGAAATCGCCATTTTATCACTATTCGCTTCATTTGTTTTTCGGTCTTTATTACTTTTATATTTTTTAACTTTATATTACAATTGAAGTCACATTTGGACTTTTACAATATGGTATAATGTATATGATCGGTAAACAAAGATGATCGCCGATGTTATTCTTCATTATTATTAATATGTCTTTATCTGTCGATCGATATTTCAAGGTCTGCTCCGCAGGCGGAAAGGAGCAAATTTGCTTTTAAATTCACGTAAAAAACTTCAAGAGAAGCTCGGCGAAGCCATGCGGGCGGTGTTGCCCATCATAGGCATCGTGCTCTTACTCACCCTCACGGTTGCACCCATTGAACCGGGAATACTTTTAAGTTTTCTGACCGGAGCCGCAATGATCATAATAGGGATCATGTTTTTTACCCTCGGTGCAGATCTTTCAATGACTCCCATGGGCGAGCGCGTCGGAGCGGCGATAACGAAAAAGCGCAGTTTGTGGCTTGTTATAGCCGTAGGATTTTTGATGGGCTTTATTATAACCATCTCGGAACCGGATCTTCAGGTATTGGCGGGGCAGGTACCCTCCATCCCGAGCACGGTACTGATACTGGCGGTTGCCGCCGGAGTCGGATTTTTCTTGGTTGCGGCTCTGCTGCGTATGTTTTTCGGCATTTCACTGCGGTTGATGCTGATAATTTCTTATATACTGGTCTTTACATTGGCGGCTTTTGTGCCGCAGGACTTTTTGGCTGTGGCGTTTGACTCGGGCGGCGTTACCACCGGTCCCATGACCGTACCGTTTATAATGGCTTTGGGCGTTGGCGTTGCTTCGATAAGAAGCGACAGTCGCGCGGGGGACGATTCGTTCGGTCTTATCGCGCTTTGCTCGGTCGGTCCCATACTTGCAGTTATGACGCTTGGGCTTATTTTCAATCCCGAGGGAACATATGCCGCGTCGGCTCTCCCTGTTATCGAGTCCTCGCGTGACCTTACAAGTCTGTTTTTTAAATCCATCCCCACATATATGGGTGAAATCGGCATAGCGCTGCTGCCCATAGTGGTATTTTTCGGAATTTTTCAGGTGTGTGCCCTAAAGCTTCCGCGCCGCCAACTTTACAAAATAATAGTCGGTCTGGTTTATACCTATGTGGGACTTGTACTTTTCCTTACGGGCGCCAACGTCGGATTTATGCCCGCGGGTAATTACCTCGGAAACGTTATAGCCTCTCTGCCTTATAACTGGATAATAGTTCCCATCGGAATGGTGATAGGTTACTTTATCGTGCGCGCCGAACCTGCCGTGTATGTTCTCAATAAACAGGTTGAGGAGATCACCGACGGCGCGATATCTTCCTCCGCCATGGGCATGTGTCTTTCCCTCGGCGTTGCCGCGTCGATAGGACTTGCACTGCTTCGCGTACTGACGGGAATTTCAATTCTTTGGTTTGTGGTGCCGGGATACGCCATCGCACTGGGGCTTTCTTTCTGCGTGCCCCGCATATTCACCGCAATAGCCTTTGACTCGGGCGGAGTCGCTTCCGGTCCCATGACGGCAACGTTTTTGTTGCCTTTTGCGCAGGGCGCGTGCCTCGCCGTGGGCGGCAATGTGGTTTCCGACGCGTTCGGAGTAGTGGCAATGGTTGCCATGACCCCGCTTATTACCATTCAAATACTGGGACTTGTATATCAGATAAAGAAAAAGCTTGCCGCATCCCGCCCGAGCCGACCCGCACAGGCATTGCCCGAGCTTGCGGACGATGCAATCATCGAGCTTTGAGTAACTGAAAGGAGCCGAAAATGAGCGAGCTACACCTTATGATAACGATAACAGACCGCAATATGGCGCGCAGATTTATAGCGCTTTATGAATCGGAGGGGATAGGCGTATCCTTTACCGCGCTTGGAAGCGGCACCGCGGTAAGCGAAGTGCTTGATTATTTCGGTCTTGCCCGTGCGCAAAAAACGGTAATGTTTGCCGTAATCACCGGGGAAACTTGGGGACGCACGCGAGCGCGACTTGAAAGCGAAATGAAAATAGATATTCCCGGCATCGGCATAGCCTTTATAGTTCCGCTGTCAAGCATCGGCGGCAAAAAACCGCTGTTGTTCCTGACCGACGGTCAAAAAATTGAAAAGGGAGAGGAAAGCGAGTTGAAAAACACAAATTACGAGCTGTTGGTAGCTATCACCGACCAAGGAAATACAGATAACGTTATGGACGCCGCAAGAGAGGCAAACGCTTCGGGCGGTACGGTCATCCACGCGCGCGGCACCGGCACCGAGAGAGCCGAGCAATTTCTCGGCGTTTCGATAGCCGCGGAAAAAGAACTGGTTTTTATTGTGGTCAAAACCGAGCAAAAGAACGCCATCATGCGTGCCATAATGGATAAAGCGGGGCTTGCCACCGAAGCTAAAACGATAGTGTTCTCACTGCCTGTAACCGCCACCGCCGGAATGAGACTTTCATCCGAAAGCGAACATAAAGAATAAAAATAAATAAAATCGACGGACTGTTAAAAACTCTTTGTTTTTAACAGTCCGTTTTTGTCTTCTCTTACCGTGCGTTATTCGCTTTATGTCGGTCTTTGTTGGCAGATCGCGGGCGCGAATCGCCGCGCGGCAGAGAGTTTTTGCTTATTTCTTGTTTTGTCCGTAGTATGCGCCGCTGCCGTGCTTGCGCTCGTAGTGCTTATCCGCAATATGTGCAGAGAGCGGGAGCGCCTCCCCGCCCGCATATCGCGCCGCTTGCTCGGTCAGCTGCGCCATTTTGGCAACTTCTTCTGCCACGGTTGCGTTGTACACCGCCTCGTCGGCATTTCGTCCCCATGTAAAAACCCCATGGTGGGCGGCAAGGCAGGCGGGAATGCCAAAAACATCCGTAACCTTTTCGTTTATCACGCGCCCGGTGTTCAGCTCGTATTCTTCGGTTTCGTCGGCGCGTATGGTTCGCGCACATGGAATATCGCCGTGAAAATAATCGGCGTGAGTGGTGCCGTACATGGGAATCGCGCGTTCGGCTTGCGCAAAGGCGGTGGCGTAAGTTGAATGCGTGTGCACCACGCCGCCTATCTCGGGGTGAGCGCGATAAAGTTCAAGATGAGTTTGCAGATCGGTTGACGGACAAAGAGAGCCGAAAACCACCCTGCCGTCAAGATCGGTGATGACCATGTCCTCGGCACACATATCTTCATACTTTACACCACTCGGCTTGATCACCACAAGTCCCGAGGCGCGATCGATAGCGGAAACATTGCCCCACGTAAAGAGCACGAGTTTGTTTTTTACAAGATCAAGATTGGCACGGTAAACGCGCTCGCGAAGATCACAAAGTTCCGCTGATAATATCTTTTCGTCATTCTTCCGCATTTTAATCCTCCCATTCGCCCGCTATACGCGCGGCGGGCAGATATTTTTTATGAAGTTCCATATACGCCCGGCATTTTTTAATTTCCTCGGCGTTCGCCGTAAGCGTTTGGCTTTCGGAATTCGAAAAAACCTCGCGCATCAGTTCTCCAAGTGTGCAACCGCGCGCAATAATACATGCAAGCAGAGCTATACCCCATGCGCCGCCGGCATCGGACGCGGAATTTACCGTGACAGGTATACCGCCGAGCATTGCCGAGGTTGCCGCCTGCCCCACCCGCGGCGCCTTGAAAAAGCCGCCGTGAGCGGTCAGTTTTTCTATCTGTATGCCGTCTCGGAAAAGCGTTTCCGCTTCCATTGCCACGGTGGCAAGCGCGGAATATATCTGCATCTGCATAAAATCGGCAAGTTTCAACCTTGCGCCCTCGCGGCGAAGGACCATCGGCGCACCGTGCCGCGTTCCCGCCGCGGGCTCGCCGGATGTGTGATTATAACCCGCAATACCCGCATCTGCCTGCGATCTCTCCGCCTCTGCCATAAGAACATCAAGCAATCTGCCGCGTTCGATTTCAACGCCGCACAGGCGTACAGCCTCGCCTATCATATCCGCCCACGCGTTCATCTCGGAGGTGCAATTGTTTGTATGCAGCAGTGCCGCGGGCGTACCGCAGGGGGAGAGCACCGTATCGATCCCCTCATATCGACGGTCGAGCGGCGAGGCAAGCATTACGGTAAGATTTGCCGATGTGCCCGCCGAAAGATTTGCGTCCCCCGGGGCGACGCAATTTGTTGCAACCATTCCGGTCTGCATATCCCCCTCCGGCGGGCAAAGCGGAGTACCCGCGGCAAGCGTGCCGGTGGGATCCAAAATTCGCGCGCCCTCGGCGCTCAGGTACCCCGCGATCCTGCCCGCGGGTATCGGCGGCGGCAGAACGGATAGCAAGTCGATATCATACCCGCATTCGGAAAGCATATCCTCAAATATTTTTACAAGTCTTCTATCGTAACCCGATCCGTCGATAGGGAACATTCCGCTTGCGTCCCCGATGCCGAGCGCATTTTCGCCGCAAAGCAGATAGTGAATATACCCGGAAAGGGTGGTCAAATGCCGCATCTGCGCCAGATGATCCTCACCGAGGCGCGCGGCGCGCAAAAGATGTGCGCAGCTCCAGCGCGGCGGAATATTGATATCAAAACGTTCGGAAAGCATTTTAGCCTCCGACTCGGCGCAGGTATTGCGCCACGTGCGAAAGGGAACCAACATCCGATAGTTTTCATCCAACGCCAAATATCCGTGCATCATGGCGGAGATGCCCATGGCGTCTATCCGACGCGGGCGATAACCGAGATTGCGGCACATATCGGAGTAGCTTTTTTGCAAGCCCGTCGTCATCTCATCGACAGGATAGCTCCACATACCGTCCGCCGGCGCGTTCTCCCATGAGTGAGATCCGCAGGCAATAATTTTACCGCGCTCGTCGGTTGCCACTGCTTTTATGCGTGTTGAGCCGAATTCTATACCGAGAATAAGCTGCATATTAACCATTACCTCCTCTTATTTGACCCCGAACAGCAGCGATCGGCTATTTGATCTTGAATTCCGCCACAATTGCATTGTGGTCCGATGGGTAGATACTGCCGCGATAAAGCTCAGTTTTTACACGGTAGGTAAGTATTTCGATATCGCGAGATAAGAAGATATAATCAAGTACCGAACCCGCGCCGTCGCCGAGACGGTTGTAGGTTGGGTAGGTATCGCGCGCGGCGGCTACGGTTCTCGAATCGGCAAGTTCGGATGTCAATTTTTCGTAAACATCGGAGGTCATGGACGAATTAAAGTCGCCGCAAAGGATCTTGGGGCACTCAAAACCCGCAAGCAACTCCAAAAGAACTTTCGTTTGCTGCATACGCGCCTCCTTAGATGCGTTATCAAGGTGCGTGTTTACAAAAAGCAGATCGCGCCCCGTGCGTTTGTCGATCAGGTGCGCCCATGTGGCAATACGCACGCGCTTTGAAGATTCAAACTTGCTTGCCGGTACATCCGGCGTATCGGAGAGCCATATCGTTTTACCCTCTATCAGCGTAAAGCGGTCGGTGCGGTAGTAGATGTTATCAAAGGTGTTGGCATTGCGCTCCTCGCCGCCGCCAACGCCTACGGTATCGTATATACCGCCGAATTCGGAGGCAAAATAGCTTATCCATTCCGCTTTGCCTTCTTGAATTCCGAAAATATCCGGGCAGGATTTAACTATCACCCACTCAACCGCGGGCATACGCTGAGTCATGTTGTTTTCAAGTCCGAGAATATTAAAACTCATCGCACGTATCGTGTCGGCGGCAGTGTACTCGTATACCATATTTCCCTCCGTGATATTAAGCGTTTTGATATCTCCGAGCTTTTCGCAAAGATCTGCCAACGCACGAAGCAGAGTGTCGTCATCGGCGGCGCAAAGCACTGCGCGTCCCGAAACACATGTAAGCACCGCACCTGAATTTTGCCCCGAGATAAGGCGGGCGTATTCCGGGTGCGCGGCGGCTGTCGTTATAAGTATATCGCCGCCGTCTTCCGCGGAGGATTCGAAATCGTAACCGCCGAGTGCGGAAAGCCGTTGTGCCAGCACATCAGCCGCACAGGAGAGCACACCGTTATGCGCGGCGGCATACGCGGGATCGCCCGAAAAAGACACGCTGCCTCCAAAAAGCTCTCGTCCACCGGATATTATACTTTCAAGCGAGTAACTGCCTACGTACTCGATCGTGTCCGCGGACGTAAAAACAAATGACGCACCGCGTTGTTTCATCATATAGGCAACAAGATCGTAAACCGCGGAATATACCGCGTCATCGCTGCCGCCGAGCAGATAAAGCCGCCCGCCGTCAGCATCAATCCCCACAAAATAGTCGTCTCGGCGATGCGCCGAGGGATCCCACGGAGCTCCCGCCTGTCTGTCGGTGCAGCCGACTATCAGCTCGGCTGCGTAATTTTCTCCAGCGCTCTGTTTGTCCGTCAGTATCGACGGCTCAAATCCGTAAAGGTTGCGAAAACCGTCGGCAAGCATTATAGCCGATTCACGCACAGATCTTGAAGCGCTGTCGCCTATTATTACGACACACTCTGCGGCGCTCGCCGCGGTCATTACCGCAGACTCGGTTGCCGCCGTGTCGGCGGTGCTGTCCGCCGGAACGTTCGGCACGTCGTTTCCGCAGGAAATAAGAGTGCAAAACGACACCGAGACAAGTATTACGGCAATCCATGCGGCGAATATGTTTTTTACTTGTTTTTTTATCATCGGCGATACCTTTTTCATAAACATGATAAGAGCGGCATCACACAAAAGACTTAAAATACTGGTCTATTTGCGTTGTGGGCGGGCGCAGGGGATCGCAATATTTGCGAGGCCAGAGGGTTCCCGCCGCCTTTTCTTCGGCGGTGCGCGGTGCGCCGAAAGATTTGCAAACCACGCCGCGAGTACGTGCGCCCTCGGTTTTGCATTCGCCCGCAAGTATATCTTCAATACGAAATACTGACAACTGTATCTCTTTATCGCCGTATCGCTCGCGATCGTAAACGGCATACACTTTGCCGTTTGAATCAACAAACGCGTCGGGATACGCCACCGAGCGGCGCGTATCGAGCATAAGCACCTCATCGTAACTGCGCCCCTCGTCATGCGATAGCATTACAGCCATATTGTTGCGCCCGGTAAAGTTATAGTTGTGTATCAGAAAAAACTCACCCGTGGGGAATTTTCCGAGATACATACGTGCTGACGGACTCGGCACGCAATATCTCTCGGCAGCGGACCAAGTGGCACCGCCGTCAAACGATTCCGAGTATGCTATGCCGTCGGATATCCGCATCAGCATAAGCAGGGTACCGTCCGCACGCTCGCAAATGCAGTTTTCGTCAAACGTTGTGTCGGGATGGTATGCGCTCCCGAGGTAGGATACCGTTTCGCCGCGATCGCGTGATATATAGACATTTGATTTTTCAAGTTCGGGAAAAGAATGAAAGCGTGTTACAAAGTTATGCCATATCGACACGGGATAAAGCCACGCGCCGTCCCGCCGCACTATGGGCTTGCACGCCATAACGCCGTCGCAAAGGCGGCGCGGCTCGCTCCACCGCGGCATATCAACGTTCGGATCTATACATTTCGAAGCCCAAACGCCGCCGCGACCATCCCAATAAACATAGGATTGCGCCCAAAAATGCCAAAGCGTTCCTTCGGGATCCACCCAAAGAATCGGCTCGTGCATGCGCACTATCTCGGGATGGTCGATTATAAGGTAATCGCGCCTCCACGTATATCCGTCGTCGTCGCTGTAGGATATGCAATTATAATTGTTGGGACCCTCGTCAAGACCGCCGCCGCTGTACGCCGCAAACAAACGCCCCGACGGCACCTTTGCTATTGTTGCCGCGCTTTGCCAACGTCTGCCGTGACAATCAAAGCACTCCTCGGGGTGATCTTCGTAATAAAGGAAGTCCGGCGGCAAAAGCGCCGCGTCCTTGTTGGGATCGATATTATCCTTTGTAAAATATTTTCTCATTTTGATCTCCGTCTCACCGCCGAGGCGGTGTGAAAATATCCGTTCGGTTACCGTATTTGCCGAAAAAGCATTCTCGGAAGCTACGGCTTTTACATTATTATATCATTGCGCAGTTTTACGATGTAAAATAAAATCACCGCCGACACAAACAATATCACAAAGATACCTTTATCAAATTGTGATATTGTTACCCTGTAATGTGACTTTGTTTTTGACGATTTTACGGCTGATGATATAATAATTAATAGACGAGTTTACGGTCTTTTCGAATAAAGCGGATTACGACATTATTATAGCACAAAGAGAGGAAAAAGAAAATAAAAAATGATAAGAAACGGTTATCTTAAAGATAAGCTCGGCGGCGAGCTTGTGGGCACTCACATTTCAATGACGGACAGTATTGTCGGCGAGATACTGGGGCGGCTCGGTTATGACTTTATATGGATAGACACCGAGCACTCCGAAAATTCATATACAAGCCTGCGCCAACATATCACGGCGGTAAATGCGGGCGGCACTCCCGCGATCGTGCGCGTTTCGATGAATGATTACAATCATGTAAAAAGGGTAATGGAAATGGGACCGGACGGGCTTATCTTTCCCATGATCAACACGCCGGAGGAGGCGCGCGCGGCAATGGAGTTTTGCATGTATCCCCCCGAGGGGCGGCGCGGCTTCGGTCCGCTTCGCGCAGTCGGCTACGGCTTAGACGATATGGACAGCTACATAGCGGAGGCAAACGAAAAAACCTGCCGCTTTGTGCAGGTGGAAACCGCCATGGCAGTGGATAATCTGCCCGAGATCGTCAAGAATCCTTATATCGACGGCTTCATCTTCGGTCCCTGCGATCTCTCGGGATCGCTTGGCGAACTTAACTGCGTATTCGGAGAAAAAACCCAAAGTTACATTCGCCGCGCAATATCGATAATCAAAGACGCGGGAAAACCCGTCGGTGTTTCAACCGGTTCTACCGATCCCGAGGTGACGGGATTTTGGCATGATCTCGGGATAGATATCATTTCCACCGGCACCGATTACGATTATATCATGCGCGGTGCGCGGGATAACCTTTCGGATATGCGGACAAAAGTATTCGGCAAACGCGCCGCGGGCGCAAAATAACATGATTGGGGATGTCTCGAATTCGAGACATCCCCAATCATTATTCTTTTTATTTGCCCAAACGGCGACCGATCTCGTCAAGGTATGCGATAAGATCGTGCGGATCGTTTGCGGTAATATTGGTAAATCCGAACTTCATGCAACGCTCGGCAGCGGCGCGATCGTCGGCATGGTATGCCCACGCCTGTATGCCGCGCTCGTCAAGCATGGCAACCAACGCGTCGATATCCTCATCCGTCATACTCATGGGCACGCCCATACCGTACATTTTATCAAGTACGCGCTCGTCATACCTCTTCATTTTTACCGGAGGCTGTCCCTGCGTTTTCACATGCGGATAATGATCGTTTACGTAAAGCAGAGTCTGCGCGTCGAAACTGGCTATGACCGAACGTTCAAGCAGACCGAAGCGCTCAAGCATTTCGATGGCAACATCAACAACATGCGGGCGCTGTTCCTTTATCTCAACATTAAGTATCATATCCGGAGCGGATTCCTCCGCTATGCACTTAAGCGCCTCCTCAAACGTAGGCACGCGCTGTCCCGGATAGCCGAATTTAACTCCCGCGTCGAGAGCTTTTATCTCCTCAAGCGTTTTAAAACAGACCGCGCCGTGACCGTCGGTGGTGCGATCCACCATATCGTCATGCATAACGATCATAACATCGTCGCGCGTGAGCTGTATATCAAACTCCAAAACATCCACTCCGAGGCGAAAAGCCTCGCGAAAAGACATAAGCGTGTTTTCCGGCATATAAGCCTTACATCCGCGGTGACCCGTTACACCGAGTTTTTCTTTGTTTTGATCCCACATAATACTGCCTCCTTAATCATAGGTCGATTTAGCCGATTGTAAAACTGCGTTTTAAAATAGATCTTTCAATCGCGCGTTACCGCGTGAATGAGTGTGCACATAACAGCCGTGATGGCGGCGGCAATTGCGCCGATCTTAAATATATCAAGTAACGAAACGCTGAATTCGGCGTCAAGATGAGCTTCATGCTGCGGCTCTTCATCGCGGTCACGACAAAAGCCTACCGAATATACGGCATGATTTTTAATGCAAGGGCGTTCTATCTCCTTTTTAAAGCGTTTTGCCTTGATGATGTACGGAACGGTAGCGTACTTTTTCATTTCTTTTTCTCACTTTCTCACTTTTATATGATTGATTGATCAGGCTCGGCGTTTACTCAAACACTCGCGCAAGTTCGCGGTTGGCGGCGCTTTGGGCGTTCTTTATGGCATTGGGCAGCGTGGCGCGCCCTTCAAAGCAGGATCTTACCGCGCCGACGGTAGCACCGTAAAGTTCATCGGTGGCTCCGGCATAAAGATAAGCAAAATCAAAGCGGATATCCGAATCCAACACACGGCGCAATGTAAGGTAGGAGTTGTTATCGCGCAAGCAGGTATCGAGAGCCGCGTCGGCATACGCGTCGCCGAGCCACGCGCCGGAGGCGGCGTCGATCGCCGCAAGTGCCGCGCCGCAGATCTCGGTACGTCCCGCGCCGCCCACGCAGGCGATAACGGGGCGCGACTCGCTGCCGAGGGTGATATAGGCGGAATCCTTATCAACCATCGGTACGGGCAGGATACCCCATTCGCAATTGAGACTGTAAAGACGGCGAATGTCCGAAACGGTACCGAAACGGAAGATCGCTTCTCCGCGCGTAAATTTTTCAAACGACTCTCCGCTAACCTCGCAAAGAGAAGCGACTCTGCTTATGAGGGTATTCGCCGTACCGAGCGCATCGATATCGCAATTAACGGAGGGCGACTTGCCCTGCGGATGAGAAACGAACTCTATACCCAAGGAGGCGCAAACAATATCCGCGCAGATCGCGGAGTCTGCTCCGTCATCTCCGCAAAGAAGCCCGCTTGTGGCGGCTGCGGCAAAGAGATCCTCCCACGTCAGCCCCTCGCCGAGTGCGAGACGGTAAAGATAATCGGTAAGTTCCTCACCCGCCGCAGTACGGTTAAAATAAAGAGTCCAAACCGAATCGGGATCAAATACAGCGTCGCCCGTGTAAAAATAGCAGGATGAACCGGCAATTCCCGCGCCAGCGGCGCTGTGATAATCGGACGATGTTACAAAAAAGGGAAGTTCGCGCAGATTGGAGGCAACAGACGCGTTAAAATACAGCGCGGCGGAGGATGCGGGTATCACCGAAAGATCGGCATAATAATCCCCCGACGACATATGTTTTTGCAACGCCGCAAGCAGTTCGGCGTCATCCGCTCGCACAACGGTAAGTTCTATATCGTACTTTTCGCAGGCAAGTTCGGTGCGGCGAAGGCGCGCCGTGTTAAGCGTGTCATCCTCCTCCGGCTCAAACAGCTCGGGGGCGGCTTGTGAATTTGCTACTATCAGATCCGTCGCGCCGAGATCTACCGTTGGTAACGCGGCAAGAGCGTTTACGGCGTCGGCAGTGCGATCCGGAAACGTTATGACCGTTGGCGGCGCGGTGGTCTCCGCGCCGCCGGCGGGAGGATCGGTCGCGGCGGAAGTTTCCTCCGCCGCGGTGTCGTCGCCGGGATAATTTATCTCAATAAATCCGCAGGAGGAGAGCATAAGCGATAACGCTAACGATATCGCCACTGCCGCCGCAATGCGTGTAAAATTGCTTTTTTTCTTCATTATTTAAATATACGCTCCGTTATCGCTCAGGCTCTGGTAACGGTAACGATAAATCCGTCATAATTATTTCCCGAGATCGTATACGGCAGGTTGATCGGCACGGGCACCGATGTGGTAGCCCCCTCGCCGGTGGCGGCGGGAACGTAGTATATCTCGTATGTCACGCCGTCGTCGCCGTTGATTATATAGTGAGTGCCGTCGTAGCTGTGACGGGCGGCAAGCACGGCAAGATATTCCTCAAGGCAAAGATCGTTGCGCATCATTGCAAGCGCATGGGGGTATCCCACGTATCTGTAGTGTTCCGAATAGTGCGCCGAGTGCGTAACGGACGCTTTGCCATCCGTGTATCTCTGCACAAAACCGTATTTATAGCAATTACTGTTTAGCCAGTTATATATTTGCACACAGGAGGAATAATCTTCGGAAATATAAGGATAGATATCTCCGCTTTCAAGCGTCAGCCATGCGCGTACATCCACGGCAAGTCCGGTATTATGCTCGCTGCAACCGTCGGGATCTTCGCGCGATGGTTTGAGATCGTAAAGCTCCGCCTGCTCGGTACTTGAGCGGTAACAGCTTAACTGCGGAAAGTAAACATCCTGGTTGCCGGTGGCGTCATAAAAATCGTCTATCATATCATTAAGCGCCGTAAGCGCTTTCGCCGAAAGCTTCAGATCATACGCGCAGGAATATGAATGGATCGTTTTGCCCGTAGCGGAAATCCCCCATTTTTCACTGCGGGAACTTCTTACGTCGCAAAGATCGGAGGTGGTTGCGGGGGGCTGATATTTATAATTATCGTTTACAAGTATCAACTCGCCGCGGTGAATATCCTCCTCCGTCATAAGTTTTACGGTATATCCCTCGGAAGTACCGGCGGTGGTTTCGGGAGTCGAAGTTTCGTCGGGCGACGTTGACTCGGCGGGCACGACGTTCGTATCTCCATCGGGACCTGGCGCGGATGTTGTTTGATCAACATAGGGGAGGGTATCCTCTCCGCCGCCTGCAAGTTCGCTGCATATAACAACGGTCGTCACGATAAGCGACACCGCCAAAAGCGACATAAGAACGATCAGTATGATCCTTTGCGTTTTGCGCCGCCTTTCTCTCGCCGCGCGTTGACTCAAGTGTTTATCAAGTTTAAATGCCCGTGTATTCGAGTCGCGATCATTCATCTTTTTACCTCTCTTTTAAGTCTCGGGTGACGATTTTGCGTTATCATAACTTTATACTCCAATGGTGAAGAATTTCGGATTCGCATATTTCCGCGTCAATTCGATTGGGTGCGGAACATTATCAAGCCTACCGGGTAGGCTGTTGCCTCCGAGCGTGCCGACCATACAGCAGCGCCGAGCCAAGATATATTTGTCCTGACCCGGCGAAGCATTTCGATTGATTTTATTGATTATTGAGCGTCTCTGATAGAGAAATCCATTCTGCCCTTTTTGTCAAGGCCTATATACTTTACCTTAACGGTGTCGCCGAGGTGCAAAACATCCTCAACCTTATCGATACGATGGTCGGCGATGCGGGAGATATGCACCATGCCCTCTTTGCCGGGAGCGTACTCAACAAAGCAACCGAACTCCTTAATGCCTGTAACCTTACCGGTATAGACAGTGCCAACCACGGGTTCAAAGCAAATAGCGTCGATCGTCGCCTTTGCGGCATCCGCGGCGGCGCGATTAACGGCGGCGATGTATACGGTGCCGTCATCCTCGATATCGATCTTGGCGCCGGTGTCGGCAACTATCTTTTGGATTACCGAACCGCCCTTACCGATAACCTCGCGGATCTTGTCGGGATCGATCTTGATCGTCATCATCTTGGGAGCGTACTCGTTCACCTCGGTGCGAGGCTCGGCTATCGCCTTGAGTATGACCTCGTCGATGATGTAATCGCGACCCGCGTGAGTCATCTCAAGCGCGGATTTGATGATCTCTGGGGTAAGACCGTCGATCTTAAGATCCATCTGGATAGATGTAATGCCCTTGTGCGTACCGGCAACCTTAAAGTCCATATCTCCGTAGAAGTCCTCAACGCCCTGAATATCGATCATGGTCATCCAATCATCGCCCTCGGTGATAAGTCCGCAGGAGATACCGGCAACGGGAGCCTTAATCGGCACGCCCGCGTCCATAAGCGCAAGGGTAGAGCCGCAAACGGACGCCTGAGAGGTGGACCCGTTGGAGGAGACAACCTCGGAAACGAGGCGTATGGCATAGGGGAACTCCTCGGGAGAGGGAAGTACGGGAACAAGCGAACGCTCGGCAAGTGCGCCGTGACCTATTTCACGTCTGCCGGGGCTGCGTGTGGATTTAGCCTCGCCGGTGGAGAAGCCGGGCATGTTGTAGTGATGCATGTATCTCTTGGATTCTTCGTTATCGATACCGTCAAGCATCTGCGCCTCGGCAAGCGTACCGAGAGTTGCCAGCGTTACGACCTGAGTCTGACCGCGGGTAAACATGCCGGAACCGTGTACCTTTTTAAAGAGTCCGACCTCGGCTCCGAGAGGACGAATTTGGTTAAGGGCACGTCCGTCAACGCGCTTGCCTTCAAGCAGCCAACGGCGAACGACCTTCTTTTGCATTTTGTAAACAAGTTCGGGCATCTGTGTGGGCAGATCGGGATATTCCTCGCCGAACTTTGCGAGAATTGCGTCTTCGATGGGGAGCATACGCTCGTCGCGCACGTTCTTATCGTCGGTATCGAGCGCGTTCATAAGATCCGCCTCGCAGAATGCGAAGATCTTATCAAACATATCATGATCGAGTTCGCAGGAGGGATAAGCGAACTTGGGCTTGCCTACCTCGTCGACAATGGCGTTAACAAACTCAAGCAGAGCCTTGATCTCGGCATGTGCGGTCATAATGGCGTCAAACATAACGTCGTCGGCAACTTCCTTTGCGCCCGCCTCTATCATTACCACCTTGTTCATGGAAGCGGCAACGGTAAGTTCAAGGTCGCTTGCGGCTCTCTCAGCCTCTGTGGGGTTAACTACAAGCTTGCCGTCAACAAGTCCCATAAATACGCCGCCGATAGGACCGTTCCACGGAATATCCGAAATGGACAAAGCAATGGACGCGCCGATCATTGCGGTGATCTCGGGAGAGCAATCCTGATCTACGGACATAACGGTGAGCGTGAGCGCTACATCGTTTCTCAGATCCTTGGGGAAAAGAGGACGAATGGGGCGGTCGATAACGCGGGATGTAAGCACCGCCTTTTCACTGGGTTTGCCCTCGCGCTTGAGGTAACCGCCGGGAATCTTACCCGCGGCATACATTCTCTCCTCGTAATCCACCGAAAGGGGAAGAAAATCTATTCCGTCGCGCGGCTTTGCGGAAGCGGTCGCGCAGCAAAGTACGGCGGTATCGCCGTATCTTACAAGGCAGGAACCGTTGGCGAGTCCCGCCATCTTGCCTACCTCTACCGACAGCTCGCGTCCCGCCAACGTATAACGGAAGATCTTGTGCTTCGGGAACTCCATTTGTGTGCTTTTGATTTCGTACATTGTTGTTTCTCCTTTGCTTTCCGTGCGGAAAGCTTACTTAAAATGAATATATAATATATATTTAAAAATTCCCGACATGGTTAGCACTTAACCGCGCGCCCCTCGCTTTGGCGAGGCGCATGGTTAAATGCTGCCCACATGCGGTTTTTTTAAAATCTCGGGTAAGCGACAGCGAACCCAAACTGCGTACCGCGATGGTAGAGAAGTACGGATTTCTATCTCTCCGTGCCGATTAGGTTAACATCGGAACATTTGGTTTTTTGACCCTCGGTAAGCGACAGCGAACCCGAACCGCGTACCGCGATGGTGGAGAAGTGCGGATTTCTATCTCTCCGTGCCGATTCGGTTGGGTACTAAACATTATCGTACGACCTTCGAATCGCCGCCGACCGCTGTCAACCGAGTTTTTTACAAAAAAACGGATGCCTGTACGCGGCATCCGTTTAACTGCCCGCTTACTTTCTGATGTTAAGTCTTGCGATAATGGAACGGTATCTTTCGATATCGACCTTCATCAGATAGTTGAGCAGGTTTCTTCTGTGACCGACCATTTTAAGAAGACCGCGGCGGCTGTGATGGTCGTTGTTGTTCTTCTTAAGGTGCTCGGTGAGAGTGTTGATCCTGCTGGTAAGCAGAGCGATCTGGACCTCGGGAGAACCTGTGTCACCCTCGTGGGTCGCGTACTCTTCGATAATTGAGAGCTTTTCTTCTTTTGTCATGATTTTTCACCTCATTAAATATATGCGCTGACTCAGCAACCGGCAGGTGAATGGCAAACATGCCTTGACCCGGAGACCGAGTTTGCGTCATGTATCGGAAATACCGATACAATGTTATTATATCACACGGCATGGAATTTGTAAAGACCAAAAAGGAATATTTTTATTATATTTATATGAAGATTTTCCGCTTGCTCGCGCACATATCGGCACCGCCGCGCCGGAGTTTATATTTTGTTTACGTTTTAAATTAAAACAAGCGAATATTTTTTAAAAAACTCTTGACATGCGGTTTTTTATATGATAAAATTAAATCAGCAATATGCGACAATCCACGATCGCAATTAAATTAAGGAGAAACATTATGAAAAGAATCATTTCCGTAACGATTGCAGCTATTATGCTGTTTGTTTTGGCCGTACCCGCGTTTGCAACCGATACGGCTCCCACCACCATTACCAATGCCGATGAGTTTTTGGCAATGGAATCGGGCAAGACCTACATTCTCGCCAACGATATCGACTTCGGCGGCAAGGTATTTGAATCTTACGTTATCCCCGGCGCTAAGTTCATTGCAGGTCTTGACGGCGACGGTCACGCCATCAAAAACTTCAGCTTTGAAGTAACCGATTGCGATCACGACCTTGCCATCTTCCAGCAGCTCGGCGGCGGCTACATCAAAAACCTCAATGTAGGTACCGCCAACTCTCCCCTCGTTTACAAAGTAAACAACCCCACCAAAGGCACATATGCTGTTCTTGCGGCAAGTACGCAGAATCAGGATCAGACGCCCGAGATCGACAATGTTCATATTTATACCGAAGTCAGCATCGTTTCAGCCGCAAAAAATGATTTGAAATATAACTTCGGCGGCTTTATCGGATTTGCCAGAAACTACAAGATCTCCAACAGCACCATGAACGGCAGCATCACCGTTTCCAACTCCGGCGACGAGCACTCCGTTTACAGAAACGTAGCCGGCTTTATAGGCGTTCACAAGCAGGATTGGGCAGAGGGTACCCTCGAAAACTGCGAAAATAACGCTTCCATCACACACCTCAATAACGCAAAAGAGGGCAGAGTTGCCGGTTTTATCGCATATACCGACGCTTGCACCGACGTTTTGAAGAACTGCACCAATAACGGTATGCTCACGCTTGGCACTTCAGCGGGTGCCGGCTATATCGGCGGTCTCATCGGTTCCGTAAACAACCCCGTATTCGGCACCACCACGATTGAGGATTGCGCCAACTACGGCTCGCTTAACTACAATGCCACCAACGATGAGACCGATAAGGAAAAAACTTACGTTGGCGGTATCGTTGCCGCGGTGGTAAGAGGCGTGACCACAGTTAAAAATTGCACCAACGGCGTTTTGTTTGACAGCAATGCCACAAACGTAAACGAGATTGTAGGCGCCGTGGTGGAGACCAACTTCCCCGAGCTTATCGAGGAAGGCAGCAAGACCACCTCAAGCGGCGTTGTAATACCCACCACTCCCGACACAACCGCGCCCGAAACCACCACACCCGTTGAGGACACCAAGGCCCCCGAGACCGAACCCGCCAGCCCCTCCACAGGCGACCACAGCCTTGTGATCATCCTGTTGGCTGCCGTTATGTCTCTTGCAGGCGCGGCATTCGCTTTTATCGCACGTCGCGACAGCTGAGTTGATAAAAACAAATAAAGATTAAAAGCAGTAGGTTTTCCGCAATTAGCGGAAAACCTACTGCTTTTATATACACGATTCTGTTCTTATCGCACCGAAGAAAATCGTCCGCACCGAATAATTTGATGCGGACGATTGAGTTTATTTATGGTGCAGTTTTTTTGTTTGATACATCGGCTCGTAGGTGAGGTTTATACCCAGCTTTTTAAGCAGGTTTTCGTCCACCTGAGAGAGTATGACCGTTGAATGCGCCTCGCACCCGCGCAGCTTGGCAAGCTGTTCCACCGCTCTGGCAGCGGCGGGGGAGGTAACGGCGCACACGGAAAGGGCTATAAGTATCTCATCGGTATGCAAGCGCGGGTTGTGGTTGCCGAGGTAATCGACCTTGAGCGACTGTATCGGTTCGATTATGGCGGGCGCAATAAGATCAAGCGAATCATCGATGCCGCCGAGCGCCTTAAGGGCGTTCATCAGCATTGCCGAGGTTGCGCCGAGAAGATTTGATGTTTTCCCCGTAATAATACTGCCGTCCGGCAGTTCGATCGCGGCGGCGGGAGCACCCGTTGAGTCTCTCTTGGCAAGCGCCGCGGCGATCACGGGTCTGTCCTCTGACGTCAATCCCGCCTGTTTCATTTGCATCTCGTGCTTGTAAACGATATCCACGCCTATGTTGCCTCGTTTTTGCTCGCAAAGTGCGGCATAATAACGGCGAATTATCTCCTGCTTTGCCGCGGCACGCACCGCCTCGTCATCGGTAATGCAAAATCCCGCCATATTTACGCCCATATCGGTTGGCGATTTGTAGGGACAGCGCCCGAGTATCATCTCAAGCGTAGCTTGCACAACCGGAAATATCTCGATATCGCGGTTGTAATTCACGGTCGTCTCACCGTACGCCTCCAAATGGAACGGGTCGATCATGTTCATATCCGAAAGATCGGTGGTTGCCGCCTCGTAGGCGATATTAACCGGGTGACGTAAGGGCAGATTCCAAACCGGGAAAGTCTCAAACTTGGCGTATCCCGATTTTATGCCGCGCATATTGTCGTTGTATATCTGAGAAAGGCACACTGCCATTTTTCCGCTGCCGGGGCCCGGGGCGGTAACGATAACAAGAGGACGTTCTGTTTTTATCCAATCGTTTTTACCGTATCCTTCGGGGCTTATTATCTTTTCAACATTACCGGGGTAGCCCTCTATAGAGTAATGACGGTATACCGGCACACCGAGCGACTTTAATTTTTCACGAAATGCACGCGCCGCGGGCTGCGACTCGTACCTTGTAAGCACCACGCTGCCAACAAACAAACCGAAATGACGAAAAACATCAATAAGCCGCAAAACATCTTCATCATACGTAATGCCGAGATCGCCGCGCTTTTTATTTTTTTCAATATCGCCGGCGTTGATAACTATCATTACTTCGGCTTGTTCGCGCAATTCAAGCAACATGCGAAGTTTGCTGTCCGGCGCAAAACCCGGAAGCACACGCGCGGCATGGTTATCGTCATACAGTTTTCCGCCGAATTCAAGGTAAAGTTTACCCCCGAACTCGGCTATTCTATCGCGTATGTGCTCCGATTGGAGCTTAAGATATTTCCCGTTGTCAAAACCCGTTTTGCTCATGGTGCCATCTCCCCCCGCCGCACAGACAGTGCAGTTCAAAAAAATCATATTTATTATACAACATTTAGCGCAGATTTTCAACCGCTTTTTTAAATTTTCACATAAACTCATCCGGCGCCGATACGTTGAGCGAGTATTTTCGCACAATGCAAGATATCAGCACGACCTTTCAAATCAAAGCCCCGCGGCGTTCCGCGGGGCTTTTTCGATCAGAGTTTTGATAATATCTCGGCAATGTGTGCGCCGTGTGCGGCACTGCCGTCATACACAAAATTAAGCTCTGGCGTAATGCGCATGTTCATTTTTTCCGCCATACCGCGGCGCAAATACCCCGCCGCAGACCGCAAACCGCGCGCGATCTGCTTCTTTTTATCCTCATCGCCCTCGGCACCGAGGACGGAATAGTATATCTTCGCATATTTAAGATCCGGGGTCACATCCGCCGCTGTTATGCTGATAAACGCATCATGCACACGCGGGTCCTTGACCTCCCGCAAAAGCTCGGACATTACTCTTACCGTTTCTTCGTTTATTCTATCTCTTCTGTATCCTGCCATGATTTTCTCCTTTCAAGGTTCCACGGCAACTATCTTGCCGTTTTCAAAATATCCCGAGTAGGTCTTGCGTCCCTCGCTCCATGTGTATGTGCCGTATCCGTGCATATTGTCCGAACGAAAACTGCCGCTGTACTGCTCACCCTCAGAAGTCCACGTGTACACGCCCTCGCCCTGACGCATGTCTTCCTCAAAATCGCCCACATACGTATCCCCGTTTGCGTAAGTGTAACTTCCGTGACCGCTCTTAAGCCCGAATTTGTAGCTGCCCTCGTAAACACTGCCGTCAGTCCACGTCATTTTGCCTTCGCCGTGACGAAGATCTCCGGCAAAATAGCCTTCATAAACGCTGCCGTCGGCATAAGTGTATTTGCCGTACCCTTCTTTAACTCCCGCTATGAACTCTCCCTCATAAACGTCGCCGTTTGAGAATTTATACACACCGTACCCGGTGATAACGTCATTTTTGAACTCGCCGGTGTATTCGTCTCCGTTTTTAAGCTTCAGAGTGCCGGTCCCTTCGCGGTAAAAATTAACCATATCTCCGAGATACACCGCACTGTTGGAATATTCTATCATTCCCGTCTCTGTGTTGATGCGCGCGCTGATGCCGCCGGAATAAAACACCCAACCTGATATCGGACGTTCGTCGGAAGCTCTGACCCTGCCGAAAAAGCGAACTATCTCGCCGTCCTCACGTCCGACCGTTACATAGCGCCAACCGCTGTAGTACGCCGCAACGATTGCCACCAAAATTACAAGTATCGCGACCATAAGCGATATGAACGCTCGCACACCGAAAGTGAGCTTGTGCGGGCGGCGATAATACTTTTTGCCGCCGCCGCCCGACTTTGAACGACCGCTGCTCTTTTTAGTCTGTGCGGAATTGTTTTTACCTGTGTTAGTTGCCATTATAAACCATCCTTCCGAAAGGTGAGCTTCAGCCCATTATTCCAACAAAATTATCAAGCATCTGAAAAAGATCCGGAAGCAGGCGCATTACCGCCCACAAAAGCAGTACCATGGCTAAGATGCCGATAATAAGCACCGCGGGGTTTGTGCCTTTTTTGCCGAAACGCGTCTCCGCCTCGCCGCATTTATCGGCGGGAATATAAAAATGCGCCGTGTTCATATCGCGCTTATATGGAATTGCGCGAAATGGCTTAACCTCGTCGCCGTCCTCTGCGGCACGAAGTTCCCATATCACGCGCCTCTCAAACATCTCCGCCTCATATCTGTCCTCCTCAACGCATCTGACAACGCGACCGAGCACTCTGTCCGACCGAAGAGACGACCGTACCGCGGAATTTTTAAGGAATCCGAGTTCGGCAAGTGTTTTTGCGTTCTCGGGTGAGTTGCATCCCTCCGATGTAACGGCGCGAATAAACTCGCCGAGCACACGCTTATTAAAAAGCGAAGCCACGCCGCCGATGATGGCGCCGATAAAAAGCGCTATTATTATTCCGCGAAGTCCGGAAAATGTGGTGGAGGTGAATCCGAGGTTGTCATAACTGTCAAGGTCAAGCGCGAAAAGCTCATCGATAAGTTCGCGCAGGGTCGGCATTTCCGCGTCCGAAAGCACCGAAAATATGACTTTATGATTCATTTTTCTTCCTATTATATATATACAGTTATCCGAGTCGCAGTCATACGCCTGCGGACTCGTCAAATATCTCGGGACCGCAAAGTTTTAAAAGCAGCTCGGCAAGATCGTCCGCGCTCTCATATGTCAGTTCGAGTTTGCGCTTGCCGTCACCGTTGTCGTTGATCTTAACTCGGCGTCCGAGCAATCGCATAGATCGGCTTTCAAGCTCGGCATAATAAGCTGCGGTCTGCTCGTCTCGCACCGATTTCGGCTTTTTCTCCTTTTTCGGCGCGTTTAAGAGCTTTACACGTCGCTCTGTCTCGCGAACCGACAGTTCAGCCTCCGCAACCTCTGTCGCAAGCGCCACCCTTGCTTCATCGGAATGATCGGCAAGCCCCAATATCGCGCGCGCATGCCCCATCGAGAGTCTTCCGTCCGCTATCATTTCAAGCACTTCGTCCGGAAGTTCGAGTAAACGCAGCAGATTTGTCACCGTAGGGCGACTTTTTCCCACTTTGTCCGCAACCTCGTCCTGCGTAAGTCCAAAACGCTCTATAAGTCCGCGATAGGCAAGCGCCTCCTCAACCGCGGTCAGATCCCGCCGCTGAATGTTCTCAACAAGCGCGACCTGCGCTTCGGCAAGCTCTGTGCCATCAAACACCACCGCGGGTATCTCGGAAAGCCCGGCAATTCGAGCCGCGCGCCAACGACGCTCACCCGCAATTATGCGATAAGTTCCCGATCCGTCCGCAATTTCCGTTACAATTATAGGTTGAAGCACTCCAAGTTCCGAGACAGAAGCCGCCAAAGCCTCCAAAGCCTCCTCGTCAAAATCTCGGCGCGGCTGTCCGCGATTCGGTTCTATATCCGAGAGCGGCAGGGAACGCACCCCTCCCTTGGGTTCCTCCATAAGATTATCCTCAAGCATTGACGTAAACGAACGCCCAAGTCCTTTTCGATTTGCCATTTTTATCACCGTTTTAAGTTGCCGACTCAGCACCGGCGTCACCTTTCCATTGTTATTACCTAATTTCGTCGTTTATATGCGCTCTACCAGTTCGCGCGCAACATCCAAATATTCCGTTGCGCCCTTGCAACTCTTGTCATGGTAGTAAACCGGCATTCCGAATGACGGTGCTTCAGAAAGCCGCACGCCGCGCGAAATGGCTGTGGAGAAGAGCTTTTCATAGTAATGTTTTTTCAGTTCGCCTATAACCTGCGAAGTGAGCAACAGGCGCCCGTTATACATTGTAATAAGTATTCCCGTGATACCGAGCGGCTTATTATAGCGCTGACGGATACGCCCTATGGTGATCATTAACTGCGAAAGCCCCTCAAGCGCGTAAAATTCGCATTGCATGGGAATAACCACACCGTCGGAAGCGCTGAGCGCATTAACGGTAAGCATTCCGAGCGAGGGAGGACAGTCGATTATGATATAATCGTAGTCATCGCGCACCGCGTCAAGCGAGCGTTTAAGCGCATACTCGCCGTCATCAAGCGAAAACAGATCAAATTCCGCGCCGGCAAGAGCGATAGTTGAGGGAATGACGGTGAGTCCACGAAATTTCGTCTCTACAGCCGCCGTTTTTGCGGCTCCGTCCGCCGCGGCGGAACATGTACCGTCGTTGCCATCGGAAAGCAACAAGTCGCGCACCGTGTGGCGAAGCCCTTTTTTCATAATCCCCACTCCGCTTGTGCTGTTACCCTGCGGGTCAAGATCTACAAGGAGTACCCGCTTGCCCAAAACGCCGAGCGACGCGGCAACGTTTACGGCAGAAGTGGTTTTTCCCACACCGCCTTTTTGATTTGCAAATGATATTATCTTACCCATAAAAACCGATCCTTTCACCACAGCCGAGGCGCATTGATTACTCTTACATTATTATAGCATGAAGCGACTTCTATTTCAACCCCTTTTTGTGACCACTAATGATTTTTTCGCTAAAAGGCTCCGCGTTTCACGTGAAACATTATTTCGCTTTTTCGGTTGTTCCACGTGGAACATAAAACCCTGACAAATCGTCATGTTCCACGTGAAACAAATGCTATATATATAATAATGAAGCTTTTCGCCTTAGCGAAAAGCTTCATTATTATATATATACTATGCGTCACCTGCAATCTTGTACTTTTTCGGTCTGCCGTGATCGGTGCAGGTTATCACACCGATGTTTTCAAGTGCGTGCACCGCCATATACGCTTGGCGGGACGGCAAACGCGCAACGTTGGCAAAATCCGTACCCGTGAACTCGTCGGGGACGGTGGCAGGCAACAGCTCGGTAAAATCTTCGGGCAATTCAAGCGTTATCTCGCCCAAAAGGTCTGTCGGCAATAGCTCAAAGCGAGATTCCTTTTTTCTGCCGCGCCGAGGATTAACACCTACCACGCGGTATTCCTCCGCTTCTATCAACAATATTCGCACCCCGACACGTCCTGCTGCGATCAACTCGGAAATATAAACAAGCTCGGAAAGTATACTTATCGGGCGTTTGGCGGGTGCAAGCCGCGCCGACGGCGTTGCCACTCCGCTTTCCGGATCAATTCGCACTATTCGACGCCGCACCGCCATGGGATGTACTATCGTTACGTGATAGTCGGTGTTATCGGCATACCATTGCAGTTTATTTTGCAACGGATAAAAGCCCGCCGTTTGTATTTCGTATATCTCGTCCCCGCAAAGGACATCGGCAACATATTTTTTAGTTCCAGGAGCCGACGCCGCAACCCTTTGCTCGTGATATGAGATATCCGGACAGATAAAACGCTTTATTGCGGCGTGCATTCGTTTTTCGGCAAGCAGACCCACATGGTCACCGTCACCATCCTCTCCGTAGCCGCGATATCCCCGACGTTGAGCCATTAGCATGTCACGGCAGATCGCGCAAAATCTTGCGCGATCTGCCTCTGTGCAGTCAAATGTAGGCATTAAGTAAATCAAATCAGGTTGCTATGCCCGCAAACTGGCTGGCATAAAGCTTTGAATATTCTCCGCCGCGAGCAAGCAGTTCGTCATGCGTACCGGTTTCAACAATCTCACCGTGCGAGAGAACAACTATTCTGTCCGCGTTGCGGATGGTCGAAAGTCTGTGCGCAATTATAAGGGAGGTACGATTCTTCATTAATTCGTTCATAGCATCCTGAATATGCATCTCGGTGCGGGTATCGACCGAAGATGTCGCCTCATCGAGAATGAGTATTTTGGGATCGGCAAGAACGGCGCGAGCAATGGCAAGCAGCTGACGCTGCCCCTCGGAAAGATTACTTCCCGATTCGGCAAGCACAGTATCGTATCCGTCCGGCAGACGTTCGATAAATGTATCGGCGCGTGCGGTCGCGGCTGCGGCGCGCATTTCGTCGTCCGTTGCGTCAAGTCGTCCGTATTTGATGTTTTGACGTATCGAATCCGAAAACAGTACGGTATCCTGAAGCACTATCGCTATCGCGCGGCGCAGGGTCTCCTTGGGAATATCCGTAATATCTATACCGTCTATCGTAATTCTGCCGCCGTCAAGCTCGTAAAAACGCGTAAGCAGGTTCACTATCGTCGTTTTGCCCGACCCGGTTGCGCCGACTATCGCTATTTTTTGTCCCGGTTGCACCGAAAGCGAGAGATCTTTCAGCACGCGCTCACCCTCCACATAGGAGAAATCGATATGTTCAAAGTCTATATCGCCTCGGATATCGGCGGCATTAACCGCATTATCCCCCTCGTTTATCTCATCCGGAGTATCGAGAATGTCAAATATACGCTCGGCACCTGCCAAAGCGGTAAGAATCGCCGAATATTGGTTGGCTATCATGTTAATGGGGCGAGAAAGCTTTTTGGAGTACTGAAGCATCGCCTGTATGGAACCCACAGTGATCCCGCTGCCGCCGAGCATTAAAAATCCGCCGAATCCGGCAACCAAAACATATTGCAGGTTTCCGATAAAGTTCATAACAGGTCCCATTATCGAGCCCCAAACGCGCGCGCTTACCGAACAATTGCAAAATTCCTCAGAAATTGCAGCAAATTTTTCCACAGCCTCCGGCTCTTTGCCGTAGGATATGACCGTAGTGTACCCCGTAACCATTTCCTCCACCTGACCGTTAAGCTGTCCAAGCAATGATTGCTGACGAACAAAGTAACGACGCATGAATTTGGAAAGCACCGATGTAACAAGTATTGTCAGTGGTATGGTAATTATTGCCACCAGTGTTACGGCGGGGCTGAAATAAAGCATCATAACAACGGCACCGACAATTGTAATAACACCGGAGAACAGGGAAGTAAGCGATTGCGATATCGCCGAGGATACGTTATCGATATCGTTGGTCATACGGCTCATTATGTCGCCGTGGCGGTGAGTATCGGTGTATTTGATCGGCAAACGTGAAATTTTTTCAAAAAGTTCGCGGCGCATTATATATACCGTTGAAGTGGAAAGTCTTACCGAGAGGCGCTCTTGAATAAAAGTAAGAGCCGCGCTTATGATAAAGAATACGCCCATTATCGCAAGATATGTAAGCATTGCCTCAAGATCCACGGTTACGCGACCGTCGATGACGCTGATAGTGTCTATCGCCAACTGCTGAAGTTTGGGTCCGACAAGGTCGGTAAGCGCCACAATTATCGTCAGCGCCACGATAGCGATAAGTATCACTCTGCTCTTGCCGATATATTTGGCAAGACGAACCAGCGTTTTTTTGGCGTTTTTGGGTTTTTCCGCATTCATGCGGGGACCTCTGCCGCCGCGACCGCCCGGTCCCGGACGAAAATCAACGCGGGGCGCTTCCTGTGTTTGTGCCGTTTGATTTTTTGTTTCTGCCATTTCAGTTATCCTCCGCGTTCTTTTGCATTTGCGAATCATATATATCGCGATATGTCTCGCTCTCGCGCATCAGCACGTCATGCGGCGCAAAATGACGTATACTGCCGTCGTTTTCTATAACCGCTATACGATCGGCGTCGCGCACGCTGGCGATCCTTTGCGCCACCATTATAACTGTGGTATCCGCAAGAGACTTATGCAGCGCCGAGCGCAAACGCGCCTCGGTTGCAAGGTCGAGCGCCGATGTGGAATCGTCGAGTATCAGTATCTCGGGATGGCGCACAAGCGCGCGAGAAACCGAAACGCGCTGTTTTTGTCCTCCGGAAAGGGAGGCGCCTTTTTCGGCAACAAATGTGTCGTATCCGTCGCTGAAGTCTCCTATAAATTGATCCGCTTGAGCGATCGTTGCGGCGGCTCTCACCTCATCCGCGTCGGCGTTCGGCTTTCCCCAACGGATATTGTTTGCAATGGTATCCGAAAACAAAACGCTTTTTTGCATAACAAACCCAAATTTTCGGCGCAATGCGCGCAGGGTATAATTCTTTATCGGGCGACCGTCGATGAATATCTCACCTTCGGTGGGGTCGTAAAAACGCATAAGAAGCTTACAAAGGGAGGATTTTCCCGAACCCGTGGCGCCGATAACGGCAACAGTCTCTCCGCGCTTTATCGAAAGGTCGATACCCGAAAGCACGGGCTTGCCGTGGGTGCCGGGATAGCTGAAGCTTACGTTTTTAAGTTCAACGGCTGGAGTCTCGGCGGAACAATTCGGCAAATGATCGTCAATATCGCCGCCGAGCACTACGGGATCGGAATCGAGTATTGCCGTAACGCGTTCGGCAGACGCCGCGGCGCGGGAGAAGTTTTGGAACATCATTGCCACCTGCATCAACGAGAATATCACCTGCGTAACATAGGTAATGCCCGCCATTATCGTACCCGAACTCATGCCCGCAACGCCCGCGCTTATGCGAGTGCCGCCGATAAGGAACAGCGCAATAACGGAGAAGTTGAGGATGAGGTTCAAAATGGGAGAGAAATACGCCATAAGCGACATAACGCGGCGGTTTGTGTCGCAAAGATCACGGTTGGCACTGTCAAAACGCTCGCATTCGTAATCCTCGCGCACATATGCCTTGATCACACGCGCGCCGGAAACATCCTCCTGCACAACCGAGTTCACTCGGTCAAGTCTCACCTGCATTTCGCCGAACATGGGTATCGCCTTTTTAAGGATTATAATTACAGCCACAAGCAAAATCGGCAGGGAGCAAAGCAATACAAAACCGAAATCCACGTTCAGCACAAGCAACATTATCGTACCGCCGATAAAAAAGGCGGGGGCGCGAACGAACATCCGCAGTATCGATTCAACCAGTTCCACAAGTCGGGTAACATCGTTGGTCATACGCGTAACGAGCGATCCCGTTGTGAATTTATCCGTCTGCTCTACAGACAGCGCCATAATGCGGCGGTAAGCGTCGCAACGCAGATCGTTTCCGAATCCCTGCGAAGCACGTGCGGCGGTATATGCGCACAAAGTACCGAAAGTACCGCCTACCAGCGTTATGCCGAGCATTAAAAGACCGAATGTAACGATCATTTGCATCGAGGTGGGAGCTTCGCCGCAAAATGTGCGCACTATCCACGCCGCCACACGAGAACCGTTTTCGGGGTCGTCGAGAGCTATGCCCATAATGCCGTAGTTGACGATGTAGGACGTCAAAAAAGGCAAAAGCAGGTCAGCCAACACCTCGCATGCCATCATAATGGGCGATATGACAGCGTAAAGGCTGTAAGGCTTTAGGTATTTGATCAGTTTTTTCATTGTTTTTGTTCGACTCCGCGTCGGAGCCGCCTTTCTTTTCATTAAAAAGGGAAATACCGTATCGTTAAATGAGCAACGCCGATCTTTTTGCGGTTACCGATAATATACCCGTAACATCGCAATCGGCAGTTGTATTCCGCACGTTATCATTGCGGATCCGATGTGTTTTCGTTCTCGGCGAGGGCGTTTTTGATCTTAATAAGTATACGCCGCAACTCCGCCTCCTCATCGGGCGTAACGTCGCGCATGGCGGCGGCGTCGGCGCGGCGCAGCCGATCCTGCGTTTCCGCCTCAAGCGCGCGCCCGGCGTCGGTCAAAAGCACACGCACCTCTCTGCCGTCGTTTTCGTTCACGCATCGGCAAATAAGCCCCTCGCGCTCCATTTTTCCAAGCGCCACACTCACCGTCGGGGGTTTTAGCCCCGTTCGACGTGACAGCTCCAGCTGGGATATTCCGTCCTCATGCGTAAGCGCACGCATTATCGCGCGGCTGCTGTTTTGAGCCATTGCCGAACCCGGCGGCTCGGTGTTGCGCATAATATTCATATGCATGCGCGCGCATCTGCCGATCAGCATCGAGGTCGGCATTGAGTCATCGCATTCCGCACGGCTCGCGCCTATGTCGGTATTTTTTCGGTTTTTGCTCTCATCCTGCATTTTGCTTTTTCTCCTTTCGTTCGTTTAAAAAAATTAGTTTACTAATAAATTATATCATGCTTTTTTTATATGTCAAGTAAAAATAAGAAAAGTTCACACAACTTTCATTCGACCGAAAAGCGAAAAACGGAATTTTCTGCTCGCGCGGTGCTTATTTGCTACACATCATTTGCCGTGCGGCGGGCAAATTAATAGAGCGAGGTCGAGACATCGTCCGCGCTGAAAGGAAAAAACCTCATGATCTTGATCTTAAAACATCAAAAATATAAATTGCGCCGTATAGCGGCGGCGCTGGCGATCTTTTTGCTTTTTGCCGCCACACCCGCACCGACGGCAGCCGCAAAAGACGATATTATGCTTTGCCCCGGCGGCATGCCGTTCGGCGTGCGTTTTTCCACCGACGGCGTGCTTGTTGTGGGATTTTCGGACGGAAACGGAACATCCCCCGCCGCCGAATCGGGACTTCGCGTGGGGGACGTCATTTTAAAAATAAACGGAAAGGCTATCGGCGGCGCGGCGGAACTCGGCAAAATCATAGACGATTGCGGCGGAGCTGCCGTGCGGCTCGATTGCCTGCGAGATGGGCAAAACCTGACCGTAAACGTCACTCCGCGCCGAACGCGTAACGGCGGATACGAAGCCGGTATATTTATTCGTGACGGCGGCGCGGGCATCGGCACCGTGACTTATATCGACCCCGAGTGCAACATCTTCGGCGGTCTGGGACACGGCATATGCGACCCGGATACCGGGCGCCCCATACCCATGAGCCGCGGCTGTTTGCTCGGCGTGCGGATAGTCGGCGTTGAACGCAGCCGCCCCGGCACTCCCGGCGAGATACGCGGCGGCTTTGAAGCGCAAAAATTGGGCGCGGTAACGGCAAATACCGAGCTCGGCGTGTTCGGCGCTTTTGCCGAACGCCCCGTCGGCGCGCGAGAAGCAATACCCATCGCTCACCGCTCCGAGGTGCGGGAGGGCAATGCCGTTATGCTTTGCACATTGGACGACGGTGGGGTGGGAGAGTACGACATTCGAATTTCCGCAATAGACCGAAATTCCCGCGCAGGGCGCAGTTTTACCGTACAGGTAACCGACAGCCGTCTTATCGAACGCACCGGCGGTATACTACAGGGCATGAGCGGCTCGCCGATCATTCAAAACGGTCGCCTTTGCGGAGCCGTAACGCATGTCATGATCAGCGACCCCACCATGGGGTACGGAATATTCATCGAAAATATGCTTGATGCGGCAGAATGAACCACGGGGAGGCAAAAGCCTCCCCATTTTTTGTTTGACATTATTGCGGCATTATGATATAATGTTTAAACAACGTAAACGATGCGGCAAAAACTGCGCAAACATATCGTTACGGCAACATTCAATCACACTTGCCGCACTGCGGCAGATAGGAGAAACCATGAAAAGAATCATATCGCTGACATTGGCGATACTGCTGATCGCGGCGGGACTTGTCGCCTGTGACAACGCGGAAGGCGGGGAGGATACCTCCGCCGTTTCATCGGGAGAGGACACAAGCATTCATTCGATTATCGAAGATACCAAAAATGATCCCGATGTAACCATCGCACCGGGCGATAACACATCCGCCTCCGAGACCGTTATTCCGGAATCATCCGCCGTCGTCTCTCCCGAAACGACCGGCGGTGCAACATTACCCGTCACCGAACCCGAGGAGACCACACCCGTGACCGAGCCTGTGACAACACCCACCACCGAGCCTGCAACGGAACCGGAGACCACCGCGCCCGCAGCGCCCGAAACCGAGCCGCCGCACGTACACAGCTACGGCGATTGGGAAGTCACTCTCGCAGCTACCTGCACCGATTTCGGCGAGCGCGTTCGCCGCTGCAGCTGCGGCGATACCCTGCGCGAGGATATTCTCCCCACCGACCACAATTTTGTCGATGGCGTTTGCACAATTTGCGGATTGGACACCAACGACGAAACGCTTGAATTGCGTCTGATTGAAAACTTTGAATACGACAGCATATTGTTTTCCACTCCTTATATGATAGTTTTCAAACGCAATGGGATGTATTACATTGCCGGTAGCGAGGGAGACGTGATATCGCGCGGTTATACGGGCGCCCTGTGCGTATCTTCCGACGACTATGTCGTTATGTACGATACACTTTCTATCGGCGTAACCGATATAGAAAGCGAAGACGATGAATACGTCGGTCTTAAAGAGACCACCACGCTGTTGGCGTGCTATGTGCTTGACTGCAACGGCAACGAACTGTTTTCCACAAGATATACCTACACAACCCGAGATCTTGGGCGTACCACCTATGAGGGCGAATACATAGCCTCCTGTAACGAGGAACGTATCATCACCTACACCCCCGAAACCTACTATTTCGCCTCCGCTTACAGCCCCATGACGGTAAATATCTATGATATGTCCGGCACAAAACTCGCAACATTTGATAATGTCAGATCTGTCGGCACTCTGATCGACGGAGAAATTTTGATGCTTGTTGATGGAAGTTTCGGCGATGCCAATCTGATCGTTACCAACAAAAACGGCAAAGTGTTGCGCACAGGCTCTTCCGGCATACTCCAATCAATCGCCTTTTTCCCCGCCAACTACTGGACCACGCACGGCTTTATTTCCGGTTACGCAATACTCACCGATGATACGAGCTTCTACAATTCCTATCTCACAATGCTTGTATCGCAAGACCTTGAGACTTCTTATGCCATACGCTCCGAATATCTGTATGAGCCCCAAAACTACGGCTCGATAGTGGCGTCAAAAATCATAGAAAACGGCGTTGTATCCGATAAATACTATCTTGTCGATCTCACGCGTTGCGCGCTTGACAGCAATGGGTACTGCGTCCCCACCATCGACGCGGCAGTGTCGTCCGAGGGGTTTGACGTAATAGCTATCCAAGGTTACTTTAACAAAAACAACATCCACGCGCTCGTCTCCCGCGACGGCAAATGGGGATACATCTCCCTGCTCGGCGGCGAGGTACATATGTTTGACGACGCGGGAGATTTCTTCTATGACCGCGCTATAGTTTTGGAGAACGGTTCGGCATATGTAATCGATTACAATATGGAACAGATATCCAATACGATCGAAGGCGTTACCGGCTTATCCTCCTCGGGCTGCGGCATATATAAAATCAAAATGAACGACAAGCAGTATATTGCCGTATACAATTGAAGCAATAAATAATTGCAATACCGTCCCGAATGCATAACATTCGGGACGGTTGTTTTTCCACAGCCGCGCATTCGCTTGCCCGAAACTCCGAAAAGCTCAATGTTCCGCGTCCTACGGTATTGGTATAGAGAGAAACAAACCCGAAGTTCCGCGCCATCTGGGGGGTAAATCTCGGTTTCGCATTCGCTTGCCCGAGTTTTAAAAAAACTTGACAAAGCGAGGGTTTTGTATTATAATTAAATTGAAATAATTTGCCCCATCTACGGAGGATCAAAATGGAAAAAACAAAGCTTTCGGAGCTTAAACAGCATGCTGCCAATGTGCGCCTCGGCGTGCTCGCTTCAACGCATGCGGCGGCATCCGGTCACCCGGGCGGTTCGCTTTCTGTTGCGGATATTCTTACATATCTTTATTTTGAGGAAATGAACGTCGACCCCCAAAATCCCCGCGCCGCGGGACGTGACCGACTTGTGCTTTCAAAGGGTCACACAGCCCCCGCGCTCTACTCGGCGCTTGCCGAGCGCGGATATTTCCCCGCCGAGGACCTCACGACTTTGCGCCGAATAGATTCCTATCTTCAGGGTCACCCGGATATGAAGGGCACCCCCGGCGTGGATATGACCACGGGATCTCTCGGTCTCGGCGTATCCGCCGCCTGCGGTATGGCTCTTGCCGCAAAGCTCGATAAAAACAACAGCCGCACATATGCGATAGTTGGCGACGGCGAAAGCGAAGAGGGTCAGGTTTGGGAGGCAGCCATGTTCGCCGCCCACTATAAGCTCGATAACCTTTGCTTTATCCTCGATCTTAACGGCTTGCAGATAGACGGACCCATAAGCGAAGTTATGGACCCCACTCCTCACGATAAAAAGTTTGAGGCGTTCGGCTTTAACGTGGTACACGCCGACGCGCATGATTTTGAATCGCTTGAGGCTGCGTTTACCGCCGCGCGCGAGTGCCAAGGTAAACCCACCGCCATTATCGCTCACTCGGTAAAGGGCAAGGGCGTCTCCTTTATGGAGGGTCAGGTCGGTTGGCACGGCAAAGCGCCGAGTGATGCCGAATACGAAGCGGCAAAGGCAGAGATCCTTGCCGCAGCACAGCAATAAGTCGGAGGCACAAAAATGGCTGAATTGATCAAAATGACCGAAAAGACCGAAAAAATAGCAACGCGCGAGGCATATGGCAACGCTCTTGCCGAATTCGGCGATAAATACGATTTTGTTGTTCTCGACGCAGACCTTGCCGCCGCCACAAAAACAGGCGTGTTTAAAAAGAAATTTCCCGATCGCTTTTTCGATTGCGGCATTGCCGAGGGCAACATGATAACCGTTGCCGCGGGTCTTGCCGCCGCGGGAAAGATTCCGTTTGCGTCCACTTTTGCGATGTTTGCCGCGGGTCGCGCCTTTGAGCAGATCAGAAACTCCGTCGCATACCCTCACCTCAACGTAAAAATAGGCGCAACGCACGCCGGCATTACCGTCGGCGAGGACGGAGCCACACACCAGTGCCTTGAAGATATAGGCACCATGCGTACCATTCCCGGCATGGCGATAGTTAACCCCGCCGACGCCACAGAGGCGCGCGCCGCGGTTGAATGGGCAATTAATTACGAGGGACCCGTGTACCTGCGCTTCGGAAGACTCGCCGTCCCCGTGCTGTTTGACAGCGAAAGCTATAAATTCGAATTCGGCAAAAACCTTGTTTTGCGCGATGGCAAAGACGTAACGATCATGGCAACCGGTATCATGGTCGATATGGCGCTTGAAGCGGCTCGCCTGTTGGACAGCGAGGGAATCTCCGCTCGCGTTGTAAACGTACACACCATAAAACCGCTCGACAAGGAAAATATCGCCGAAAACCTTGCCGCCACAGGCGCTATTGTTACCGCCGAAGAGCATAACATTATCGGCGGACTCGGCTCAGCCGTGAGCGAGGCTGTCGGCGAGCTTGGCGGCGCGCCCGTCCTCCGCGTGGGAGTTGAGGACCGTTTCGGTCGTTCGGGCAAAGTTCCCGCACTGCTTGAAATGTACGGTCTTACCCCTCAAAATATCGTTGCCAAGGCAAAAGCCGCGGTAGCACTCAAAAAATAATAATCACATTCGCCGAGCCTGCGCACATAATTGCGTGCAGGCTCGGCGAAATTGCATTATCGGCACAAGGCAAACGTCCGAGAATATTTTGTATTTCCGATAAACGGGAGGGAAAATGGCTGTTATAACTATAATCGGCGCGGGCATGATGGGCTCAGCGCTTGCTTTTCCCGCACTACAAAACGGTCACGAGGTACGCCTTGTCGGCTCACCGCTCGACAACGGCATCATCGACGCCGTTTTGCAAGACGGTAAACACCCCAAACTGCCGCTTGCATTTCCGCGGCGGGTGGAGGCATATTACTCTACCGATATTCGTCGCGCCGCCGAGAACGCCGACGCGGTTATTTGCGGCGTTTCAAGCTTCGGAGTTGAGTGGTTCGGGCGCGAGGTCCTCCCCCTGCTTCCACGCGGCATACCGGTCCTCAGCGTAACAAAAGGTCTTATGGATACGCCCGACGGCAAACTTTTGACATATCCCGATATTTGGCAGCAAATGCTTGATAAATCCGGACATTCGGTGCGGCTTTGCGCCATCGGCGGCCCCTGCACAAGCTATGAACTGGTGCAGGGCGATCATACCGAGGTCGTTTTTTGCGGGCGGGATCCGGAAACATTGCGTTACCTGCGCGGGCTGATGGCAACCGATCATTACCACGTCAGTCTCAGCACCGATGTTTGCGGTACGGAAAGCGCCGTAGCGCTGAAAAACGGCTACGCGCTTGCCGTTGCGCTGACAATAGGGCTTAATCAACGCCGTTTCGGCATTGACAGCGAACTGCATTTCAACTCGCAGGCGGCGGTATTCGGTCAAGCCGTCTGTGAAATGGCACTGCTGCTCAGGCATCAGGGGGCGGACGATATAAAAAATCTTGCCGTTGGTGTGGGCGATCTTTACGTTACCGTTTACGGCGGTCGCACACGTCAAATAGGAATACTGCTCGGACGTGGGATGGATATCGACAGCGCACGCGCCGAACTAAGCGGAGTTACGCTTGAATCTCTTGTCGTTGCCGAACGAGTGGCGCGTGCCGTGCGCGTATGCGCCGCACGCGGCGAGATCGACGCCGAGGCGTTACCGCTTTTGTTGCATGCAGACGACATAATTACCAAAAAAGCCCCCGCCGATATTCCGTGGGATCGCTTCACCCTCGGCGGGATTTGATCGTACGAGAGTAGCATTATTTTTGCCGTTTATCGGCACAGTGCAATAAAAGTCCAAAAAAACGCTATTAATGTCTTGAAAATGCGCATTAATTGTCTTATAATATAATCAAGATGTACAAGTCGCGGCGTTTGCCGAGACTTATGCAAACGATAACCGATGAAAGGATGCTTTCGCCATGGCGAAAGCGTGGGTCAAAAAAATGTCACTTCCGGTTGCAATTCAAGTTTATTCGGTTCGTGAGGAGGCAAAAGCCGATCTGCGCGGCACACTGCAAAAACTTCGCGACCTCGGCTACGACGGCGTTGAGTTTGCGGGTCTTTACGATCATACCGCCGCCGAAGTCAAAGCTATGTGCGATGAGATAGGTCTTGTTCCCGTATCGGCACACGTACCTTTTGTTGATATGATCAAAGATCCCTGCGGCGTACTTTCGCAATATGCGGAAATAGGTTGCAAGTATGTTGCGGTGCCGTATCTCAACGAGATCCACCGTCCCGGCACACCCAACTTTGAGTTTGTTGTTGAGTTTATCTCCATCATTTCAAAGGCAGCCAAAAAACTGGGCATTCAAATGCTCTACCACAACCATGATTTCGAATTTTTGAAGATAGACGGCAAATACGCGCTTGATGTGCTTTACGATACCGTACCCGCCGATCTGCTTGCCACCGAGCTTGATACCTGTTGGGTAAACGTCGGCGGCGAGGATCCCGCGGCGTATATCAAAAAGTACGCGGGACGCGCGCCCGTTGTCCACCTTAAGGACTTCTTCGGCGAAAAGAGCGACGATATGTACGAACTTATCGGCATTGAAAGCGCCGCGCCCAAACGTCCCTCCGGTTTTGAATTCCGCCCGGTCGGCGCGGGATTGCAAAACTTCCCCGCCATCATCAAGGCGGCGGAGGAATCCGGCAGCGAATGGCTTGTTGTTGAACAGGATAAACCCTCCATGGGTCTTACCCCGATGGAGTGCGCCGCCAAGAGCCGCGAATATCTTAAATCTATCGGCGTTTGATCATACGTCGCAACAATATAAATATTGGAGGATATTACAATGGCAGACAAATCAATGGACGGTCTGAACACATTTACCGCACAGGTTACCGAGACCGTAAACACCGACCGCAAAATGCGCGTAGGTATTATCGGATGCGGCTGGATAGCCGGCTCGCACATGAAAGCATATCTCGCCCAACCCGATGTTGAAATCGTTGCGGGCGCAGATCTCGTTCCCGGAAAAGCGGAGGCATTCTTTAAAAAATACGGCATTGAGGGTGCGAAAACTCATTACGCATCCCACAAAGAGATGATAGACGACGAGTCTCTCCACCTTGACGCGGTCTCCATTTGCACATATAACCGTCAGCACGCCGAACCCGCCATCTACGCGCTTGATCACGGCGTAAACGTACTTCTCGAAAAGCCCTTTACCGTCACTCTCGACGAGGCAATAGAGGTCATGAAAGCGGAAAAGCGCAGCGGCAAGGTTCTCTCCATCGGCTTCCAGCCCAGACTTGACGCAAATATGCAGATGATCAAAAAGATCGTTCAGTCGGGCGAGCTTGGTAAGATCTATTACATCCAAACCGGCGGCGGTCGCCGTCGCGGCATCCCCACACCCTTCGGCACATCCTTTATCGCGGATGATACCGCGGGGATCGGCGCACTCGGCGATATCGGTTGCTACTCGCTCGATATGGTGCTTAACGCCATCGGCTATCCCAAGCCTTTGACCGTTACCGGTTACAAGTCGGCATTCTTCGGACAGGATCCCAACTACTGCGGCTACCGCGCCGACAAGCGCGCCGAGTACGCAAAGGCGTTCCAAGTTGACGATTTTGCCGCCGCGTTTATTCGTCTTGAAGGCGATATCGTGCTTGACTTCCGTATCGCATGGGCTATGAATATGGATACCCC